>JANQRV010000079.1 GCA_028284395.1 Saprospiraceae bacterium
GAGATTGGCCCATTGCAATTCGAACCGGTTGGTGTTGTCCAATTGGAAATCAAGCGCAACAAAGATAAAGTAAAGACCTTTTCTCAACCGGTGGAGGTCGAAGTTGGCGTGAACCCCGACGCCTACAATCCCGACACCGAAGAAATCGTGAAAGAAGGAGACATGGTACCGGTATGGAGTCACGATGACGACACGGGCCAATGGACACAGGAAGGAATGGCACCGATCAAAAAAAATGCTGATGGGCAATTAACGGCATCCTATGGCCTCAATCACTTATCGCATTGGCACTGGGGTTGGTTCTATCGGTACCGCAGACGCGGTTGCTTCCGCACCCGGGCTAACGTAACCATACAGGGCTCTCCGCAGTCCGGCCCCAACAGTTATCGCTACTACCCGGTCCAGTTTGTGGATGCCAATTCCGGAAGACGTTATGGTCGCCGCAGCTACATCTGGTTTCGAAACGGACAATTGTTCAGGTATTACAATGTACCCTCCGGCCGAACCGTTAAGTTCCAGATTTTGGAGGACAACAGAACGAGCTACTGCCGTCCCGGTTTCGGCACGTCCAACGTACTTTATGAAACGACTTTTACCAGCTCCTGCACCTCCAACTTGACCGTCGATGCATCGAACATCGTTTTGCCGTCAAAGCCGATCACCAATATTGTGCTTTCGGGGACCTGTTCGAACAGTGGCGGCAGTGACTTTCATATTTTCCCCAGTATCTACTTATACTATCGGGAATCCGGCTGCTATCGGTACACCTACCTGGGAGGTGGCCGTCAAGGCAGGGTTTCTTCGCGCTACTTAGAGTTAAACAAAGCTTATGATTTTTATGCTATTATCGGTGGCCAGGCCTTTTCCATTCGAGAAGCAATGATCCAGGCCAGCCAAACGGTATTGGACAACGGACGTTTGACCATCACCGCCAACAGCGATCAGGTCGACATTGTCGTCGACCAGGTGCTCATTCCGAAGGTGTTCTGTGACCAGTTGTTGAATCGCTGATCCCAAATTTACTTAGTAAGAGCAAAACAAAGGCCTCTGGGTGTTCCCAGGGGCTTTGATTTTTTTTTTGCAATAAACATGGCGCTCCAATGTTACAAGTCCTATCTTTAAGTTATAACCGATAAAAGGCATCAACCACATTCTTTCATGAAGGCAACACCGGCATTACTAGTCGTCGATCTACAAAGATGGTTTATGGAAGTCGGAAGCGACGAAAAACTCCATGCCGTTGCCGCCCTTATTGAAAGGTCAAATGAGCTGATTCGGTTTTTTGAACATTATCGTTGGCCGATCATAAAAATTCAGACCGTACACAAAGCCGACAAAAGTACCTGGAACCAGTGGGCCCTAAAAAACAATGTTGCAAGACTCATTGAAGGGAGTCGCGAAGCTGAATATTCTCCGGACGTTCACACGGCAAAGCACGAGATCTACCTGACAAAGACCCGTACCAGTGCTTTCATCAGAACTGATCTGGACAAGATGTTACGTAACCTCGACTGTCGTCAGATCATTTTATGCGGATATTCTACGAATGTTTGCGTCGGACAAACCGCCATCGACGCCTATGAATACGACTACGAAGTAATCCTGGCCGGCGAAGCCATTCTAGGCACCAATGTCGAGGAGGGTGATCAAATGCTGGAGTACCTCGATAAAAGGTATGACATACAGCCGATTTCCAATAGGCTCATTATAGAACGATTCGCTTTAAAGGGCTTTACTTAGAACCTGTTAAAATGAAGGAACAGCAAGAGTTTCATCCAAAAATGTATATGTACCGCAGGGTGGTAGAAGCCAAACGCTTTATTGACGACCACTATGCGGAAAATATAGACCTGACAAGAATTTCCGACCAGGCTCATTTTTCCAAATACCATTTTCTTCGGCTCTTCAAGCAGGCCTTTGGGACTTCTCCACATAAATACTTAACGGAAGTTAGAATCAACGCTGCTAAAAAGCGCTTATTGGAAGGAGATTCCATTGCCTCCGTCTGTTTTGCCGTTGGTTTCACCAGCATTCCATCTTTCATCACCCTATTCCGCAAACACGTTGGTCTTACACCCGGGGAATACGTTACTGCACAACAGCGAAATCAACAAGCACAAAGGGAAACACCCTTTCGCTTCGTTCCCAATTGTTTTGTTCACGCCTACGGTTGGAATGAATAGCAATTTTCGATAGTCATTTTTGCCATCGTTATTCGTTCTTTGAACGTATGTTTAAAGCAAAAAAGATATGATTGCAAAATTATCCCACGCCAGCATCTACGTCATCGATCAAGACAGCGCTTATGATTTCTACGTCAACAAACTGGGCTTCACCGAAAAAATGAAAGTGCCCATCGGAGGTGGAGCTTTCTGGCTGACCGTCTCTCCACGTGGGCAGGCCGACTTGGAGATTACGCTAATGCCCATCCACAAGGGCGGTATGTTTACCGAAGAAATTGCCAGTCAGTTATCTGAATTAGTCCGAAAAGGTACTTTCGGTTGCGGCGTTTTCCAAACGGTTGACGTCTTCGCAACTTATCAGGAATTAAAGGAGAAAGGAGTGGAATTCACCAAAGAACCAACCGAAGAGTTTTACGGCATCGAGGCGATGTTCAAAGATGATTCCGGCAATTGGTTTTCCCTCACCCAATTTAAATGAAGAATTCTTGCTTTTACTATAGAATTCTTAGACTCACCTAAAACAAAATAGTTTAGGGTGAAATAATAAACTATTTTGTTTTAGGTGAGTCTATTCAATAGACAGTGCTTCCGGCCGTGAAAAGAAAATCCGAAAAAAGGAATAATTAGCAAACGTACGTTTTGTAGTATATTGGGGAAAGATCAACTCGATTCCAATGAAACAATTGGCGTTTTGCCTGTTTTCTTTCTTTGCCTTCCCTTTCTTTCCATCGGCACAAACGGTGAAAGACCTCATCGACCAGGTTTCCCAAGAAGGTATCGTACAAATGGTTCGCAATCTTTCCGGTGAGGATTCCATTCAGACGGTCGATGGTCGAACGGTACTGATTCGACACCGGGTCAGTGCAGAAGGAAACGACTTGGCCGCCGGATACCTTTCGGAGGTCTTTTCATCTTATGGCTTGGATGTCTCCGATATCCGATACAGCAATACCGGTCGCAACATTGTCGCGGTCCAAAAAGGCAAGACCAATCCCAATAATATCTACCTCATCTGCGCTCATTACGATGCGGTAGGCGATCACGGAGCCGATGACAATGCCAGCGGCACTACGGCAGTACTGGAATCTGCCCGCATCCTTTCAAAAAACAACTTTGAAAACACCATTGTCTATGCCCTTTGGGACGAGGAAGAAATTGGCCTGGTTGGTGCCAAAAATTACGCCAGGGCAGCTGCGGAAAACAAAGACAATATTCTCGCCGTCATGAACATGGACATGATGGCCTATGACAGCAATGACGATCGCCTCTTTGATATTGATGTTCGCAACATTGCCGATTCCTACACCATTCGCGATGACCTGATCAAAGTCGTAAAAGACTACGATCTGAACCTGGTGCCCAAAGTCGTCGACCCCGGCACCCCCAATAGTGACCACGGTGCTTTCTGGGACGAGGGGTTTTCCGCTGCATTACTGGGCGAAGCATGGTCGGATGACGACATTACTCCCGGTTACCACACTGCAAAAAACGATCGGATCAATTTCTTTAACATCGATTACTTTTTCCACATGGTGCAACTTTGTGTAGGATACATTGCAACTAAGGGAACATTATTAAACCCCAATTTAACAAATAAATAATACCAACTTTTTGTTTAAAAACAAATATTTCACTAGATTTACCAACATCGGGCTTCACAATCAATATTTCCATCTCTTAAACAGGCGATCTTATCGGCTACCTATTTTTTAATCTTAAAACTGTAAATGCGTATGTTAAGACAATCCCTACTTGGCGAGCTTCAATTCGAAGCAGACAATACCAGAAAGCTATTCAACGCCATCCCTGATGAGGTATTGGAATACCAACCCAACGACTTCAATTGGACCATCGCAGGGTTGGCCGCCCATACCGCCGAAATATATAGTTGGTGGGATAGTACTTTGCATGAGGACGTACTCGAAATGAGCACTTACAATTACGACAAAGGAGATATTTCCTCCATGAAATCGATCAAAGCTAAATTGGAGGAGAATATTGCTGGTGCGGTTGATGCGTTGAAAGACTATCCGGAAGAGAAATTCATGGAGATGTGGGCAATGCATAACAATGGTGTAGAACTCATGCCCCCGATGCCAAGAATCCAGGTGATCCGATCCTTTTTAATGAACCATCTGTACCACCATCGCGGTGAATTGATCGCCTACCTGAGAGCTTGTAAACAACCCGTACCGGGACTTTACGGCCCCTCTTACGAAGAGGCGTTGGCCATGAGTCAGTAAGCATAAAAAACGTCTCCCTCTTCCCGTGCGTATGGAGGGAGACATTATTTTTCTAATGACAAACATATGAAGACCCAATTCATCCTTACTTTTTCTCTTTTTCTATTATACACCGTTTCTGGAATCGCCCAAGGTAATTGGACGCTTCTGTACGAAAATGACAAAGATGGTCAAACTGTCCGGGGAGAGCTTTCGGCTCTGATTACCGCTATTCAAAATGGCGAAGAGATTAGGATCTATTTTAACAGTAAGCGGCCGGAGCGGCCGGAGCGCTACGTCGAACACACCTGTGCGGTCAAATTTACGACCATCGTTAACAGTCCGGACGGTCGGTTTGTTACCGCCCAAATTGAACCTATCATTGGTCAAACACCAAATGCAACCAGCGGTGAAGTAACTTTCAAAGAAAACATGGAATGGTGTATGATCGCCTCCACCAATGGTAAGAACGACAACATGATGAGAAATGTGATTACGGGAGAGGTCGTTAGCCATCGGATTGTGCAGCGCGGAACAAAATGGTTTGTACATCGATAAATTATTCGGAAATCACACTTATGGGTGATGTAACAGCGATGAAAATTCAAGAATTTACACCTGATTCTTCAATAAAACCTGTTGCAAAATGAAAACGATCTTTAGTTTTTTCCTTGTTATTGCCGCCATTCTCTTTCCGCCCGAAAATGTACTTACTGCCCAAAGTCAATCCAGTTTCAAGAAATTAACCAGTCCGTTGTTGCAACCGGCCAGTGTAGTGGTCTGGTGCAGAGAATTTAACGTGCAAGGGGTATCCACATCTAATCTGAAATCAGTTTCCAATTCATTGCTGCGCGAATACGGTCTCCCCAGGAGTGCCAAACAAATCACCGGTGTGCTATATCTAACGGGGAAAGGTCGTAAGTTCAAAATGTCCTTTAGGAGAGAAAGTTCAAATCCAAAGCTTTTTTGGATCGACCGGGACCGGAATGGAAAATTGGACGTAAAAACAGAATTGAAGCAGACCCCGTCTAAAACTGTCGGCACCATCCTATTGGCAGAACAATAGCAAACTGCTATTTCATCAATTCCGGCACTACATTTCCGTGCACATCAGTCAGTCGATACCTCCTGCCCTGATGTCGGAAAGTTAGCCGTTCGTGATCCAGACCGAGTAAATGCAATATGGTAGCCTGGAAGTCGTGGACGTGAACGGGATCTTTGAAAATGTTGTAAGAGAAATCGTCCGTCTGACCATGGCTATAACCCGCTTTTACCCCTCCTCCGGCCATCCAAACCGTAAAGCAACGGGGATGATGGTCTCTACCGTAGTTTTCGGGTGTCAATTTGCCCTGGCAATAGTTGGTTCTTCCAAATTCTCCCCCCCAGATCACCAAGGTATCTTCCAACAGACCTCTTTGCTTGAGATCTGCCACCAGGGCAGCTGAGGCCTGATCCGTATCCAAGCATTGACGGGCAAGATTTCGGGGCAAATTATTATGCTGATCCCATCCCTGGTGGTAGAGTTGAATGAATTTCACCCCTTTTTCAGCCAGCCTTCTTGCCAATAAGCAATTGGCGGCATAAGTCCCGGGAATGCGTGCATCAGCACCATACATCTCATAGATGTGATCGGGTTCGGCTGAAACATCCATCACTTCGGGTACCGATGTCTGCATGCGATAGGCCATTTCATACCTGGATAACCTGGCCTGCAATTCCGGGTCGGCTGTTTCTTCAAACTGAGCATTGTGCAAGTCCTTTAAGCAATCCAACATTTCACGACGGCCCTGAGCGCCCATCCCCGCCGGGTTTTCGAGAAAAAGTACGGGTTCTTTACCACCGCGAAACTGAACACCTTGGTGAATCGAAGGTAAAAAGCCATTGCCCCACAGACGTGCATACAAAGGTTGGCTATTCCCTTTCCCACGCGAAAGCAAAACGCAAAACGCGGGTAGATCGTCGTTATCGCTTCCCAAACCGTAGCTGAGCCAAGAACCAATCGATGGTCGACCTGGCTGTTGCGACCCCGTCTGGAAAAAAGTAATTGCAGGATCGTGGTTAATGGCCTCGGTGTGCATCGACTTGATGAAACATAACTCATCAACCATCTGAGCGGTATGGGGCAATAGTTCGCTGACCCAGGCCCCACTTCGACCGTACTGGGCAAAATCAAAATTCGATCCCACTAATGGAAAGGAAGTCTGTCCGGAGGTCATTCCGGTTACTCTTTGTCCATTTCGAACCGAATCTGGTAACTCCTCGCCGTGCATCTTGCGCAGTAATGGTTTATGGTCAAATAAATCCATTTGAGAGGGGCCTCCATTTTGGAATAAGTAGATGACACGCTTGGCTTTCGCAGGAAAATGAGGGCCTGAAACATCCCCAGAAACCGGAAAGTTTACGTCTTTAACTTCACCTTTTAGTAAAGACGGGCCCATTAGGTTTGATAACGCAAGTGCTCCCAGTCCCAGGGATGTCTTTTGCAGGAAATGCCGTCTATTGGAAAGTTGGTTCATGATTTACTATCCGTTATTCATTTAATACTTAACGATGGCTTCATCCAGATTCATTATGGCGTGTGCCACCAGTGAACAAGCCGCTAGTTCGGTCAGAGCTAAAGAGGCATCGCGTTTGTAGTCGCCTTTGTTTAACAATTTTTTTGCCTCCTCTTCATTGGATCGATAGTTAGCCAATTGCTTCTCGTAATACTGCAATAGCCGGTCTCTTTCCGGTGCTTTGGGATACCTAGAAGTGAGCAATCTGAATGCCAAATCAATCTGCTTTTCCGGCTCCGTTCCGGCCTCTTTCATCATTCTCTCTCCAATCATTCGAGCTGCTTCCAACCACTGCGGGTCGTTCCATAAAACCAGCGATTGAAGCGGGGTCGTGGTTTCCTGTCGCTCCACCTGACACAACTCCCGGGTCGGCGCGTCAAAGGCCACCAAAGCCGGAGGTGGTGCCGTCCGCTTCCAAATCGTATACAAGCTTCTGCGATACAGGTTCGATCCTGAATCCTGTTGATAAGTGGATAGGCGATTGCCAATGGGGGCCAACTCTTTCCACAAACCCGCTGGTTGATAAGGTTTTACGGGAGGTCCCCCCATCTTCCTGACCAACAATCCGGAAGTCGCCAGGGCATTGTCGCGCAGCATCTCGGCCGAAAGACGTAACCGTGGTCCTCTGGCCAGGAAGATATTCTCTGGATCCATCGTTCTTGCATTAGGTGAAATGTGTGATTGCTGTCGATAGGTCGCTGAAAGTACCAGTTTCTTCAGGATGGCCTTGATATCCCAACCTGATTCTATGAAGTCGACAGCCAACCAATCCAATAATTGAGGATGAGAAGGCAAAGCCCCTTGGTTACCAAAATCCATCGGTGTCGAAACCATGCCCCGACCAAAAAGTTGTTTCCAAAACCGGTTTACGGCCACTCTTGCCACCAAAGGATGTTGCGGATCCGTTAACCAGCTGGTCAACTCCAGCCGATTGTATGTCCGATCAAGTGGTGGCGAACCGAGTATCATCGGAACGCCCGGAAATACGCGTTCGGCCGGCGCATCGTATACCCCTCTATCTAAAACGAATGTGGCTCTTGGCGAGGTCATTTCCTCCATGACCATGATTTCCTGAATGGTGTCTACAAGCTGGTGTAAAGATTTACGGAGCGAGTCCAGGCGAACTTGAACAGTAGCGTACGTTTTATCCCGGTGTAGCCGTTCGTGCGCTAAAATCAAATCAGGCTTTCCTTTGGAGGAGTGATCATCACCATCAAAAAGGTACTGGATCTCCAAAGTGCTCAGCTTGCGATGGTAAACACGAAATTCATCGAAGCTGGCGCCATCCAACGTTCCCCAGGGCGTACCACCCCCCAACACCATTTCACGTCGCAACATCCCCTTGTACAAATTATCGTGTACTACATGCAAATCCTGGATTTGCCCGTTGACAAAAACTTCAACCCCTTTTGCCCTACTCGAACCATCATACCGGACGGCAATATGAGTCCACTCGCGCAGAGGAATACTATCTTTTGTTACCACATGGATGTGGTTATGAGGAAGGGCGTGGATGAAGCGCACGGCGACTCGTTGACTATCTAAAACCATTCCAAAACCCTTGAAATCGATATTCTTATTGCTCGGGTCTCCCCAAATTGGCGTATAAGCATCCTTTTGGGTCGGATGAAGCCATAGGGATACCGAAAAGGCATCGGTTCGTTCGAATTTACCCTCTTCTCCGATTCGAACCCGATCGTATTCTCCCAATTTTAACCCGTTGCCAAAACGTCCCGCTACCAGGGATGGGTTCCCGGTCAGTTTTGCCACTTTTCCCGGCTTTGCAAGATCCGCAAGGCCGGCTTTAGAAAGCCCTTCAAAACTGTAGTAAGTTACCAATCCCTTCCGTAGGTCTTGCTCAAGGTTTGGTTCTGAAGTTATCATGTTCTTGCGCCCGCTGCGCAGGCTGATTTCTTCTTTTTCGATTACCTTCTCCAACCACTCGATCTGTTTCTGTACTTCATCTGAGGTCAGCATCATTAGCGGACCAGGATTACCGTCGTTGGCAATCTCCCCCAATTCATTCACATTGTTGAAATAGGCAAAAAGGCGGTAATAATCCTCTTGAGAGATGGGGTCGTACTTATGATCGTGACAGCGTGCGCATTCCAGGGTCAGCCCCAATATAGCACTCCCCAAGGTATTGGTGCGGTCGGCGACGTATTCGACCCTATACTCCTCTCCTACTATTCCGGCTTCGGAATTGATTCGGTGATTTCGAAGAAATGTAGTAGCCAGCCGCTGTTCCTGGGTCGCTTCCGGCAACAAATCCCCTGCCAGTTGCCAACTTATAAAGCGGTCATATGGCATATTTTCGTTGAAGCTCTGCACCACCCAATCTCTCCAAGGCCAAACGAATCGGTAACCATCGTCTTGATAGCCATGGGAGTCTGCGTAGCGGGAGATATCTAGCCAATCTACGGCCATTCTTTCGCCGTATTCCGGGGAGTTCAACAGTCTATCGACCACTTTTTCGTATGCCCGGGGTGACTGGTCCAAGCTAAAATCATCTAATTCTTCCAGGGTTGGCGGCAAACCGGTTAAGTCGAATGAAACGCGTCGCAACCAAGTGGATCGATCAGCTTCGGCTGAAGGCTCCCAACCTTTATTTTCAAGCGTTGACAAGATAAAATAATCAACCTCATTGTTCACCCACTCCTTCCTCTGAATTTTGGGCAAGGCTCCTTTCCGTGGCGAAACCAACGACCAGTGCTTCTGGTATTCCGCTCCCTGGCGAATCCACTTTTCGATTAAAGCGATTTCGTATTCACTCAATTCTAATTTAGACTCGGGTGGAGGCATTTGCCATTCTGGATCTGCACTAAGCATCCGAACGAATGCTTCGCTACGATGCGGTTTTCCCGGAACAAAGGCATAGCCACCGTTGCTGAGCCCTTGTTCTAGAGCACCCGAAGGGACATCCAGTCTTAAATCCCCCTTCCGTTCGTTGCGATCGGGTCCGTGACATTTGAAACATCGATCAGACAACAGTGGCTTTACATGTTGATTAAAATCGACGCGTTCGGGTAGTTGAGCCAAGATTTCTTCAGTTGGCACGAATGGCTTGACACAACCGCCCAAGGTGATCAAAAGAGTATAACACGATAGAACAGCGGCAAAAAAAGTCGGTAGCCTGAACATTACCTCTATTTTGTTTTCCAGTATTCTTCTCCGTATTTCCAACCCTCCCTGACGGGTTCTTTGACCCAGTCGTTAGCTGCAGCCAAATTAGTTACCTTCATCTGTTTGGGATCCCACTCAATGCGTTGACCGGATCGAATGGCCATGGTACCGAGCAGAACCATCTCGGTTAAGGGGCCGGAATAACCAAAATGAGAACCGGGTTTGGGGCCATCTCCCTTTACGGCCCGGAAAAGCTCTCTAAAGGGGCCTCCTTCTACTCTCGGGATCGTCTTTTCTGCCATTTCTTTTTCGTAGGCAGCCATTCGGCTTTCCGGCCACAATATGGGACGTCCCGGTCGCATATCTTCGTGATACAATGTCTCTTTTGCTCCCTTCATATACATGCCGTTGGTAGGCATACTTTCCATCCCCGGGAGCGGGTCAGGCCGCATCGTACCTTCCCACCAGTGTAATTTTACCGGTGGCATTGCACCCCGAGCTGGAAAATGGAAAGTAACGTGTGCTCCAAATACCGTAAAATCTTTATGTGCTGGTCCTGCTAATTCCACGTCAACGGCAGTCGGCTGAGTCAGTTGCAGTGCCCAGTAAGGGGCATCCATGGTATGGCAACCAATGTCACCCAGCGCTCCCACTCCATATTTCCACCAACCCCTCCATTCCATAGGAGCCATGTGAGGATAATACGAACTATCGGGGACCGGCCCTTGCCAAAGCTCCCAGTGGAGATCTTTTGGCACTTTCTGTGGTTGCAGATCCAATTTCTGTAAATCTACAAACCAGGGTAAGCAAGGGCGATCCGTCCAACAATGTACTTCTGTCACTTCTCCCAGGATGCCGGCGTCAAACCACTCCTTGATCTGCCTGGCCCCTTCCCACGTGTGCCCCTGATTGCCCATTACGGTCGCCACTCCGGTTCTTTCAGCCGCCATCTGCAAGGTCCGAACCTGCCAGATATTGTGTGCCAAGGGTTTTTGTACAAATACGGGAAGATCTCGATTGAGCGCCTCCATGGTAATCGGAAAGTGAGTGTGATCCGGTGTAGATATAAGCACCACATCTATCTGGTCTGATAGATTGCTGTACATTTCCCGAAAATCAATAAATTTCCTAGCCTGTGGATTCCGCTTATGATTTTTGACGGGGCTTCTGCTTCCCCATAATTTCTTTTTGTTTCTCCAATCCACATCACAAACTGCAATCAGGTTTTCTTGCATGGCGGCTTCCACAGCGGCGTTGCCCATTCGGCCAATACCCACACACGCTACATTGAGCTTGTTTGCCCTTAGGATATCCGGTCGGACAATGTTAAAATGCGGAACGAGTGCAGCTCCTGCCGCAAGTTTTACCGAATCGGAAAGGAATTTCCGCCGGTTGTTCGAATGCTTACTTTTATCTTTCATCAAAGTGATTTTTAGCTATCATATGGGTTCATTTCGATACAAAACTACTTCTTCCCATTGCCTTTTTCAACGGATCGTTCGTCCGTAGAAAACCTAAAATCCTTCTTCCCGGTCAAGCTCGAAGAGAGAATAGTAGGGCAAACGTATTTTTCAATATGCTCAACGATCAAGTCCGTTCCCGTATAATGATCGACGTATGGCCAGCTCTTTGGATTGTACATTGTATCTGTGAGGTCTCTTACCAAGACCACATTTTTGCCGTAACGCGACATGTTCCGCAGGCCAAAGGGGCGTCCCAACACACACATATTGGTGTGAACACCCATCAGTAAAACATTTTCGATGCCACGGTCTTCCATCATATTCCAGATCTCTTTACCCGAAGCTGAAATAGCATCCTGTCCCCAAATTTCAATATCCGCTACTTGTTTTGTCCAGGCCTCATACGAAGGAAAGCCCTCTGACTCACATCCACCATCCGACTGATCGATTGGATAGACGCTTCTTTCGTCTTCATCCAGCCACGAACACCAACTCTGGATCTCCCCGGGCAGGTTGTCCGCCTTTGGAGCGGCCATTGCTTTTTTCCTCGCCGGATGTTCTGCATAGTAATCCGTCACGTCGCTGGGGGCGTGAATGATGAAAATGCCCCGGTCGCGCGCTGCTTTCACCACTTCGTTCATAAAAGGTGCGAGTTCGGCAACTCGTCGGTTGGCATCCGGGCACCAATGCTTATCCCACATATCGCATATGATCAAGGCCGTCTCGGAAGGAATCCAGGTTTCATTTTCCGTTTTTACTTGGAATTCGCCGGAAGCATTCTTCAGTCTGCTGCGTTTTTCGACTGCAAATTCGCTTTCTTGTGCCATCAGGTGGAAATTAGTCATTGAAAATATCAGTAAGAATAGGGGAAACCGGAAGGATCGTTTCATATTTCATTGGTTGTATTTTTCATTTTGTCTTTGAAAGTTACAATTCTTTGTGCTGATAATCGGGAATTTCAGTTATCTTTTGTTGAAAAACAATGACCAACAAGAGACAAGTACGCGTGGCCATGATCGGGACCGGTTTTATGGCCCGTGCCCATTCAAATGCATACAAGCGACTGGGTGATTTTTTTCCGGAACTACAACATCGACCCATCTTAAAAGTCGTTTGTTCTCGCAGAGAGGAGAAAGCCCGCTCTTTTGCCGAGCAATGGGGCTACGAATCCCATGCGACAGACTGGCGAAAGATCATCAACCGGTCGGACATCGATGCGGTCGACATTTGCGCCCCGAACGATACCCACGCCGAAATTGCCATCGCTGCGGCTGCTGCTGGCAAAATGATCTTATGTGAAAAACCTCTGGCCAGAACCGTCGCTGAAGCCCAACCCATGGTGGATGCCGTTGAAAAGGCTGGAGTTAAAAACACCGTCTGGTACAACTATCGCCGCGTTCCCGCCGTCACCCTTGCCAAGCAGGTCATCGATTCGGGAAAACTAGGCCGAATCTTTCATTACCGTGCCAATTTCTTACAGGATTGGACCATTAACCCCGATTTGCCACAAGGAGGGGAAGCCCTCTGGCGCTTAGACAATCAAACAGCTGGTTCTGGAGTAACCGGAGATTTACTAGCTCATTGCATCGACACGGCCATGTGGCTCAATGGTGGAATTAAAGATGTTTCGGCCGTAACGGAAACCTTCATCAAGGAAAGAATGCATCAGGAAACGGGAAAAGTACAGCAGGTAGGGATTGATGATGCCTGTATCTTCCATTGCCATTTTGACAACGGCTCCCTGGGGCTCTTCGAAGCAACGCGCTACGCGCGGGGCCAAAAAGCATTGTATAGTCTGGAAATCAATGGCGAGCATGCTTCTATCCGATGGGACCTTCACGATCAAAACCGATTGGGTTTTTTCGATCACTCCGATGACTCCCTGGTTCGTGGCTGGCGGTCCGTCCATGTCTCCGACAGCGATCAACCGTACATCGACCGTTGGTGGATTCCCGGTGTTTGTATCGGTTATGAACATACTTTTGTGCACCACGCAGCAGATTTTTTCCGGAGCCTGGAGACCAATGAACCATGCTCACCGACGTTCCGCGAAGCACAGGAGACACAAAAAGTCTGTGAGGCCGTACTAAATTCCGCAGCAAGTCGTCAATGGCAAGACACGGGTGTAAATTGGGTTTAATAAATACTAGTCGCCACGTTCAAACCAAACGCTCATTGCTCCTGTACCTCGATGACTCCAGGCGTAATAGGGAATCAACTGAACTTCGAGTGGCTGTCGGCCATCGCCGCTGACCGCAGTCCCTGTTCCCTTGAGGACATTTACTCCGCGAAGTAATTCGGAATCAAACGAAGCGGAAAAAGGAGTCTGCTGGTCAATGACGATTTCTCGACCATACCCTTCGTTGTCAATGCCCTCGGCACAAAAGACGATGGGTCCGTATTCCAATGCAATCTTTTCCTTGTTTTCCTGTACCAAGGGATGTGACAACACTTTTTTCACTTCCATCGGTAGGGAGAGTCGAACGACATCCCCCTTCTTCCAGGTACCGGCAATCCTGGCGTACCCGTCTACCATTTCGATACGGGTCGCTTCACCATTCACCAATAAAACCGGCTGTTTGGAGTGCTCATTGCCATAACGGTACAGATCACTGGGAACGGTTTGGTTCAAGGCCCAACCCGGAATCCGTAGTAGTAGATCGGCTTCGATTGCATCATCATTATCAATGGTGATCTCAACATCTCCGCTCCAGGGATAGTCCGTTCTTTGACGAAGCTGTAAGGCACCAGTGCCAATTGAGACCTCAGAAGTACTGTTCATATATAGATTCACGAACAACTGTTTCCCCTTCGTGGCATAAACATACCCTCCGATCGACGGAATAAAACGCGAAAGATTGGAAGGGCAACAAGAAGTGTGAAACCATTCTTTCCGGCCAGGTGCGCCCTTGACTGACTCTCCTTTTTCTAGCACCAAAGGGTTGACGTAGAAAAAACGGTCTCCTTCGAGTGACAGGCCGGATAATAAGCCATTGTAGAGTGTTCGCTCCAAAACATCGATGTATTTCGCCTTTCCGTGTAGCAGAAACATTCGATGATTCCAATAGACATTGGCAATGGCCGCACAGGTTTCTGCATAGGATTTATTAGGCAGATCGTAATTGGCACCGTAGGATTCTCCGTGAGAACCAGCACCCAACCCACCCGTCAAATACAATTTCTTACTCACCACGTTCTCCCAAATAGCGTCGATGGCTGCCAGATACTTTTTGTCTCCCGTAAGTGCTGCAATATCGGCCATTGCCGCATACATATAATTGGCCCGTACGGAATGACCAACGGCCTCGGACTGTTCTACCACCGGAATGTGATCCTGAGAATAAGGTGCGGTTTCCCAAGGGACTTCCGCTTCGGATTCGCTCAGATAGGTTCGTTGTCCTTTCCCTCGCATATCCAGGAAATGCTTGGCAAGATCCAGGTAACGCTGATTTTGGGTGACCCGGTACAGTTTGACCAGTCCAATTTCGATTTCCTGATGTCCGGGATAGTAGTTGTTGCCTTGCGTAATGCAGACATCGTAAATCAAATCAGCGTTTTTAATGGCTACATCCAGTAGCGTTCGTTCGTTGGTAGCGAGGTAATGTGCGGTCGCCGCCTCGTACATGTGTCCGACGTTGTAGAGTTCATGACTGATGACGGAGTTAAGGAATTGTCCTTCATCACTATAGCTACACCAGACTTCCATATAGTCATTGGCTTTCAGCGTCCAGGGGGTATACAAATATCCATCGTCTTCTTGTGCACCTACGATGTAACTGATGACGGTATCCATGTAGGCTTTCAGTTCGGGGTTCCCCTCCAACATCAAGGCGTAACTACCACCTTCGATTACTTTATAGACATCCGAATCGTCGTAGCCGCAGGGACTGCCATAGCGCCCCTCTTCCACACCTGCGGCGTATTTAAAGTTATTGATTCGATTGGTTTCTTCTGATTTTTGAAAGGCAAAAGGGATGGTCACCTTACAAGCTGTTTCTACTCTGGACTTCCAAAAGCCGGGATCTAATTCCACTTGGGTAAAATCCACGGCATCGACCGTGTAATCATTATCTTGCTGAGTTTGTTCTAATGTTTGCACCTGGCAGGACACCAGGAGCATCCCGATTGCCGGCAAAATCAAGTTTTTCATGAGCAGTAACTTTATGTTTATTTAGATGTTATTCATCGGCCCGTCCAAAAGGCGTACGGTCTTCTTTCAACCAATCCTCCAATTCCTTGCTTAAGGTTTTCACCAGGTCGGGTTTTTCATTGAGTAGGTTTACTTCTTCGGCGAAATCGGATTGCAAGTCGTATAACGCAACGGGCACGCCATTGTTGGCCATCATTTTCCAGCGCCCATTCCTTACCGCTTCGGTAGCATAGGGCTCAGGTTTGGGATAATGCCGCTGTAAATGTGGATAGTGATCCATTTGCCAAAAGACAGTTCCCCGATTCAAGGAATCCGTCTCTCCCTTCAGTAAAGGCAATAAATCTACACCATCAAAAGATTCGTTTTCAGGAAGGTCAACATCTGCCAATCGGCACAAGGTTGGCAACAGATCATTCGTATGCCCCAGTTCGTTGACGACGCTACCTCGCGGAATATGCCCGGGCCACGAAGCCAGAAAAGGTACGCGGATGCCCCCTTCGTGCAGATCGGTTTTACCTCCCTTCAAAGGTCCAATATTTGCCTCCCAGGCACCACCATTGTCACTTAGAAACAAAACGATCGTTTCTTCTGTGATGCCCAGTGCATCCAAAATTTCATAGATACGTCCGACTTGGTAGTCCATTCTAGCAACCATGGAACGGAAGCGATGCTGATCATCGGATATATCTTCAGCAGCAGTAGCTTCCCACTCCGCAGGCGGTCCTTCTTCGTACGGCGTATGGGGAGTCAACCACCAGAGATTGATGAAGAAAGGAACATTCTGCCCAAAACACTCTTTTAAAAATCGAATGGCTTCTCGTCCGTTTACATCCGTATAATATCTGCCAAAATGAGGGTGAAGAGAATCCAGTCGAGCCTCATTCGACAAAAGGTATCTGGTTCCTTGTCGATACAATATCCGCTCCCGTCCCAGCTCTCCTCGGATGGGCTGTTGTTCTAACTGGGTCAGGTAATGATCAAACCCATGCTCGATCGGCCCGGGACTCAGGTCGCGGTTTCCCAGGTCTTTTTCGCGTACACCACCAAGATGCCATTTCCCAATGTGTGCGGTCCGATAACCAGCAGATTTCAACAGTTGCGGTAAAGTAACCGTGAGTGGTAAGTACTCTCCCCGATCTGTAAAATGACGTCGTACGTCAAATCGAATGGGATATTTTCCCGTCAATACGGATACACGTGTTGGCGTACAAACTGCGGAAGCCGAATAAAATTGGGTAAACCTCACCCCCTGAGTGGCAATGCGATCAATGTTTGGTGTCGGGACCCGATCATTGCCGTAAGCAGATAGATCTTGCCATCCCAGATCATCGGCCATCATCAAAATGATATTGGGGCGATCGAATGCCTCCTCCGGAGCAAGTTTTGGATCGCAAGACAGCAAAGTACAAACCAGAAAGATCAAAATTAAGCGCATGATTGCTGGATTTCGAAAACTATGTTAACTTAGAAGCAAGTTGCTGGCAAAACATCACACTACCAAAATGCGTAAAGCTCTACTACCAATACTGCTCGGAATCACTCTGGCGGGCTGTACCACCAACTCCGAAGTCCGCTCCTTAGTGAAAGATAAGGAATGGCGATCAATCTTCAATGAAAAGGATCTACGGGGATGGGAAAAAGTGGGCAACTTTCAGACCGAAGTAAAAGGCGGTGCCCTTTATATCAGCGCTGCTGAAACCAACGAAAATGCCTGGCTCTTGACCAGTCGGACTTACCGAAATTTTGATCTCGAGCTGGAGTTCTTAATGGATAAAGAAACCGACAGCGGCATCCTCTTTCGCTACGATCCAAGTCAATCGGGCTTACCGAACACACTAGGCTATGAGGCCAACCTACTTTGGAACACCGATACCCAGAACCCTCTGGGAAGTATTCTATTTCACGCCAGAGCCAAAACCCTTCCGGATCTCCTACAAGACCAGTGGAATCAGATCGCGATAAAAGCCCGGGGAGATCACCTCAGCATTTCGATTAATGGTGTAAAGATTGCCGAAACCCATAGCCGAGCCAGTATGTCCGGTCGAATTGGAATTCAGGTACCCGGTAAAAGAGGTCAAAACATCGCCGTGCGTAAAATGCGAATCCGGGAATTGGCGGATACCCGAATTTCCTCTCCTCAACTGGAGCAGCTTTACCGAAATGCAGCGACCAATGACCTTGAACCGATCATTGCGTACGAAACGCTGGATGATTGGCAAAATTTGAACGGGGGAAAATGGAAATTAAACTCTGATGGTGTGCTTCATGGCTTTTCCGATGACCAGAACAGTTTCTTTGTCACCAAAAATTCCTACCGGAATTTTTACCTTCAACTAAAATTCAAGATCAAAAAGGAAGACAACAGCGGTATTTTCATCCGCAAACACCCTGATAGTACCAACGTATCGTTGAACGATGCAATAGAGTGTAACATCTACGACCACAATGGCTTTGAGCATGCCTATTCTACCGGATCGATCGCCAACTTTGCCCGGGCCTGGAGTCACCTCGTCGACTACAGCGATTGGAACAGCATGGAAATCTTTGCCCGGGACAATCACATCATTATGTACGTCAATGGTCAGAAGTCATCAGAAGTACATTTGCCGGAAAAGTACAACAAAGCGGGAAATATCTGTCTTCAGGCTGGACCTAGGTTTTTTTCCGACCGGAAGTCCTCTCATGTCTATTTCAAGGATATCCTCATTAAGAATATGGATCGTCCTTAATCGGTAAGTGATCCGTCCAACGGCGTGGACCGGGAAACTTACAGGAATGGCTTGCGATCCCACTGGATCGTAGCAAAGCCTTTCTGAAGTCGGAGGGATCCTCGAGGATGTATTTACAAAAAGCACCGTGAAAAATATCTCCGGCACCTAAAGTATCAACAGCCGTAACCTTAGGCACCTCCAATAATTCTTCGCTTCCATCTACGAAAACACGGATTGGCTTCTCCCCGCGGGTGATGGCAATTTTTCTGATTTTCTTGGCTTGCAATCGAGGCACCACCGCTTCCTTTCCAGGAAAGGCGAAACGTTCCGATAAAATCGGGTAGTTTACAAAGTCCAGAACAGCATCCGTATCTGTCTTGTAACTGCCTCCATCAAAAACAACGGGAACACTCCCTTCATTGCGCAATAGCAGTTTTAGTAGATATCTGCCGAAAAAACCATCTGCGCAAATGACATCGAATCCGGACAATTCCGGCAGCGGCAATTTAAAGTCAACCCCGGATCTAGGCTTAACCGTTGCTACCGTGCGACTTCCGTTCTTCTTGTTGACCAGGATCGAAGCAATTTCAGGGCTACCCGTGTATGCCGGATTCAAGTCGAGATGTCGAATCCCGTACTGTTCCAACCGTTCTTGTATAAAAGCGCTAAAGGGAGTATTACCCAAAAGAGAGATCAAGGTGGCATCGCCACCCAGTGCCCGAAAAGTAAAGGCGGCATTGGTGGCCGGCCCTCCAATGTCGATGATCTCTTCCCCGGTCTTGTTTTTTGTATCTTCCAATGGAAAATATTCTAGGGGGTAAATAATGTCGATGGAGGTTAGTCCGACGAAAAGACCACGCATAAGCTATTTCTTTTGTAAATTACACGATTGTAGAAGGATGATGAAAAATAAGATTTTTTGGACAAGTAAGAATTCACCTTATGCGTTATTACCCAACTATTGTTATTTTACTATTCACCTTTAGTATGTGCAGTTGCAGTGCTACGCGATCCGTGGTCAAAAACGATCCGCAATCGGACGAAAGTGGATCCAATTTGATCAGCGGAGAGCTCGCCGAGGGAACGCCACAAAACTGGGATAATCTTTTCCGTAGGGTTCCGGGAGTACAGGTCCGAGGCAGCTATCCCGATCTGTCCCTTTTGATCCGAGGAGCTAAAACGCTTCAAGGGGATACCGAACCGCTCTTTGTACTCGAAGGAGTACCGCTCGGTCGTGAATTTTCCAGTTTGGCTCGTGCCGCCAATCCCAATGATGTTGCCTCCATCCGGGTTTTGAAGGGCACGCAGGCATCCTTATACGGCGCCAGAGGCGCCAATGGTGTAGTGGTTGTTAAACTGAAAAG
Source organism: Saprospiraceae bacterium (assembly GCA_028284395.1). GTDB lineage: Bacteria > Bacteroidota > Bacteroidia > Chitinophagales > Saprospiraceae > JANQRV01. The sequence continues at coordinate 19,772 of JANQRV010000079.1, forward strand.
TGAATGAACGGATATTGGGAATCTATTCCCATAGCTTCCGCTTTTCCGGAGGAGCTACCACACCGGCCTGCAGCACTTTTTCCCGCAGCGACTCCGCAGCGGGGACAGGCGAGTGATGGAACAGTACCTGGATAACCTGTTCTGTTCCCTGCAATGCTTCCAGGGCCTCCGGCCAGTATTCGGGATGACTTGCTTTGAGCTCTTCCGCCAACCCAAAGCAAATGGCCATGTAAGCGCCTCTTGCTTTGGTTTTCAAATCGTTGGCCATAACATCCGATCGAATATTTTCACGGTGTGCAGTCACCATCTGTCGCTGTAGTCCAACACCATCAAAAAATGGAGTCACCGGAGCCGGAGTTTCCTTTGGAATCAGGAAGAAAACTCTTCCGTTGCTGCTCTTTTGCTGTCCTCCCTGGTCCAAAATGACTTTTTGTGCAAGGTCGATCAGGCGATCTGCAAAACTGGTAATCGTCTCGTTGTCCGGCATATTTTGGCGCGTGGTATTCTTGTATCGATCGACAATTTGCCATCCCTGAGCTAACATCCATCGATACCCCTTGGTGACCCCTAAGATCGTTCCCGCCGTGGCTGCGGTATTATCACAATCCCAACCGAAATTAAAGGCATGCTGAAGTGTAGCGGCAAAATCCCCATTGCCATACAATAGGGCAGCGATAGTGGCAGCAGTATTGAGTTCGTAACCATTCCGGTCGCGCATGGCACCGCCTACCTGGCTGTAAGCGTCCCGGAGTTCCCGCCTAGTCCTTTTCCAGTCTTTGGGGTAGGCGCGATGCCATTTTTGCACGTCCCTGATGATTTTGTGGAGACGACTCTTGGGATCAACGGCTGCTAAGCCCGCCTCCAGAATTACCTCCAATTTTTTGGTGACAAAGGCAGTCGCGATCATGGTATTGAACAATTGAGTAGTCTGTGCCGGTTCGCCGTCAATGGCCACCCTAGTGTAATTGAGGCCAATCCGAGAAGCAGTCTGCGGCATCGCCGGGCCCAATAAGCCAAAAGTTTCACAGAGAAACTGGCCGGAGATATTGAACTCCGCCCACGGATTCAACAATAGGTTCCCGGTAAGTGGCGGAACCAGATCGATGTCCATCAACTGTCGGGCGTACTGGTTCGAACACCAAATTCGACGATTGATACGCTCCTTCCACAACCCGGCAATTTCTTCTGGAGACAAATACAATGTATTACGTCGCTGCATCTCCAGGATATAGACCCATTCAAAGTCCGTATCGTCATCCGTACGTGCGCCGTCGGGAAGGGCAGGCACATAATTCGTCACTTCCCCAGGGTCTTGAATGTATTGCATTTCGTGCGGGATGCCATTGAGATTACCCAAGATCTGGCCGAGTAATCCGCCCCGAATTTTGTCGCGAAGGTTTTCCTCAGAGATCATAAAAACATTGTTCTTTTCAGCACCGCTGTCTTGCTGAGCCGATAGGGAATGTGCACAAAAAATGAAAGTCAAAAAAAAGCAGATTGCGAAGATATGTCTCATATTTCTTTTTTTAAGATGAAGCGCCTTATCGGTATTACCATTTTTAAACCGATCAGTATGTGGCCGAAAAGTTTTCCAAGAATGCCAGTATTCCAAATTGGCTTTTACCGGTTTGAGTTTTTCGCCGTTCAAAGGACCGGCAATGCAGTGCCCGTCTTTGTTCCATTCCGAAGAAGTTTGCCGATCGGGAAGTAAGTCCGTACCATCCTTTTGCCGAAACGGTGAGATTTGCGTTTCGGCATTAATGAAATAGCTGGTCGGCGCATTATCTTCTCATATAAGATTCATCGAAATTCATCATCAGATTGGCGACCATCGTCAAGGCGGCAGTCTGGACTACATCCAACGATTCCGTTCTGGGATACTCCCCGACCTCTAGCAGGGCCTCAGCGCCTCGGAGGTCCATTTCATACTTTGCCAAGGCCTTTTCAAATTGAGCACGCATCAATTCGAGTTCTTGCCCATTTGGCTTCCTTCCGCACAACAGCCGGAAGCCGTAGGTCACCTGATCCTCAAAGTTGACCCCTCCTTCCTTTTGCATTCGCTGAGCCAGCACTCGTGAAGCTTCTACGAATTGAGGATCGTTCAACAAAACCAGAGCTTGTAAAGGGGTATTCGTATTTTCTCTTTTCACGGTACAAACAGCCCGATTGGGTGCATCGAAAGCCACCATTGCCGGGTGGGGAGAGGTTCTCCTGATGTAGGTATACATACTGCGGCGGTAGAGATCCGCTCCCTGATCGGCCTCATATCGACCGGAGACCAATCCTCCAAAATCCCAAATACCCTCCGGTTGATAGGGCTTCACACTGGGCCCGCCGACTTTTCGGTTCAACAGTCCACTGGCAGCCAAAGCATTATCTCGAATCACCTCCGCCTGATAACGATAACTGGGGGCCCTGGCAAGCAATACATTGCGGGGGTCTTTGGCCGATTGAGCTTCAGTCGCTGCTGAGGACTGGCGGTAAGTTCGGGACATCACCATGTTTTTCAACAGGGCTCTGACATTCCATCCGGATTCCTGAAACCGCAGGGATAACCAGTCCAATAAATCGGGATGACTGGGTAATGCCCCCTGTGTCCCAAAATCGTGTGGGGTTTCCACCATACCTCGTCCGAAAATCATTTGCCAGTACCGGTTAACAGCGACCCTTGCCGTCAAAGGATTTGCGGGATCGGTTAGCCATTTCGCCAACCCCAACCTGTTGTTCGGGAACCGGTCGGAGAAGGCCAGCACTTGTTCTGGCGTTGCTGGGACCACCATTTCCGTGGGCTGATCGTATTGGCCTCGATTCAACACATAGGTTTTTCGAGGTACCGGCATCTCTTCCATCACCATAATCTCCGGAACTTGGTCTCGAATCGTCAGCTCTTTTGCCAACAGGCTCCTCAATTGCTCCATTAATTTATTGTATCCTTTATCTTGTTTCAATTGATGGTGCAACCAATTCTCCGGAGTTACCGTTGCTGATTGGGAGTGATGGGCAGCATTGGCCTCTCTCCGGTAAAGTGCGGCCACCTCTAACGGCGTCAAATCATCTTTAAAGAGGTGAATCTGATCGATGCTTCCGGCAAAAACACCATTTTCTCCCGTGTAATATCGGCCGCTGCGAAAAACCATGATCGGCCTTTCCTGCCATTCTTCTCCATTTTTGTAATTTCTTACAATGGATCCGTACAATCGGTCATATTCCGTGAAAGTACTGGCTTTTTCGCCGTCGATGTACAGGTGCAGTCCATCGGCTTGTGAAGAACCGTCGTAAGTAAAGAGGACGTGTCGCCATTGCCCCATGTTCAAGGTTTCTTCTGAAGTGACCTGGATGTAGTTCTGCGGCCAGAGGGAAATCAGCTTGATCGTCAGTCGATTTAAGCTATCCAAAGACAAGTCCCATCCCCGCCAGGCACTCCCCAATTCTCCGGAATTCCCCATAATGGACTGGCGTACCCCTTCCCTTTCCATATTGATCCAAGCACCGGCACTATAGGGTTCGTGCCGTTGGAAATTGCCCACATCTCTAAGGAAGACCAGATCCATTTCATTGGGAGACCGAATGGCATTCCCGATTTTGCCCGGCACAACCAAAGGGTCACCGCAAGCAACAGCCGTTGTCTTCCGGTCTATTTTCTTATCAATGGGGCGGTTCACCTGAATGCGATGTACCACTCCTCTTTTCATGGTATGGGGCTGGATCGACTCAAATGGATATGTGGCCTGCGGTTGGGGCACTTCAATAGGCTGACTCTTCAACTCCGAGATGTAGTTCTTGCTAGCGGCCATCTCTTTTTTCGTTTGCACAAGAGCAGATCGCAGGCTCGCAATCTGGGCGGAAAGATGGGCTAACTCCTCCTCGGTTTCGGCATCCGGCAGTGACATCACCGGTCCGGAAGGATGCACCGGTCCTCCCTTCTTGTTAATACGAAATTCAGATACCAGGCCAACCTCTTTTAGGTTATTAAAAAAGGCCGACATGGCGTAATACTCTTTTTGAGAGATGGGGTCAAACTTGTGGTCGTGACAGGCTGCACATTCCATCGTCAATCCGAGAAAAGCAGTAGCAGTCGTATTGGTGCGATCCTGGACGTACATTTGCCGAAACTCCTCGTCGACAATACCTCCTTCTGCGGAAACGGGATGATTCCGATGAAAGGCAGTTGCCAGTCGTTGAGCGCGAGAAGCATTTGGCAAGAGATCTCCGGCAATTTGCCAGGTAATGAACTCATCGTAGGGCATATTCTGCTCAAAAGCCCTGATCACCCAATCCCGCCAAGGCCAATTGTAGCGTTCGGCATCCAGATGAAGCCCCTGGGTATCTCCAAACCGGGCAACGTCGAGCCACTCCATCGCCAGGCGTTCCGCATGAGCTTCGCTGCTTAGCAGTCGATCGACTAGGTTCTCGTACGCATCAGGTCCCCCGTCCGTCAAAAAGGCTTCTATTTCTTCGATGGATGGGGGTAGGCCCGTCAAATCCAGAGTCAGCCTTCTGATCAATCGTTCTTTATTGGCCAGCGGTGACGGAGTCAATGCATGCTCTTTCAATTTGGCCAAAATGAAGTGGTCGATGGGGTTGAATGCTTCAGTTGGTGATGCCGGGGGAATTTCCGGCTTTTTCGGAGCGATGAATGCCCAGTGATCCTTCCATTCCGCTCCCTGTCGGATCCATTTGGCCATCAGTGCCTTTTCCCGGGGGGATAGACTCAAGTTCGATTCTGTTGGCGGCATCTGCAGAGTCGGATCGACCGATGTGATCCGGTGCCAGACTTCACTACGCTGCAGATTTCCTGATACAAAGGCCCGACTCCCGGAATTGGGTAAAGCGGTGAAAGCCGTTTCCTCTAAATCAAGTCGCAAATCCGCTTCCCGTGCATCGTCATCGGGGCCGTGGCATTTAAAGCAGCGATCCGCCAACAGGGGGCGGATGTGGAAATTGAAGTCGATTTTTTCGGGTAGAGCAGTGTAGACTTCTGCTACCTCATCCGGCAGGGAAGGTCCACATCCCGACCCGCAAAGGACCAGTAAAGTAGCACAGAAAAAAACGGATTTCGGAATTTGTTGATTCATTTTGTATCCATTTACCCCACACCCGTTCCAGTTTAATGGGAGAGGCTTTGTTCGCATTTCATTGTTATGCTAATATGCCCTTGACCACCTTACCATGTACGTCGGTTAAACGATAGCGCCTACCCTGGAATTTGAAATTAAAGCGTTCGTGATCAATGCCCATGAGGTGCATAAGGGTAGCTTGAAAGTCATGCACGTGTACGGGATCCCGAACAATATTGTAGCTAAATTCATCGGTTTGTCCGTAGGTCAGGCCTGATTTTATACCGGCGCCAGCCATCCAAATGGTGAAGCACTTGGGATGGTGATCCCGGCCATAATTGGTTTTGCTTAGCACACCCTGCGAGTAATTGGTTCGCCCAAACTCCCCACCCCAGATGACGAGCGTATCATCGAGCAAACCCCGTTGTTTTAAATCGAGAATTAGTGCGGCAGAAGGTTGGTCTGTCTGTCTGGTCAGACGTGGTAAATGCTTGGGTAGGTCATCGTGGTGATCCCAGCCACGATGATACAATTGAATGAACTTAACTCCCTTTTCCGCTAATCGGCGCGCCAAAAGGCAGTTGGCTGCATAAGTGCCCGGGGTCCGCGAGTCCGGACCATACATGTCGTAAATGTAATCGGGTTCATCAGAAGTATCCGTGATTTCAGGGACGGAAGTTTGCATCCGAAAAGCCATTTCATATTGCGCAATGCGGGCTTCGATCTCCGGATCCTTGAAGGATTCGTATTGACCTTCCTGCATCTTTTTTAGTAATTCCAATTGTACTTTTCGGTCTGCCATGCCAACTCCCGGCGGGTTGTTCAGGTACAGGACCGGGTCGCTGCCGGCTCTAAATTGAACACCCTGATGTTGAGCCGGCAAAAAGCCATTGCCCCATAAACGGGCATAAAGGGGTTGGCCTCCATTGTGTTTGGTAATCAGAACGATGAAAGAAGGCAGATTCTCATTGTCGCTCCCCAATCCATAATCAATCCATGAACCGATGGCCGGCCGGCCGGGGAATTGTGAGCCGGTTTGAATGAAAGTTACGGCGGGATCGTGATTGATCGCGTCGGTATACATGGATCTGATAAAACATAATTCATCAGCAATCTTGGCCTGATGAGGGAGTAGTTCGCTAAACCAGGCACCGGAATGGCCATACTGTTGAAATGAAAAAAGGGAGCCGGCCATCGGGAAAGAAGTTTGCCCGGCCGTCATGCCTGTTAATCGCTGCCCCTGCCGAACCGATTCGGGCAATTCCTCTCCATACCTTCTGACAAGCTCTGGTTTAGGGTCGAACAGATCGATTTGCGACGGCGCACCACTTTGTAATAAGTAGATCACTCGTTTGGCCTTGGGGGCAAAATGCGGCAATGAAAGATCATTGTGATGGATGGATTGGTCATTGTCGGCACGCAAGCGACCGGGATTGATCAGGGAAGCTAAACCAAATGCTCCAAGGCCCATTCCGGATTTTACCAGAAAGTCCCGACGACTCTGAATTTTCAGGTATTGTTGGCAATCGGACATAGGCTCATTCGTTAGTTGGTTTCAAGATGGGACACCGCTCTACCAAATTTAACAAAAACCATTGATAATCCTTTGAAAATGAGCATCAGAATTCCGAACTTGATCAAACTCAACATCGGGCTTGATCGAGATCACCAATCGCTACATGGCAATCCAGCCTCCGTCAATTGAAAATAAAGAACCCGTAACAAAACTGGAAGCGGGGCTGCACAAGTATAGTGCCAACGCACCAATCTCATCCAATCTTCCGATCCGCCCCATCGGAATCTTATCGCAGAAAGCAGCGAATTTCTCAGGATCCTTCTTCACCGGTTCGAATATTTCCGTATCAAAGGGGCCCGGCAGGAGAACATTGGCCGTAATACCGTCCCGTGCCAATTCAATTCCCAACGAACGAGTCAGTTGAAGAACCGCCCCCTTACTGGTGGCATAAGGTGTTCGTTCGGCGATCGAAACGACACCCAGCATTGACGAAATATTGAGAATCCGTCCGTATTGCTGTCGTTTCATAATGGGGACAACTTCCCGACATGCTCCCCATGATCCGGTTACATTAACCTCCATTACCTTGCGAAAATCTTCATAACTGAGGTTTTCAATAGCGCCACGGATGTTGATTCCGGCGGAATTCACCAGGACATCAATCCTTCCAAAAGCCTCGATTCCGCCACGGACTGCCTGTTGGATATCTGCTTCCTTCAGCACATCACAACGGAAGCCGACACAACCTACCTCGTATTGGTCTTGAATTAAATTGACGGCCGATCGATTCCGAACATCATCTCGGGAAGCGATAACGATATTGGCACCTGCTTCAGCCAATGCTTTGGCGATTTCGAGGCCCAACCCACGGTTGCCGCCGGTTACCAGGGCCGTTTGTCCTTCCAACTTGAATTGATCCAAAATTCCCATAATTCTATTTTACTTTGCGAAAATGGAAGTTAGCGAAAAACTCAAAAAGAATTTATCTCTATATTCGTCTTTCTCACTTTACAAAAACAAGCTTATGAAATACCTTTTGACAGGATCGATGTTGATCGGGCTGGTCCTCAACTTATCGGCTCAGAAAAAGGCTGCCATCAACGATAACAAAAAGGCAGTCATTGCCTCCATTGAAAGCAAATATGATCAACTCACTGAACTCAGCGACAAGATCTGGTCTTACGAAGAAATTGCCTTTCAAGAAACAAAATCGGCTCAAGCCTTAGCGGACTTCGCAAGAGCCCATGGCTTTAAAGTGGAAACCGGCGTTGCGGAAATCCCTACCGCTTTGGTGGCTGAATATGGCTCGGGAAGTCCGGTTATCGGTATTTTGGGCGAGTTCGATGCCCTGCCCGGTCTTTCGCAGAAGACCGTTCCCACTAAGGATCCTCTCCATGAAGGTTCGCCCGGTCATGGTTGTGGACACAATCTATTTGGCGTCGCTTCTCTGGGCGCTGCAATCGCCATTAAAGAATTAATCGAAGAAGGTAAATTGCGAGGAACGGTTCGCTTTTACGGAACGCCCGCTGAAGAAAAATTCTTTGGCAAACTATGGATGATCCGGGCCGGCCTTTTCGAAGATGTTGACTTTATGATGGACTGGCACCCCGGAGCCGAAACCAAAGCGGATGTACAAAGTTCTTTAGCGCTCGTCGACTTCATGGTCGAGTTTTACGGTCAAGCCGCTCATGCCTCCGGTGATCCCTGGAATGGCCGCAGCGCTTCCGATGCGCTGGAATTGTACACCACCGGTATCAATTTTTACCGGGAACACGTCAAACCCACCGTTCGGATCCACTATCACATCCAAGATGCCGGGAAAGTCGTCAATGTTGTTCCGGACTATGCCCGACTTTGGGTTCGAGTTCGGGATACCAAACGAAAGGGCATGGAAAAAGTATGGAAACACGTCGAAAAAATGGCCAGCGGGGCTGCGATCATGGCCGATGTTGAATACAAGGTCAGTCTGATTTCCGGCATTCACGAGATTCTCGTCAATCGTGCCGGAGGAGAACGCTTGCAAAAGAACCTGGAATACCTGGGAGAGATCGAATACACGGACGAAGAGACTACTTTTGCCAAAGGAATTCAGGCTGCTACCGGCAAAGAGCAAGTGGGCATGGACACCAAGATCCGAGCTCTGGAACGCACCCTGGAACATCCCATGGGCGGCTCTACAGATGCCGGAGATGTAAGCTTCGTCGTGCCGACGATTCGCCTAAGTGCAACGACCGCACCCAAAGATACCCCTTGGCACTCCTGGGCAGTAGTAGCCTGTGGAGGTATGTCGATCGGACATAAAGGAATGGCTTATGCCGCCAAAGCACTCTCTATGACCATGGTCGATCTTTTCGAGGATGAAAACCTAAGGAATAAAGTCAAAGCGGAATATTTGGAAAGGAAAGGAGATTACATTTATAAAGCAATGATTCCGGAAGGACCTCCTCCGATTAATAGTGGGCATTAGAGCTTTTGACTCGGTCCAAGATTAGTCAAGAATGCGACCAGGTCCACTAATTCATCTCTCCTCAATCCAGCAGTCAAACCCGCTGGCATCAGAGAAACCGGACTGCTGTCCATGGTCTCGATGTCCGCATTGGGCACCAAAATCAGCTTGTCGTTAGGGTCGCGAATGAGGGCACCATCACCCGTTTTGCGTTCCAGAACTCCAGTTACGATGTCTCCGTTGCGCAAAGTAACAATCATCGTTTCATACCCTTGTTTGATGGCTGAACTTGGATTGAGCAGGGATTCCAATATTGATTCCGGGGTCATATAGGCGCCCAGGGTGGAGATATCAGGCCCCAATTTTCCTCCTTGATTTCCCAGTTTATGACAAGTCATGCACAACATTCCCGGTCGGTAATAGATTCTGCTGCCCCGCCCGGGATTACCTTTCAATGCTACTTCTTGCAACAATTCAGCCCTTTCAGCTTCGCTTAACCCTCCGCCGACGGGTTTGAGGGAGCCGGCTTTATTCAGGGCATCGACCAATACGGTCAGATCCCGCCCCGTGATGCCACTGGCTCGAACCCCAATCACGGCAATGTCGGAAGATAGAGTTTTGTCCGAAAGGACTGAAGCCAAAATGGCCGGCCCTTCTTCCCTCCGGGTATAGGCATCAAACAATAGTCTTGCTGAGGCTTCCTCTTCAATTGTTGCCAATAGGGTCGCTGCATTTTCAGCAGCCCGGGTCGGTTGTACGCCTGCCCAAGCTGCGGTTGCCACCGAACGAATACTAAGATCTTGGTGGCGAACTGCCAACTCTTCCAAGACTTCAAAGGCTTCGAGGTCTCCCAAAGCATTTGCAGCAGCCAGTCGCTCTCTATTGGCCGCCTCGTCCGATCCTACGATGACCGATAACTGATCGACCGCAGTCAGCACTTTCCAGCGACCTGCCAATCTTGCTCCAACCATCCTAATTGCAGGCTGGTTATGTTTCAGCAAGCTATGGATCTCATCGGTATTACTCGGGATAGCAGCATCAGTAGTAGGTGCTCCTGCCAAAGCCGTCAACACGGGTAGTAGTCCTTCTTTAGCCGCGATATCAAATGCTGTTCCAACTTCTTTTTCGCCACCCAGACGGGCCATCATCATTAGTGCATCCAGTCGATCCTGGCCGGACAATTTCCCCTCTTCCAGTAGTTGGGCCATCGTCTCCATAGCAGCCTTATTGTTAGCGGCATTCAATGCAAACACCAATCGGCCGAGATTTTCCCCAAAAGGGTTGTTGCCTTCGGCCAGGGCTTCTTGCCACTGACCCCGCAAATTGCGGGCCGTCAACCAAATGGCGAATTCCAGATCGGCGTCAATAGGATAATCCAGTGCTTGCAAAGCCAAATTTCCTGCTTCCAGCGTGCCGAAGGACCGCAAAGCATTGACGGCTTCCAAGCGAACCTGTGGATGACGATCATCGATCATCGGAACCAATAAGTTGTAGGCGTGCGATGTGTTGCCGGAATAAGTAAGCATCCTCACGGCTGCTGCCCGGATTCGATGGTCATTTACCTTTAACAACTGACTTGCCAAATCTAAATCCACCTGATTTAACGCGGCACTCAACCACAGTGCTTCCAGTCGATGATGATTGTACCTGCGATCGGATCGATTCAAATCTCGTAGCCAGCTACGCAATGTCTCCGGATCACATTTACGCCGAACCAATTCCCGATTGGCCTGTGCCCTGGTATATTGTTCCGGTGCTTTCAAATGATTCAGCAATTCGGAAACGGAAGCAGTGTGAATTCGGGGTCGCTGTACAAAGGTTTTATTCTTTGCGGTGAGCCGCCAGATCCGGCCGTGAGATTTATCACGAAGTGGATGGTGAAAGTCCACTTCACCGTGATCGATAATCGGGTTGTACCAATCGACAATGTACACTGCGCCTTCGGGCCCCATCTTGATATCGACCGGCCGGAAAGAACGATGACTGGAATGTAAGACCGTTTCCACTTCTTCAGCGCTGTAACCGCTACCATTTTCCTGCAGTTCGTATCGAACCGTTCGATTGGCTCGAAAATCGTTGGCCAACATACTGCCCTGCCACTTGGCTGGCATGTGTCGGCCACTGATAAATTCCGCCGCAGTATTCTTGGGTTTTCCGGACATGATGCCATCTAGGATGCGACCAAAACCAACCGCAGAAACGTGTGCAGAGCCGGGAAAGACATAAGTCGGCTGCTGAGATCCAGCACCATCGGTACCAAATGCCTGTCCCCAATCGTCGAAGGTAAATCCCCACGGATTCACCCGGCCGAAGGCAAAAGGCTCGATGCGTTCCGTTTCCGGTCGGAATTTCCAAACGCCACTGCCATTCATCCGGCGGCTTCCGTATGGTGTTTCAATGAAGGTATTGATGTAAATGGACTGTGTAAAATGAAGATCTCCCCAGGGAGCCCACTGCAAGCCGTGAATGGTGTGGTGCACATCGGCGTTGCCAAAACCGGAATAAACGACCCGGGTCTGATCTGCCCGGTCATCACCATCCGTGTCGGCCAGAAACAAGAACTCCGTGGTACTGCAGACATAAGCCCCTCCCTCGACGGGCATGACGGAATGTGGGATAAACAGACCTTCGGCAAAAACGATCGAACGGTCAGCTTGGCCATCTTCATCCGTATCTTCAAGGATGATAATTTTATCGTTCGGCTCCCTCCCGGGCTTAATGTGTGGATATGTTGAACTGGTCGATACCCAAGCCCTACCCCGGTTGTCCCAGGTCATATAGATGGGGTTGGCGATCATGGGGTCGGCAGCAAAAAGGTTAATCTCAAAACCGGGTGTAACTTCAAACGCCGCCAATTCCTCCGCTACATTAGGTTCGGGCACATTGCGGGGCACTTCATGGTCGGGATATTCCCGAGGTGATTTCCAGGGCTCCAGTAATTCCACTTCATAACGCCGGCTTTGCGGTACTTTCAAACGGGCGATGAGTTCCTCCTGTTCTTCGACCAGCCGATCGAAGTCGTCCATTTCGTAGGCCAAATGCCCCATCTCGTGCTGACGGAAGAGAAATATATAAGCCTTGTTCAGCGGATTGATGCGGTAGCGATACAAGCGGTTTTTCTCGTTGATCGTCTGCCTCAGATTTTCGTACTGAACCGAGTCCTGGGCCACTACAATTTCGGGTTCGGTGACGCGCTCACGAACGATTTCTCCCTCGATTTTCAATAAATGTTCACCCGCCACTTGGATGTGCGCTCCCGGGCGCAATCGGTCCCGAGTCACATCAAATCGAAGGCTTTTCCCCGTCCGGGTAATTTGATCGATGGATACACCTTCGGAACCGGCAAACTGCCCGTCTTCTCCAAGCACCAGATCGAAATCAGATGCAGAAGCAAGGCCGATCTCCGACAGGACGACCTGGGTCATTTTCTGATATCCGAGATGTGTCAATTGGTTTCCACCTTCCACCAGCGCCGCATTGGTATCCTCTGCAATCAGTTTGTCGTACAAATCAACGAAGGCATGTCCTTTTTCTTCGGCAACCGACCGGATCATATCTGTGGCTTTGCGCAGCCATTCATTGTGACTGGCAATATCGGCTCGCGTCGCGCCGGTTGGTTGTTGACGATGAGGAGACAACAAAAGGATACGGGCATTTAATGAATCCATGGCCTCCACCAGGTTTTTGTAACCCCTGACAAAGTGATCGAATTCGGCTTCATTAGTTAAATAAGCAGCTTCTGCTCCGTAGCCAATGATTAAAGTTCCCGGTTTTGCGTCCCACAACTGCTGCATCATCACATCATTCCCAAATCCCTCTTCTGCAGTTGGCGGCTTCCAGGATCTCGTATTTTGGGCGGAACCAAATTCAGAACGCGCCGTTCCATAAACGTCGTCCCCCGGCCAACCCAGGTTTCGAAAAGTAAGATCGTGTTTGGGCCACCGTGTCGTCAATTCCGTTTCGAGATAACCATGCTTTTCCATGCCGGCTATCAGGGTCCCGCCCAAGAAAACGATCCGGTTGGCAGTTTCGGCAGCCTCACCAGCTCGGAAGGAAGCCTGAGCACTGTAGGGCCCCACTTCGTCCTGTTCATTCCAGACGCGTACCTTCCACCACACTTTTGCTCCGGCTGGGATTGGCGCCCCTTTGTACAGAACAGCCTCCCGGCGATCGCCGTATCGTTTGCCACTGTCCCAAAGATCACCGATATTGGCAGCGAGCAATTGATCATCGCTGGCAACAAGAATTTGGTAGGCCGATTGTGTACCATTGCCCCGTAACGCCCACCGAAACCCTACTTCATTGAGCTGCAAACCAAGCAAATTCTCGATGTTGTCGGTTTTCAAAGAAGAAGGTTTCGGACCCTTACCTCCCCTATTCGAACAGGCAAAATGCAGGAAAAACAGTAATAGAATTACGCTATAGGTCGGTTTCATGAATGCTCCGTTTTGTTTAGTGGGCTTAAGCCCCTGCTAATTTAGTAAAACTAGCAACAAACTTATGGTGCGATCCTGGCATTGATTAATTGATCGATCATCGACCAATACACCTTGTCCTTCGTAGAGTGATAAGCAATGCCAATCATGGTCAGGAGGTCCAACTTCGTCTTATGAGCAATGACCATTTTTGCTTTGGGAATGACGGTGATAAATTGCCCGCCATAACCAATTGCGGTATAGGCTCCTTCGTACACTGGGTTGTCCAGAAATTTGTCGATCAGCCACCACATATATCCGTACGACATGTATGGGGCTTTTGGATCCGCCGGCCCAAATCTGGCGATCAGGGTATCCATAGGTGTCACGGTCGTAGTCGTTTTATTGATCCATTCTTTGGAGATGAGTTGCTTACCATCCCAGCTTCCTTCATTGAGCATTAGCTGGCCGATCTTTGCCATATCACGGGTCGACAGGTACATGTGGTAAGCCAGGTATTGCGACTTTTTCTTATTGCCGCTTTTGCGTTGGTTTTCAATATTCCAATCCTGGAAGCCTAGAGGTTTTGCCAGTTGTTCTTCAATCTCTTCATAAATGGACCTTTTGGCATATAATTCAAGAATGTGGCCTCCAACGTTGAAGTCCCAGTTATTGTATACGAAATATTCGCCGGGCTTCACGCTACCGCGCTTTAAGAAGCTATCCTTGTCGTAGCCGGCATTTGAAGCCACGTGAAATACTCCCGAACGAGAAGTAATGATGTCGTCGATGGTGGCAGACTTTTCGACGGGCAGCAATCCATCTTTTTCGTCAATGCCCAAACTACCAATGTCCTGTTCGAGATCGATGGTCCCATCCTCGACAAATTTACCGTAGAGCATGCTGAGCACACTTTTCCGGCAGGATGCGATGTAACTCACTTTCGTGACATCGCCGTATTCGTAAAGTACCTTGCCATCGTATAGCACCACCATGCCGGTGGTGCGAGCTTCTTTTCCAATGTATTGCGTAAGTTGTTCCAGTTTTTTCTGGTCGAACTGAGCGGCTTGTGGCGAGGGATACTGTTCCGAACGCTCCCCCTGGAAAGCAGGCTGTTTGACGACACAACCCGTCAGAAAAAAGACTGTTGCCATTATTAAAAATTGGCAAATTACGTGATTGAATTTGATCATTGACCGGTGTTTACTATTGTTCTAATAAGTAAGTGATCAATTTAATTACTTGTCAATTCCCCCCTATTGCCTCGTCCCTTTTCCTCCAGAATCCATTCACCGGTTTCGTATTCAGCCTGCTGGCCCCACCGGGCATGGTGAAATGCAACCTAAAAACAACCATTTACCCGGACCCCAATTTACCATCGGATTTCAATACCTTTAAGGTATTGAAAAGCAACGCTCCAAAAATTTAGTCGGTATGAAAAAACGCTTGATGCTTGCCGTTGGATGCCTCTTGGGACTATTCTTTGCCAACTGTACCAGAACTTATAATCCCATTCTGGATGTCGTACCACCGGTCGATAAAGAAATTTTGATTCGGACCGGGCAAATCAACTACAAGACCGACTACCCCATCGATATTAAGGTCACCAACTTGCTGGATAATGAGGCCGCTTACCAAACCTGTGGAAAACAAGATCTCCTACCTAGCTTGGTACTGATGTTTGATTCCGGTAGATGGATAGAAGCCGAAGTTTCGGACCTATGCCCACAAGACGATCCGGTCTGTTATTGCGGAACGCTGAAATCGTCGGCAGAGGCAGACCGAAAAATCATACTGCCCTCCCCGGGGCTGTACAAGTTAAGATATTCATTCGAAGTAAAATCAGCGTTGGTGCACTTCTTCTCCAATGAGTTTGAGGTCATTAACTGATACACCAGTTCCCATGCTCACTCTCCTCCCAACGGTTGGATCTTATCTCCCCCGGCTACATCAACTTTCAGATTGGCAGCAAAATAGTCTTTGATGCGGGACAAGCTTTTCTGCAAATCCGGATCTCTTAATTGAACAGCTTCCCGTTTCGGCGTATTCGGAATTTGACCGGGCATTTCTTCAATGTGGAGGGTTTGGGTCGGAAAAGCAAAACGCACCCCTAATTCTTCAGCAAGAACCATAATGGCATAGATGATGTCGTGACGGCCCCTTAGTTCCGATGTCCAATTTGGTGCCTCAAAAAACATGTACAGTAATATGTTGATGGAACTGGAGCCCAAATTATTCAAATGCACTTCAAAATAGTCCTTCCGGGCAGCAGGATACGCCAAAATGATCTCGCGAATGCCCTTTACAAATAAATCAATCACGGTTGGAGGCGTATCATAAGTGATGCCAATTTCAGTCTTAAAGCGCCGATATTTTCGCAACCCCATGTTGTCTACCACTTGATTGGCCAGCAATGCATTGGGTACATAGGTGAGGGAGTTGGAAAAAGTACGAACACGTGTGGACCTGACGCCTACTTCCTCCACGATGCCATCTACGTCGCCGAAGTGAATCCAATCACCGATCTGGAAGGGTTTGTCTACAAAAATCATGATGGAACCGAAAAAGTTCTTGACCGTATCCTGCGCCGCCAATGCAATGGCCAGCCCGCCAATAGAGATTCCGGCCAGTAAGGCAGTCACGTTGACGCCGAGGAAATCCAGGGCGTAAAAAAGCCCCAGCGACCAAATGACGATCTCGATAATCCGCTTGAGAACGGGCAACAACTGATCATCGAGGGTATTGCTCGTCTTTTGTGTAACCAGCCGCATGTAATGAAAAAATATGGCGACGAGGCGGTTGATGGCAAAAATGACAAGAAAGATACCCAG
>JANQRV010000084.1 GCA_028284395.1 Saprospiraceae bacterium
AAGCCAAGCGCCTCCGCGATCTCGACCAGATCAAGACCAGTCTCTATACCAATATCACCCACGAATTCAGGACGCCATTGACCGTTATTCAAGGCATCACCGATCAGATTCAGGATCACGAGACCGAGAAGACATTGATTCGGCGCAACAGTGGCCAGTTGCTCAATCTGATCAATCAAATGCTCGATCTATCCAAACTGGAAGCGGGTAAAATGGAACTCAACCTTGTCCAGGGCGACATTTTAAGTTTCCTGCGCTACATAACCGAATCCTTCCATTCACTCGCACTCAATCAGAAAATCAACCTCAACTTTTACTGTGACGAGGAAACCATTGAAATGGATTACGATCCGGACAAAATCCTACAAATCTTGTCTAATCTGGTCTCCAATGCCATTAAATTCACCCCGGAATACGGCAAAGTGTTGGTTACGGTTCACCGGCTTGCTTCCGACCAACTGGGGATCAAAATCAAAGATACCGGTATCGGCATCCCACCAAACCAATTGCCGCATGTATTCGAGCGTTTTCACCAGGCCGACACCGGCAATACCCGCCCGGCCGAAGGCACGGGCATTGGGCTTCCGCTTTGCAAAGAACTGGTAACCTTAATGGACGGTAGCATTGAAGTAAGCAGCACCTTGGGACAAGGGAGCGTGTTTGTAGTTTGCTTGCCGATTGCCAACCTTGCCTCTAAAGCGCCTCCGGTTAAAACCTTGATGGACCTAAATCTGGCACCGGTCATTCCCAGCTTTGATCCGGAAAAGGGACTCAGCGATGATCGCCCCCGGCTATTGATCGTCGAAGATAACCATGACGTTATGCACTACTTAACCAATTGTTTGAAGGCGGATTATCAGCTGTTTTATGCCCGCAACGGCCAGCAAGGAATCGATCAAGCCCGGGAGATCATACCCGACATCATCATCAGTGATGTAATGATGCCGGAGAAGGATGGCTTTGAATTATGTACGACCTTGAAAACCGACGTGCGCACTGATCACATTCCCATTATTTTGTTGACGGCAAAGGCAGACATGAACTCCAAATTGGAAGGATTGGAATACGGCGCCGATGCCTACCTCACCAAACCCTTTCATCAACAGGAGTTACACATTCGCCTGCAAAAACTGGTGGCACTACGACAACGCTTACAACTTAAATACAATCAACCGGAGTTCAACGAAGAACACAGTACCCAGAGAGAAGATGCCTTTGTATTAAAGGTCCGCCAGTTAATTTTGGACCATTTGGACGACGAACATTTTGGTGTAGAAGATGTGGCCGTTGCCACACATATAAGCAGTACTCACGTTTATCGAAAGATGAAGGCACTCACCGGCAAATCCACTTCTCAATTCATCCGGCAAATTCGGATGCAGGAGGCCCTCCGATTGATGAAAACAACCGATCTGAATATTTCGGAAATTGCGTACTCAGTCGGAGTGCAAAACGTCAGCTACTTTTCTAAAATTTTCTCCCGGTATTTTGGAAAGACAGCCAGCGAGATGGCGAAGGATTTGAAGCAGAAGGGCTAATGGGTCAATAGTTTTGGGATATTCTCCCGGTACGTTTTGCTAATTGGGAGCGCTTCCTGCTGATCGAGCGTGATGGTTTCCCGATCCATAAATTGTATGTACGATCTGGATACCAGGTAGGATTTATGGATTTGGATGAGCGAACCGCTCAGCTCGGTTGCAAAATCCCGTAGTGTTTTTCTGACAACCAACATGTCCGAAGTAGTAAAGACTTTGACGTAATTTCCGAAGGCCTGAACGTATCGGATGTCCTTCTTAAAAATCTTATGAGTGGTTTGGTCTTCCCGTAGAAAAACGTATTCCGGATCTTCGGATTCTTTACTTCTCCGGGCATGGACTTCGGAGACCTTTTGGATGGCTTTCAGAAAACGCGCAAAAGGAATGGGCTTCAACAGGTAATCCACCACATTGTATTCATAGCTTTCAGCACCGTATTGGGCGTAGGCAGAGGTGATGATCACCATGGGAGACCGGTAAAGGGATTTCAATAGTTCAATGCCGGAGAGTTCGGGCATATTGATGTCCAATAAAATCAGGTCGACGGAATGGTTGCTCAGGAATTCCAAAGCACTCAAGGCATTGTCGAGCTGCCCGACCAGTTGCAAACCGGGAGTTCTATTTACATATTTTTCCAATATGCTTCTGGCTATTGGTTCATCATCAACGATCAGACATTGGATCATAATTTTAGCTTTAATCTCACTTCGTAGGTCCCACTTATTTGCCGTATTTCCAAGCTGTAGGCTTTGTCCAAAAGCTCCAGGCGCCTTTTAACATTGGCCATACCCAATTGATGCCCACTACTACTATTTTTTCTCATGCTATTTTTGACATTGCAATGGAGTTCTCCGTCTTTGACACCGATGTCGACTAGAACAAAACTGTCATCACCATTCATTTTTCCGTGTTTGAAGGCATTTTCCACGAAGGGAAGCAACAGAAATGGAGGGATTTCATAAGCGGAAAACGATTCTTCTTTAAACAGTTCGATCCGGCATTCCGCACTTGTCCGTAGCCGCTCCAGAGCCAGGTAAGATTCCATGAATTGCACTTCCTTACGGAGGTTGACCAAGGACTTTTTTGATGTATCCAACATGTATCGGAGCAAAGATGACAATTGCAAAACGGATTGTGCCGCTGCACTGTCTTCTTCCATCAATCCATAGATGTTGTTTAGGGAGTTGAAGAGGAAATGTGGGTTCATTTGCATCTTCAGGGAATCGAGTTGTGCCTTGGTTTTTTGGGCTTCCGTCTCCGCCAGTTTGTTTTTGTCCTGCAAACCGGCTACGAAATAATGCAGCCCGGAGGCCATTAACAAAAACATGGCTAACATGAATTCTCCGGTTATGTAAGTTCCGGTATCGTTTGGAAAGATCCAGGCATCTACAACGGTGCGGATCACTCTGCCGTACAGCAACAAAAGCAACAAAACGGACAGAATGTACCAGAAGAGCCTTTTTGCCCGCAACACTTTCTCCACCAAAAAAAAGTGGAGATAAACGGCCGGGACACTCAATCCAATGATGGTAGCCACTAGAGCCAGACTGGTTACAATTGGCTGGATTCCTATAAAACCGATCAAAAACAACAACGCAAAGAAAACCCATATCAGTACATGGGACAAAATGCGCCGGCCACTTCGCCGTCCAAATATTTTACTTTTTGCAAGCAATAGTTCTTCTAGATTAAATTACTTATTTACGGCATTTCAAATGGATGCTTCTTCAGTAGCCCCTACGGGATAAAGCCGTATTAATCCAATCAAAAACAGTGTATTCAAAGCAATGCCAAGATAACCAACTTCTGGGCCCAACAGAAACATCTGCTCGAAACCCAACGCTCCAACTTTTTCTCCAAAACCAAAAAGTGTGTAAATAATCGAATTCCAAACGGCGTGACAAAAGGATGGAACCAACACCGAATCCGAGACGATCCTAAAGTATCCCCAGATGAGGCCCATCAAGAAGGCATTTATCAAATAGATCGGTACCTGGGAGAGTGGAAGACCAAAAAAAGAGTTCGAAGTAACCGCAGAAATATGCCAAATTGTAAAGACCAAAGTCGTGACGATCCATGTGCTTTGAATACTCAACCCGGCTTTCTTTAACGTGGCCCACAACCAGCCTCTGAAAAAACCTTCCTCGGTAAGAAAGACCATGATTATACCGACCAGGGTGCCAATCACTAAGTGGAATGAAAGTTGGCCTCCGTTTTTGACCTGAATGACTTCATCGGCTAATAGAAGTCCGACCAGGATAGTAGCGGCCCCAACCAGGATCGGGTACAGTAGTGCAACGAGGTATAACTTCGGTTTTGCCCAACTGAGTCCGAGTTCTGATTTGCTGGGTCGATTGAGCAGATAAAAAGTCGAAGTGATGAGGATCAACGAAAGTGCGCTGAGGTGCACAAGTCCGTTAAAATCCATAAAAGCGGTAACAATAATGGAGATCACAATGGCTACAATGGCTAATCTCAACTGGTGCGCATGTATTCGCATGACTGTTCATTTAGGCCGGAAAAATGCCTAAATTGTACACCGATGCCAAAGAAGATGTGATGATGAAGGTCACAAATGTGACCAAGTAGTAATTATTGGGGACGAATGACCCGTACCGGATTGCTAAGAGCCGCCCTTAAAGCCTGGAAACTAACGGTACCAAGTGTAATCAGGATGGCCAACAAGCCGGCCAATGCAAAGACCCACCAGGAGAGTTCCGTCCGATAGTTGTAATTCTGCAACCAGTCGTTTACCAGATAGTAAGAGATGGGGGTAGCCAGGATACAGGAGATGATCACCAGGTAAAGGAAATCTTTCGAAAGCATTTCCCACAAATTGTACACGGAAGCACCGAGCACCTTTCGGATGCCAATCTCTTTAGCGCGTTGTTCCGCAACGTAGGAAGAGAGTCCGAAGAGTCCCAGGCAAGATATAAAGATGGCCAATACCGCGAAAAAGAAAGCTAGTTTGCCAATCCGTTCTTCGTTCTGAAATTTGCGTGCGTAGTTTTCATCGGCAAAGTCGTATTCGAAGGGACTGAATGGGTCGTATTTGCCGTATATGCTTTCAATTTGTGCCAAAGCTTCCTTCGTATCTTTTTCCGGTTTGAGTTTGATGTAAATGTGACTGAACCAGTCCTCTTCCAGCATGAATATTGTCTGGCGAACCGGATCGTAGGGCGATTGGGTTACCAAGTTCCTGACCACTCCAATGATTGGGTAGATGTTGCCGTCTCTTCTCATTACTTTCCCGACGGGATCTTTCAATCCCATATACTCCACCGCGGCTTCATTCAAGATAAAGGCCTTTTCATCGGTGGCAAGATCTCGTGAAAAGTCTCGGCCTTCCAATATTTCCCAATCGACCATTTCACCGAACTCCTGGGTTATACGCAGCCCGGTAAAGTCGTTACTCCTATTCGGATCTTTGCCTTCCCAGTCAAAATTGCCGTGTGTGTTGGTGGTAGCCGTAATTCGAGTGTCCGTCGCTGCCGCTTCTTCGATCAAGCCCGTATTCAACAAATCATTACGAAATGCTTGAAAGCGGGTTTGAACCTCGCGGTTTTGGGCTGGTACTCTGACCAAAGAGTCCCGGTTGTAACCGGTTGGCCGATCTTGAGCATACTGAATTTGCTGGTAAACAAAAATGGTGGCGACAATGAGACTGATGGATACGGTAAACTGAACCACAACCAACACTTTGCGAGGCATAGAGGCATATCGCCCCAGGTTAGCGGTACGATTAAAGGCCTTTACCGGTTGAAAAGCAGACAAATAGAAGGCGGGATAAGATCCGGCTACTAAGCCGGTAATCAATACGAAGCCAATGGAAACCACCCAAAACTCCACTTCCGACCACGGCATAGTCAGCTGTTTGTCGGCAACTACATTGAATGCCGGAAGCAATACCACCGACAACAGCAGGGACAGGAGAAAGGCTAAGCCCGAGATTACGACGGATTCACTGTAAAATTGGCCGATTAATTGCCCACGCATCGACCCCAGAGCTTTTCGAATCCCGACCTCCCGAACCCTTCGTTCGGACCGTGCCGTACTTAGGTTCATGAAATTAATACAGGCAAGAAGTAAAATAAATGTGGCGATGGTTCCAAATAGTAAGACGTTTTCGATCCGCCCTCCCCTACTAACGCCGTTTTCAAACTTGCCGTACAGATACCAGCGGTTCATAGAATGTAGAAATAGTTCCGGATTGGTCTTTCGGGCCAGTTCTTCATCGATGTTATGGTACTTTACCTTCCGAATTAAAGAAGATACTTCATCCATGTCGGCTTGGTCGGCAATCTCCACATAGACCATAAACCAACTATTTCCCCAATCGGTGCGCTCTCTTAAATTCCGGCTTTCTACGTGTAGTTCGAAGGGAGCGATAAACCCCAGATTGCCGAAGGAGGAATTGATCGGCAGGTCTTCATAAACGCCCTTGATGGTAACCTCTAAGTCGTTGTTGATCGAAATGGTTTTATCCATCGGGCTTCGGTCACCGAATAAGGCCTTGGCCGTGGAAGCAGCTAGCAGGACAACGTTAGGCTCGTGCAAGGCTTCTCGTGAACCCTCCAGCATGTTCAACGACAGCATTTGCGCAATGTCCGGTCCGAAAAAACCACCGCTGCGACTGAGTTTCCGGTCTTCAAAAGTCAGGAGTTGCTCCCAGATACCCCGCGACGTGGTGATGTATTTAAAGTGTTTTCCGTACTTGTTTCGCAGTTCCGGTTCCAGTTGCATGGCCTGGTTCTCCCAAGTCTCGATCTTTCCATTCAAATCCTGATTTTGTAGGATTTTTGCGATGCGGTCCGCGTTGTGAAATTGTTGGTCGAACGACAACTCATCATATATCCACAGGCCGATTAACAATGGTACCATAATGCCGACCGCCAATCCACCGACATTGATCAGGGTGAATGCCCCATTTTTAAGTAAATTCCTAAATGCTAACTTGAAATTATGCTGAAACATGGCTTGATGATTTGTAAAGGTTCCGGTTCTTCTTTTCCAGGCAAAAGGGCGACAAACATCCAGTACATCAATGTAGTAATGAACATCCGCTCTTATTTTACCTTTCTTCTCCAAGCGGTGCACATAAAGCTCGTATAGATCTCCCTGTAACGTCTCAATAACTTCATCGGCACAAAACCAATTCAAAAAACGGTCTGCCAATGCTGGCGGCTGCACGGTTGGCTTACTCATGAAACCCTAAATTTAGTCCTTCAATATTCTGCGATAATTCCATCCTGAGTCGATGCGCCTCTTCCAGCATTTTTACGCCGTGAGCAGTCAGTATATAGTATTTCTTTCTCCTGCCACCTCGTTCGTTGCTCGCCCCTCCTTCCCAAGACTTTAACAGGCCCTTCTCTTCCAATCGATACAAAGCCGAATGCAGCGACCCAATACTGGGCTTACGCCCACCCTTTTCATGCAGTAAATTCTTGATGGACACCCCGTAGGCGTTGTCGCCTAGTGAGCCGACCGCCAACAGCACCAATTCTTCAAGAGCTCCTAATTTAATCATATTACATTCCTATTTTCAGAACAAATATACATTATTTGTTTCCTATTTTCAAATCAAATGATAAATAGTCAGTAATTATGAACGATCAAAGGTTGATTATGGAACTGCGGATCATGTCGCTGGTCTCCGGATTGGAAGGCCTGGGTGCATTCGCACTAACGATCTTTCCTTCGGCATCGATTAGTAGAAAGCGAGGTATTCCAAGGATATTGTATGCTTTGGCTACTTCTGATTTCCAGGCTCCCTCGGCCAGCAATTGGGTGCCACCGAGATTTTCTTTTTCTATGAACGCCAGCCATTTTTCTCGATTCTTTTCTTCATCGATGGAAACACTGACAAATGCGACGGCCTGATCATGTAATTCTTCTTCCAATTCCTTCAAGGCCGGTATTTGGGCAATACAGGGGTTGCACCAGGTGGCCCAGACATCGATGTAGACGGATTTGCCTTTCAATTGGGATAGTTGGACCATTTCCCCGTTGCGGTCCATTGCCGAAAAATCAGGAGCCTGATTTCCACTTTTCAGACCGAGCCATGGCCGGAGCGTAGTTTCCAATTTCTCCAACATATAAGCGCCCGGATTATCCGCCCGGTAGGCGGCTAATTCCGCTTGGACACCATCCACTCCAGTGCCGAAATTGATTTGATTTTCCAAGGCTCTCAACTGGAAATAATGTTGCAAAACAGGGTTTTCAAAAGTTTTCACAACCTGCTTTAACTGGGCGGAAAACCGATTCTCATCGGGAGTAGGTTCCCAGTTAGCGAGTGATTTATTGTTGAACTGGATGCCAAAAGACCGCCCCACTTCAAAGACCAACAGCGATTCATCCAGTGTTACCTCTTTGAATGCTTCATTAAAGTTATCCGGTAAAATTGCCTCCTCTTTATGCTGGTAACGGTAGTAGTTGGGGTAATTCAAATGGGCTGTTGCCCTGGCCGCGGCCAGACGATTACGCAAAGCTTGTTTCAGTGCGGGATCCAGATTGGCGTCGGCTGCAATTCGGTCGATTAGTCCAGCCAGTGGCTGCGTTCGCTCGGTCAACTGCAATTTGAAACTATCTGCCGGCAATTTGCATAGGGCAAACAAATCGCTCCGCAAGCCGGCTTCTTTATTTAGACGATCGTATTCTGATAAGTACTCGTTAGCTGGTCCCTGCATTCCGTCGATCCGGATGACCGGCTCCTCCCCTGCTTCACTTTTTAGATTCAGGGTCTCTCCCGGTTGGACGTACACGTAGTGAAACTTGTATCGCCCCGCTTCCTGAATGGCCAACACAAAAGGTTTGGATGCCTTGTCGAGTACCCAAGACGGATGCTCGGCTCCCTTTAAGGAAACGGTATCCAGAATTCCCTCTTCAATATTTTCCAATATCAGATCTTCAACCGGAAAATCCGGTAGGTTAAAGTGAAGGGCAATGGAAGTATTTTCTTCTTTTTGGCATCCGAAGAGATACAGGGCAGCAAGAATGAAGAGGAACTTTTTCATGGACAGCGGAAATTTGATTTCTTCACCTAAATATAAGTTTATTCGGTGAGTCTTTCATATACACCAATTCTTCAACCGTATCAAATGAAATCCCTGACAAGTCTGATAATACATTCCGGAAAATTTACTCATTTGTACAATAATTCGAATCATTACATGCCATGGCCAAGTATAAGGATGCTTAAATTAATGACTTAAATACGGAACACAATATCATGCCATTATCCAGACGAAGTTTTCTCAAGAGAAGTGTTGCAACCAGTGCGGTTGCCACCATGTTGCCATCCCTAGGTTTTAACATTGTTACGGGG
This sequence comes from Saprospiraceae bacterium, assembly GCA_028284395.1. GTDB lineage: Bacteria > Bacteroidota > Bacteroidia > Chitinophagales > Saprospiraceae > JANQRV01. The sequence continues at coordinate 8,860 of JANQRV010000084.1, forward strand.
AAAAAGCCACCGGAAGAAGTCATCGGGCACGGGGATTACCGCTACAAAGTGAACCGGGAATGGGCACAAATCGGCAATGCCCATACCTCCATTTTGAATTGCCACGAAATGGTCATGGACAGTAAAGGGCGACTATTGATGCTCGGGGATCATACCGATAACAACATCTTGGTTTTCGACAAGTCGGGGAAATTGCTGGACTTTTGGGGAACCCAATACCCCGGAGGCCACGGCCTGACATTGAGCAAAGAGGGGGCAGAAGATTTTTTATTCATCGTCGACTGCGGATGGTTTCAGGATCGCAATGGCAAGTGGCAAAAGCAAGCCGGGCAGGTTCATAAAACCGATGTCAATGGACGCTTGATCTTCAGCCTCGGACATCCACATACCATCGGTGTCTACAAACCCGACGAAGCCTTCATGCCAACGGAAGTAGCGGTCGGGCCCAATGGCGATATCTACGTAGCGGACGGATATGGTTCCGACTACGTCATTCAGTACGACCATAAAGGAAGATACATCCGGCACTTCGGTGGCCACGACAATGAAGATGCTCGTTACAATTTGCAAAATGCACACGGGGTAGCCATCGACCTGCGGGGTAGCCGGCCGCTATTGGTATGCACTTCCAGGACAGAAAATTGCTTCAAATACTTCACACTAGATGGCCAATATGTAAAAACCGTCCACCTTCCGGGTTTGTTTGTTTGCCGCCCCGTTTTGGATGACGACAATCTGTACGCCGGCGTGTGCTGGAGTAAAACCCGCGTAGAGAACAAAGGCTGGGTCAGAAATACCGGCTTTGTTACCGTCCTGGAGGGAGATCGGGTCGTTTCGAATCCCGGTGGCACACCTCCGATGTATAAAGATGGGCAACTGCAACAGATGTATCAGGCGGAGCAACCTGTCTTCAACCACGGGCACGATGTATGCGTCGATGAGGACAAAAATCTTTACATCTGTCAGTGGAATGCTTACCGGACGCCACCCGTAAAACTGGAAAGAATTTGAGGAACCATCATCTTACCAAAACCACTTTTCCTTTAATTTTTTGTAGCGGCTCCGGCCGACCGGCAATACCTCCCCGTTTTTCAACACCACACTGTACTTCGTGCCCGATTGCACTGTTACCTCCCTTACGACATTCATATCAATCAAATACGATCGGTGAATTCTCTCCCAATGATCCGGAAGTATCTGCTCCAGTTTTTCAAGTGACTTGTCGTGTACCTCAGTGCGGCCATCTTTGAGATGCAGCTCGGTATAGATACCGGCACCTTTAATGTAAAGGACGTCGTCTAAATCGATGAGTTGAACCCGCCCCTTCTTCTTGATGGCCACGTATTTCAATTGACTGGCCGGTCGAGGTTTAGCCGATGTCATCTTGGCTAGAGCGGTTGCCAATCGGACCTTGTCAAAAGGCTTGGGAAGAAAATCGAGCACGCCGAATTCAAACGCCTGGATGGCCCGGTCTGTATAAGCCGAAATGATGATGGTATGGAAAGCTCCGCTAACCGAGTTTTTCAATATTTCGAAGCCGTCTTCACGGTTTAAACTTAGATCTAGGAATAACAGATCAATCAGATGATTATCAATAAAATGGCGACCTTCGAGTAGTGCATCGCATTTTCTCAGGTGTGCAATCTGATCGCCCAGGATTTCGCGACACAATCTTTCGATCCTTTTGGCAATGCGGGCTTCATCTTCAATGATTAAAATTCGCATCAGTTAACATTGTAGATGGTAAAAGTTGTTTGCCAGCCTTCTCTTACGTCCTGGGAAGTCAGTTTCCAGTGAGACCCGTAACTTTCCTGCAGACGAGCTTTCATATAACGAAGTCCGGTACCCTCCCGGTCCTTGGTACTGCGTTCACTTTTCCCACCGAAGATGGTGAGGGCATATTTCTTTTGGCTGGGTGCTCGCTCAAAGCTAAGGCGAAAGGTAATGGCCCCGTCCGCCTGGGGTCGACTGTGGGTAATGCCGTTTTCCAAAGCGGTATGCAAAAGGGCGGGTGGGATCATTTCATCAGCGTCGATCCCCTGCTCCTCCCATTGATAGTTGATCTCATTGCGATACCTCATCACATTGAGATGGGTCTTGCAAAGCGCTATTTCCTCTTCGATGGAAATCAGCTTTTTGTCGGCAATCCGTCCGAGGATCTTGAATTCTTCGGCGAGTGATTCAATAAACCGAACCGCATGTTGCGGCGACTCCTCCACCCAATCCATTAATGAAGTCAGTGTATTAAGCAGAAAATGAGGTTGAATGTTCTTCTTAATCAGTTCGATCTCCAATCTGGCCGAAAACAGTCTTGATGATTCGTAGGCCTGCCTTTGCTCCTCACTACGAATGGCCAACACGTAAAGCATGGACATGATGATCACTCCAAAACTCAGAAAGAGACTGATATCATAGTCAAATAGACACACGAACACGATGCAGGACAATAATCCCGGAAAGACAACTCTACTATCCTTTTGCCGTCTAATGGTCGCCGCTCCTACCAGAACGGTCGAACTGCCCAACATCAACAGGCTCGCCATCTGAGACAACTCGTCGTAACTGCCGTGGCAGCTGACCACTAAGCCCGTCAATAGCAAAAAGTGAAATCCAAGAAAGTATCGCTTCCACGAAGCATAAAATTTCAAAAAGAAAAAAATGGGTATGAGCGCCGCAATGCCAATGGTCATCCACCGGATCAGGTCCATTCTAGGATATTGATAGGGATAGGCATACAGGACGAAAAATTTCACATATTCGACGATGATCAAAGCAAAAAAAAAGAAAACAGCACATACTGAAAGTCAGGACCAACCATTCGTTTTTAGATTTCAGGTATAAAAAGAAATAATAAACACCCACAATCAAAAAGATACCTGCCAGTATGTACATAAAGGATGTCAATATCAGCGGCTTTCTCACCAGTTTGAAATAATCGGCCACAAGGAACTGAAAGAAGCTCGTATGCCCATTCGAATGAAAATTGGAAACCCGAAGTGCTACCAGGTGCTTTCCTGCTTTTGCCAACGAATCCGGAAGGGGAAAGTAACTGATGGTTTTACCGGGAATCTCGTCGTCAATGTTTTGGCCAATTTGACCACTCTTGCCGATCAAAACGCCATCCAAAAAGAGTTCGAATGAACCGATGGATACCACAAAGAGGCCGAGTTGGTTATCGGCCTGGATCGATTTATCAAAATGAATGGACGCCCTCACCCAAAAGCGACCTTGCTCGGAGATTTGATCGGTTTCCTCCCATCCACGGTCATCGAAATCCGGATCGGCCCAATCCGCTTGGTCGCCCGATTTCAACGTAATGCGCTCGGGAATATACCCGGGAGGAAATACGCAGGATTGAAGTAAAGTTCCCACTGCCAAAAACAGGAACGATCGAACCATATTCGTCATAAAGGTGCCATTTTGTAATGGAAGACTTCACCAGGTTAAAAAAGTAAGTTAAATACATCGACAATCTTTCTCGCGCAGTTGGAAAGGAAATAGAGTTGTTGGCAAGGAATCGAAACCGGCAATGGATTTGGATGAATAGTTTTGTTAAAAAATCACCCAAATCTTTTGCTGATGAGCATCTTGTCACACCTTTTGTATTTCGCATTGTTATTATTCATGGGCATTTCTGAATCGTTGACCGCCCAGTCCTCTATTGCCAAAAAAGAGTTGTCTATTAAGCATCTTTTACGGGAAGACGGTACGACCTGGACCGTTGAAGAAGCTATGGAAAGTTATGGTCTAAAAGGCCTCAGCGTCGCGGTTGTGGATAATTACCAAATTGCCTGGACCCATACCTGGGGGATAAAGGACGTCGAAACGGAAACACCGATAAACCGGCAAACTGCTTTTTCGACGGCATCTATCAGCAAACCCATCACCGCAGTGCTCTTCGCGATATTGGAGGAAAAAGGATTAATCGACCTCGACCTCCCCATATCCGACTATCTTCAAAGGTGGCAATTGCCGGATAGTGAGTTTACGCAGTCCATTGAGGTTACCTTAAAGCACCTCCTAAGTCATACCGCCGGCACTACGCAACATGGTTTTAAGGACTTCTACTTGGGCGGGCTCCTTCCATCACTGGTTGAAGTATTGGAAGGAGGTGCATTACCAGGAACCGCTGAAATGCAGATAACGTTTACGCCCGGTACCAATTGGCGATACAGTGGAGGAGGATATGTCATTGCACAGTTGGCAGTAGAAGACCATTTGGGCAAACCCCTGGCCCTACTAGCTGAAGAATATCTTTTCGAACCGCTCCGACTTCAACACACGACCATGAGGCAAGACGGAGAAGCCGGCTTTCTTGAGAATGTTGCCAAAGCACACGATAGCAATGGAACGATCATCGGTACCGGTATCCCGATTTGCCCTCAATTAGCGCCGTCCGGAATGTGGAGTACGCCCACCGACATGGCCCTTTTCCTGATCGAGATGCAGAAAGCCTTGAGGGGAGATGACACCGGCGTCATCTCGCCCGAGGTAGCAAAATTGGTGACCGCCATCGTAACGAC
>JANQRV010000058.1 GCA_028284395.1 Saprospiraceae bacterium
ACTCCGGTTTTGGCGCCTTGCCTAACACAAACTTGTCTGACTGACCAGGCAGGAATGCAGCTCATATTATTCAAAAAACTAAATTTTAACAGCTTCTAAAAAGAAGACAAGCTTTAACAAACGCATTAGAATAATTCGCTGATTTAATTTGAACACCTTGGGAAGCTTTCTATTTTTGCAAAAAATTTCCCGATCCGGAACTTCTCCTCTGATTGAAAAGTTTCCCTGTATAATGGGAAGTAAACCAAAAGGTGAAAAATCCGTAGATAAAGCATTATGGACCAGGAATTGACCATCTACAACAGTTTAAGCCGTCAAAAAGAAATTTTCGAACCCCTCAACGAAGGCGTTGTCGGCATGTACGTATGCGGTCCCACCGTATACAGCGACGTTCACCTGGGGAATTGCCGAACTTTTGTCAGCTTTGATGTCATTTTTCGCTACTTAATGCACCTTGGCTACAAGGTTCGCTACGTCCGAAACATCACGGATGTTGGTCACTTGGTCGGAGATGCTGATTCAGGAGCAGAAGGCAAAATTGAAAAGGCAGCTCGTTTGATGAAATTGGAACCGATGGAAGTTGTTCAGATGTACACCAATGGTTTCCATGAGATGATGAGCATTTTCAATACAAAATCGCCGAGTATCGAACCGAGGGCAACCGGCCACATCATCGAACAGATCGAAATGGTACAGGCCATTATCGACAATGGCTTCGGCTACATTAAAAATGGTTCGGTCTACTTCGATACCCTCAAATTCAACGCCGCCAATAAAAATGTTTACGGTAAGTTATCCGGGCGAGTGGTTGAAGAATTGATTTCAGAATCCAGAGACAATTTGAAAAACCAGGATGAGAAAAATCACCCGTCGGATTTTGCGATCTGGATCAAGGCAGACCCTAGCCATCTCATGCGTTGGAATTCGCCCTGGTCGGTAGGTTTTCCAGGATGGCACCTGGAATGTTCGGCTATGAGCACCAAATATTTGGGTACTACTTTTGATATTCATGGCGGCGGTACCGATCTGAAGTTCCCCCACCATGAAAATGAAATTGCTCAAAATCACGGTGCCTGCAAATGCAGTCCAGCAAAATACTGGCTCCACACCAATATGTTGTTGATGAACGGTCGGAAGATGTCGAAGAGCGACGGCAATACCATTACACCAACCCAACTATTCACCGGCGATAGTCCTCATGTATCAAAGGGCTATAGCCCGATGGTGGTGCGTTTCTTCATGCTTCAATCACATTACCGGAGCACTTTGGATTTGACCGATGAGGCCTTGAAAGCTGCCGAGGGCGGTTATCGTAGATTAATGGAAGCCAATAAGATCTTGCAAGGGTTGTCCTCATCCAATACGGGTACCGGCGGCAACTTGGATCAAGAAATCAATGGACTCATCGACCAAATGCACCTGCAGATGAGCGATGATTTCAATACGCCTAAGACATTGGCAAGAATGTTCGAATTAGTCACGAAAGTCAACGGGTTAAAGGCCGGACATTTGTCCATCGATGAAGTTCAAAAAAGTACTTTAGATCGACTAAAAAGTACCTTTCAAGCATTCATCTTTGACATCCTTGGACTGACCAATGAGCTGAGTGGTGCAAATGAGAACGGAGAAAATCTCGTCGATGATCTCATGGCCATTATTTTGGACTTGCGGAAAGCAGCCAGAACCAATAAGGATTGGGGCACGTCCGACAAGATCCGAGATTCTTTAAAGGAGTTAGCCATTCAGGTAAAGGACGATAAGGATGGTACAACCACCTGGACAAAAAACTAACAAATTCGCGGAGTTGACCGCCTGTGACTTTTCTTAGAAGATATTCCTATCTTTAGGCATAGTTTCGAACAAAGCAGGTAATTGTTTGCCAGGCGGTTAAGTAAGGGATCAAATATAACTTCTAAATTTGATGACTTACTCAATCGGCCCAGCAATCTGAGTCTCAAATGAAGAATTATGGCTTCAGATCCCCAATCAACCTCCCGAAGTAATCATAAGTTTTACGACCTTCCTACCTATCCGAATGCATTTGTGGGTAGGGACCATCATGTCAAGTCGATACATCGGTTATTGCTGACAGATGATAAGCCGTCTTTAGTAACCATCCTTGGCCCCGGTGGTATCGGTAAAACGAGGCTTTCCGTCCGGATTGGTGAAGTAATGGCAGACCATTTTAAGAATGGAGTTTGTTTTGTTCCACTCGATGCCGTTGTAGATCACGAACAAGTTCCATTGTACATTGGTCACCGGATTGGCCTGAAGGAAAGTTTCAAACACTCCTGGACCGAAGAGATCTTCCACTTCCTGAGAGATAAACACCTATTGTTAATTCTCGACAATCTGGAACAAATTCTCGAATCCGCAGATTTTATCATTGCCCTGGTAAATCAATGCCCTCTTTTAAAGATCCTAACAACAAGTCGAGAAACGCTTTGTCTTTCTTGTGAAATTGAATATCCACTGGACAGTCTAAACCGCCCCAACCCCAAGATTTTCCCAAGCCCTAAAGACCTGTTGAAGTTTGATGCCATTGACTTGTTTATGCAGAAGGCCCGCTCTGTTAGGCCCAATTTCGAACTAAATGAAGAAAATGCCGGTGCCATCGTACAGATTTGCCAACAATTGGATGGGTTGCCGTTGCCCATTGAATTGGCCGCTGCTCGAATAAAGCTTTTTTCTCCAGAAATCATTCTCAACAAACTCCTGCATAGCATGGATCTCTTAAAGACCAGATCCAAAGACGTTGTCCACCGACACCAAACTATTCGCAATACCGTCCGCTGGAGTTACGACCTACTGGAAGGGGTAGAACGACTACTCTTTCAAAAATTATCCATTTTTCGGGGCGGGTTCACCCCCGCCGCCCTAGAGGCCGTTTGCCCTAACGCAGACCCATTGGACATCCTCGAGTCCTTTATTAACAAAAGCTTAATTGTCAAGGGACCACAACTACAACTTCTACCGCGTTTTAGGATGTTGAAACTCATTCGGGATTTTGGTCTTGAGCAATTGGAAAACAACCCAGAGAAAGATGATTATTTGAAGCAATTCGTTCACTACTTCCTTTCCTTTCTGAAACAAGCTAGAAACAAGTCGAATACCGTTGAGTCGACACAATGGGGCCATCTGATCGAAGCCGAATACGAAAATCTGTGGATGGCCCTGGAGTGGTTGATGGAGCATAACACCAATATGGCCTGCGATATGGGTGCCATGTTCTGGAGGTATCATCTGAATCGCGGTTTTCTTAGAGAAGGCCTGGACATGGTCAAATCCTTACTGGCCTTGCCCATGAACAGCAACACCACTAAGGCCGAACTATTAGAAGGTGCAGGTGTACTTTCGCAAAATCTAGGTCTCTACCTAGAGGCACAAGAATATTTCAAGCAATGCCTGGAACTTTGGAATCCCTTAGGGAAAAAGCACGAAATCATTAAAGCCCTCAATAACCTTGGATGGGCGGAATGGCGAATTGGGAGCTACGAACATTCCATTTCCTATTCGGAAAATGCCTTGAAAATCTCGAAGGGAATTGCCGATTCCCGTGGCCAAGCAAAATCGCTCAATAATCTGGCCTGGGTCTATTTGTTTCAAGGCCATTATCAAAAATCGGAAGACCTGCAAAAACAAGTACTTCTCATTCATTCAAAGGCCAAAGATTTAAAAGGCATCGCCTTTGCCAACATTAACCTCGCTTGGGCTTCCCTCCTGAATGGTAAATTGCCGGAGTCTGAAAAGATGATCGCCACGGCCATTGATCTATTTGAAAAACTCAAGAACCGGCAACTCATAGCATTCTCAAACATCATTAAAGGAGAACTATTATACAAAAAGACCAAACTATCCGAAGCTGCCGATATTCTTATCAAGAATTGTCTGCCGGTATTTGAAGAAATTGGCGACGTTTGGGGCGTTGCACATACCCACCAACGTCTGGGACGAATCTACACTCAGCTGAATAACTCAGAAAAAGCCGCCGCACACCTTACCGAATCGTTCGATTTGTACGTCGATTCCAATGACAAGAATGGAATAGCAGACTGTTGCCTTTGGTTCAGTAAGCTCAATCGGTCTAACAAGAATATGACCGCTGCGCATCAGCAATTGGAAAAATGCGTAGAATTAGCGATCCAAATGCAATCCTATGGTCTCTTGAAAGCGTGTCAATTGGAGGCAGAAAAGCAGCAATGCGACCAGGCCTTCAGAAAACACATTCAAAGTGCGGTTCACCGAAGTAACAAATATCCCGCGACAAAATCACATCTCCCCATCACAGCCTCATCCCTCCCCGATGAGGATCCACTTGTGGAGAAAGTACGCCTGATCATCGAGACCCACTTGGAAGATCCTGATTTGACGATTTCCCAAATCTGCACAAAAGTAGGCATTAGTCACTCTCAGATACACCGTCGCATCAGCACTGCCACGGGTCATTCAATCACTAGATTTATCCGCTCCATTCGATTGGAAAAAGCCAAAGAATTACTCGCCGACCCCAGTCTCACCATTACTGCTGTCGCCTTCGATACAGGTTTCCGAGACCCCGATTACTTCCACCGTGTTTTTAAAAAGACCTTTGGGATAACGCCTGGCGCCTATCGAACTTCACTTACTGGACAGACCTGACTTTTCACTGGACTGACATTGCAATTACTGGACGACCATTGCAGACCACTTGTTTGCCCGGCAACAAAGTTTCATATTGTGGAAAAACCTTTCCATCACACTTTAAATCAATTTGATATGGATATGTCAATTGACATTAAAACGCCTGGGGTACACCACATTGCAATCCGTGTAACGGATATGGCACGCTCCAAAAACTTCTATATTGACAAACTCGGATTCCAAGCTGTATTGGATCAACCGGAACTGATGATCTTTTTTGCCGGCACAACTGCAATTGCTATTAAAGGCCCAGAAGGACGAGTGGAAAGTGATGATCAGTTCAATCCCTTTCGGGTCGGTTTAGACCATATTGCTCTGGGCTGCGATGATCGACAGGAATTAGAACGAGTCGCTCAGGCATTGGAAGATCACTCCATTGAAAATACGGGGGTCAAACTGGATGAGGTTTTGCAGAAAGATTACATAGCGTTTAAGGACCCCGATCGCATATCCTGGGAATTTTACTCCATTTAATACCTTTTTAAAATGGTATACATATGCCTAGCTGACTCCCAAAAAACCAATCCCCTTACATTTTTTCACTTGTAGCATAAGCTGCTCATTAAAACCATCAATATGAAAACCATTCGTACCGTGTTTTACGCTCTCCTCTTTTGCCCCATTCTGTGTTTTGCTCAAAGTGAATCGCTTTCTACCGATTCAGAAGAGGCAGCCATTCTCGCCGTAATCACTGAACAAACCCGTGCCTATTTCGAGCGAGACTTTGACGCCTGGGTCAATTCACATGTTCAAGCAGAATATTATCGCGAATACAAATATTGGGATGGTTGGCAAGAGAAAGTGAGAACAGTCAATGGTTGGAATACCGTCCTGGAGGCAAAAAAAAGCAGATTCGACCCCAGCAAACCAAAAAATATTTGGAATTCGGCCAAATATGAAAGAAGCGATATCAATATCCGAATATCTGCATCTGGCGACATGGCGTGGGTCACCTATCAACAAGCCGCCCGGAACCCCGACACCAAGGAGCTGGTCGGAGCCTCCTACGAAACGCGCGTAATGGAAAAACACGACGGCCAATGGAAAATTGCCTATTTAGGGTATCATTACCTCCCCAAGGAGGAGAATTAGACTTACAAGAAAGAGCAAGATATTTTGCAAGTCTATATCTGTAAATGAAGTTGTTTAAAGTTTCTCTTCCGACTGCAAAACCCAGCTAAATGAACCTCAAAACAGCTTTTTTTATCACCGTAGCGCTGCTATGCTGAGAAAAAAACCGATTCTGAGAACCATTTATCTGATTTTTTCGCTGCGAAACAGAAACTTTAGACAACT
>JANQRV010000115.1 GCA_028284395.1 Saprospiraceae bacterium
ATGATATCGAATGGACCGGATTCTGATTTCTTGTTGTTGTGAAGGAGCTCCCGATTGATACCCGTAACAGCATCCACCTCTTCTTCTGATTGTAAAAGGTGGATCTGGCGAAATCCTTCCCGTTTTAGGTTTTTCAGAGACTTTCGAAGTTGTTGTTTTTGACGGAAGACGACCCGAGGGGGAATTCTTCGGTCGGTCCGTATCAGATTGCGTTGTTCACTGACCTCAATTGGTAAATCCAGTACAATGGCACAAGGGAGTACGTGATAATCCTTTGCTAATCTAAGGAGCTTTTTGCGTGATTCGACCTGTACATTGGTGGCATCAACCACGGTAAGAAGGCCATTTTTTAACCGTTTCGCAATGATGTAATGGACCAATTCAAAAGCATCATGGGTGGCTGAAAGATCGTTTTCATCATCAGCAACGATTCCCCGGCATTGATCGGAAGATACGATTTCTGTTTTTTTGAAATGCCTATGAGCGAAGGTGCTTTTTCCGGATCCGGAGGTACCGATCAAGAGAACTAGTGAGCGTTCGGGTATTTTAAGTTTCATAGGTAAAAATTGCCATTTGAGAAGGGGCACCAACTTGATCTTCTTCCTCGCCAATGGGTAAGAATGTTACATGGTATTGATTGCGGTTAGCCACTTTTTGCCCCCAGGTTTCAAATTCTTTTCGGGTCCATTCAAAACGGTGATCGTCGTGTCTCATCTGGTCTTTTTCCATTTTCTCAAAAAGGATGTTGTATTCTTTATTGGGAGTCGTAACGATTACCGTTTTGGGAATGGCACATTCGAAGATACTTCTTTCCAATGATTGCAGTCGGTCTTCATCCAGGTGTTCGATTACTTCTACGAGCACGGCTGCATCGTAACCATCGAAACGTTTGTCACGATAAGTCAAGGCACTTTGAAAAAGGGAGATTCTTGCAGCCTCTTGCGAATTCATTCGATCCATCCGAAGTCTTGCCTTGGCTTTGGTCAATTCCGAGTAAGAAACGTCGACTCCGGTAATTTGGGTTATGTGCCGATGCGGGAGTAATTTTTTGATCAATTTCCCTTCTCCGCAGCCGAGGTCCAAGATTTTTTTGGCACCGGTCGCAAGGATTTTTTCTTTTACCAGTTCCAATCTTTTTTCATGGAGCGTTACCTTCTTTGATGAAGCTGTTTCAAAAGGTTTGGTGTCGACCGTTTCTGCTTGAGCAACACTGAGTAACCTCTGTAACGCTAGACGGGAAAGAGCATTGAATCGGCCTAAATAACGTCGTGTAATCTGTTCCTTTTGGGGATGGTCGGCCAACCACCCTTCCCCCTTTGCCAGTAATTTGTCAATTTCGGTTTGACTTATGTAATAGTGTTTATCATTATCCAGGACCGGTAATAAAACGTACAGGTGAGAGAGTAATTCCCGGATGGTCAATTGATGATTCAGCTCCATTGTAAAGTATTGACTTGCCCCCCACTCCTCAAATTGGGTATCGAGTAGGTGCCTTTGGAGTTGGAGTTTATAACCAAGTGGTTCGAACAATTCGCGGATCAATCTTTCTCCGCCGGCAGGAGCTGATACTACGGAGATCCGTACTTGAAGTGGGATTGGAGTGTTGGCCAGTTCCGGCCGCTGCTGACAGGTCCCATTCATAGCAGTAGCCAGCGTTTTAGCAATGGCAACACTCATAAAGGAAGAAGCTACATAGGGTCGATCATTTACATAGTGAGCCAGGGAAAAATGTTTGCCCGCCGTCCTTTTTTTTCCCCTAACCAGCTCGATCGGATTGATGTCCAACAAAAGACAAATGGTCGTTTTATGAATGGTAGCCTCTGGATAGAAGAGGTGTGCCTTTCCATGCGATAATTTGAAAGACTGGAATCGGTCGGGATGTTTGTGCATGAGGAAGCCCAGGTCGGTGGCGGGTTGATGGGTGGTGCTTATTTCTAATAGCATTTGGGTTTTTAATTGAAATGTTCTCTTTACAAACAGTGTGATTTCGTTATGAGTTCCTGGGGTTGTCAAATTATAACCGTTCTAGATCGTATTGAATAATCTGGAAATTCGCTTTACCTTTAAGGCTATTTGAATTTTCCCAGTTGAATACTCCAATTATGAAAGCTTTGAGAGAGCGGTTTCGCCAGATTTATCCCGATAAATTCTTTCTCAGCTACTCCATTCCGGAGTTGGAGGCGTATCTGCGTCAAAGGGCTTGGTTGGGTGAGGTGGAAAAGATTCTGTCTGTCGAAAAACCGGGAGAAGGCAACATGAACTTTGTGTTGCGGGTGCAAACTGCGGAGTGGTCGGCAATCATCAAGCAAGCGCGTCCCTGGGTCGAGAAATACCCCTCGATCGATGCACCGGTCATTCGTAACGAAGTGGAAGGAATGTTTTTGAAAGCTGTGAACAGCGATGCAAAGCTAACCAAGTTCGCCCCTAAATTACTGGGTGATGATCCTGACAATTTTATTCTATTGATAGAAGATTTGGGAGAAGGAATGGACTATAGTTCGTTATATGAGCAAGGTAACGTAATTGATCGGACAGACCTCGGAAGTTTAATGGGGTATCTTTCCAAGCTTCACCGATTGGATTGTTCCTCATTCCCGGTCAACGAAGCAATGCGGCGCTTAAACCACGAACATATTTTTAACTTCCCCTTTAATGAATCGAATGGCTTCAACCTTGATGATGTACAGGTTGGATTGCAAGCTGCTTCATTACCCTACAAGCGCGACCATACCTTGAAATCGGCGATTTTCAAGCTTGGAGAGCTCTATTTGAGTGAAGGGCCGGTATTGATTCATGGTGACTATTACCCTGGTAGTTGGCTGCAAACCCAATCAGGGTTGAAAGTGATCGATGCCGAATTCAGCTTTATGGGATATGCCGAGTTTGATTTGGGGGTCTTGTTAGCCCATCTAGTTCTCTCGCAACACAACGATCAGCTGATACAACACTTCATGGATGGTTATGACCCTCTTCCGGGCTTTAACCATGGACTGATGAAGGCTTTCGCTGGTATCGAGATTCTACGCAGACTTCTAGGTGTTGCGCAATTGCCGCTTTCGATGTCCTTGTCCGAAAAAGGAGAGGCCATGGTACGAGGAGCTTCCTGGATTCATCACTTTTAATCAAACCGATCAATCATGTTGTACACATTTAGAACGGGAATTCTGCTTTTGTGCATACTTTTTTTATCGACATGTGAGCAGACGACATCCGTCACTACTACTCCTGTAAAAATGGAAGTGCAAAAGGAGGTGCCGGGATTACCCGATTTACCGTTACTGTCGATTTCCAAGGACAGTTTATACAACAAAATCCTTGGTGCATTAGTAGGTTCGGCCATCGGTGATGCTATGGGGGCGCCGACCGAGATGTGGTCACGGCAACAGATCAAATTGGAATATGGTTTCGTAGATGGTTTGGATCCCATGGTCCGCGAACCATCTCCGGAGGGGACCTGGGACTATAACCTGGCTGCAGGCGGCACAACGGATGATACCCGATGGAAAGTACTATTGACCGATTTTATCTTAGCTGATCCAAATAATTTTTATTCGGAGTCGGGCCCGAATACTTATGCTTTTGCTCGCTTTCTCACCGATCAATATTCCAGCGAAGTCGACCGGTTAAAGCGTACAAATGCTTTTGATCCAGCTCCTTTTGAGGAACAAATGCGTCGACTGAGCTGGCTACAGGAATGGGCGGTAGTTGCCAAGCCTTACCAGGAGAAGGACCTACCTGCCTATATGGATGCGCTTCATAAATTTTATGGCGGAGAAATGGTTTGTGCTGGAATGTTGTATGCTCCTATGATTGGCGTTCCCTATCCGGGAGCACCGGAATTGGCGTATCGGGCCGCCTACGATCTATCGATTTTCGATTTGGGATATGCCCGGGATGTAACCGGTCTAACAGCTGCTCTTGTGGCTGCTGCTATGCCTTATGAAGCCTCCCCTTTGCAAGTGCTGAGCGTATTGAGATCTGTAGACCCTCAAGGTTACTTCAAAAGCAGACTGGTCGGGCGCAGTACTTACCGAATTTTTCGAGAGGCCCTCCAAATTGTAGATGAGGCAAAAAGCATTGGTGACCCCCAAGGAGAAGCATTGAGATTTACAACAGATGGGCGAGATACTTTGTATATGGCCAGGTTACAACGCGCCTTTGAGCTATTGGATCGGAAACTTCAGGATTTCCCATTTCACGCCGGTGAAATTCATTTGATTAATTTAGCCGCCTTGATGTTCTGTGATTTCGATTTTCGAAAAGCCATGGAATTTGTGGTTAATTTTGGCCGGGATAACGATACAGTAGCAGCAGTTACCGGGGCCATTTTAGGGGCCTATCACGGATTTGAAAAATTACCGGAAGACCTGAAAATGAAAGTTCTATCTACGAACCGAGAGAAACTGGGTATTGATCTGGAGGTAATGGCCCATGACTTGACCATGGCGATGCAGAAACAGAAGGCCTTCATTGAGGACCCCAACCCAAGTCTTTGATGAAGAGGGTCCTGATCATCGGCTGTAGTGGGGCAGGAAAGTCCACTTTGGCCCGTTCGATCAACCAGATTACGGGCATTGACTTAATTTATCTGGATAGGCTTTACTGGAAACCTAATTACGTCGAACCCTCCCCGGAAGAATGGAGAAAAATTGTTCGTCATACCATCAAGGAAGAGTCCTGGATCCTAGACGGTAACTATGGTGGAACGATGGAGATGCGGATGCAAAGAGCTGATACAATCATTTACCTCGACCGCTCTCGCTGGCTCTGTCTTTTCCGGGTTCTTTACCGAACAATTTGTTATTATGGACGCAATAGGCCTGATATGGGAGACCACTGTCCGGAAAGATTTAGCTGGTCATTTTTGCGTTACGTATTCTACTATAATACATCTCGGAGACCTTCCATATTGCGAAAACTGGCTGCACTTTCTAATGAAAAAGATGTCTTCCGGTTTCGCCGCTCTCATGAGATCGCTCAATTCTTGTCATCCGTTCGTCATAAGCAGGAGGTGAAGAAGATTTAGATGATTATTGTTTTGAGCTAGGGCGCCATAACTCCTGTTTTTACAAATGTTATGACTAGGTTTTGAGATAAATCGCCAGGATGCGGTAAAAAAATGACTGCAATTGAACCCAAATGCCGGGCTTTTACCTTCTGTATGAAACCCCAAACGTGAACTAAATCAAGTGTTCATACCTGAATACCATGAGTAAAGCCCGATGTTTGGACTTCGGAATTAACAGAAACTTCGACTCGCCTGAAAATCCGCTTTTTCTTAATTTTCGGAAAAAATGGGGCAAATCATATGGCTGTATTAACTTCCGATCCTAAGACGAAAGAAAATAAAACCCCTCGTTTTCACAAAAAGCGCATACTCGAAGATCTATATCAGTGTTGTCTCAGTCGCGAATTAAGTTTGCTATTGCGGAAAGAAGTTTTGACGGGAAAAGCCAAATTCGGTGCCGGCAACGCGGGAAAAGAACTTCCTTTTGTGGCAGCCGGTCACGTTTTTCAAAAAGGCGACTTTTGGGCTGGTTACTATCGGGATCAAACGGTTAGTTTTATCAAGGGGGTTGCAAGTCCTACCGACTTTTTTACCACCTTATATGGCGACGCCGGTACCGATCCGCATTCGGGGGGGCGACAAATGAGCAATAGCTACGTCATGCCGCTGGTCGATGAAAAAGGCGCATGGCGCAATCTCCAAGAGCAATACAATGTCATTTCCTGTATGTCGCCGGTAGCCGGCAATCTTACCCATGCGATTGGATTGGCGTTGGCTTCCAAGGCCTATCGAGGAAATGAGATCTTGAAGGAAAATACCCAGTTCTCTTCAAATGGCAACGAAGTATGTTTTTGCACAATTGGTGATGCAGCTACTTCAGAAGGTATTTTTTTCGAAGCGGTAAATGCCGCAGGAGTGATGCAAATTCCCATTGCTTTTATCGTTTTGGACGATGGTTACGGTATTTCTGTTCCGACCAAATACCAAACTACCAAGGAGTGTATTTCGACTGTACTCGAAGGGTTTCGGGCAAATGACAAAGGAGAAGGACTGGATATTTATGCGGTGAAAGCCTGGGATTATGAAGCCCTTTGCGACACCTTCGAAAAGGGCATTGCCAAAATGCGTAAGACGCACACTCCAGCAATCTTCCATATGCAGGAATGCACCCAACCGCAAGGACATTCTACCTCAGGGTCTCACGAGCGTTATAAAAGTGAGGAGCGCCTGGCTTGGGAATTGGAAGTGGATTGCATTCGAAAATTTAAGCAATGGATCATCAGGAATAAACTGGCTGCTAAGAAAGAAATTGAGACTGTGCATGAACGCGCTCGCAAATCTGCCATTGATGCCAGAGATGAAGCGTGGGAGCTGTTCAATGGACCCAATCAAGCAAGATTGAAAGTTGTCCAATCAATATTTAGTGAGATTCTTGCAGTGACTGGCCGAAGGGAGCGGGCGCAAGAAATCTCCGATGAGCTCGATGCTAAGGTAAACCCCGTTTTGAGCCATCTGTTAAAGAGTGCATTGCATATGCAATTTGCGCTGGTAGGGGAGGAGCATGCCGCTTTAGAACGTCTGAATAAGTGGATCGCCGACACCGAGGCAACCGGTCGTGAGCGCTATGACACAGAACTTTATAGTGATACTGCTCAATCCGCTTTAAAGGTACCGGTCATCCCCGCACAATATGCTGAAGATGCTCAAGAATTAAATGGCTCTGAAATTCTAAATGCCTTCTTTGATCAAGCCTTGACTAGGTACCCAAATTTATTTGCTTTTGGTGAAGATCTAGGTAAAATAGGTGGTGTAAATCAATCTTTTGCCGGTTTGCAACAGAAGTATGGGGAGGAAAGAGTTTTTGACACCGGCATCCGAGAGTGGACCATAGTCGGACAAGCTATTGGTATGTCAATGAGAGGGTTGCGCCCGATTGCAGAATTGCAGTATCTCGACTACTTGTCTTATGCACATGCCCCATTGACCGATGATTTAGCTACCATACGGTATCGAACCAAGGGCAAACAAATTGCTCCGGCATTGATCCGGACCCGTGGTCATCGATTGGAAGGTATATGGCACTCTGGGTCGCCGATGGGGATGGTCATTCATTCATTTAGAGGGATCTATATTTTGGTTCCGCGGAACATGACCCAAGCGGCCGGCATGTACAATACGATGTTGCAGTCGGATGATCCGGCCATCGTGATCGAATGTTTGAACGGATACCGGTTAAAGGAAAAACTTCCTTCCAATATCGGAGAATATACGGTTGCGCTTGGGGTCCCTGAGGTTATCATCGAAGGCACGGATGTGACTCTGGTGACTTATGGTTCCTGTGTCCGGATTGCTGAGGAGGGGATTCGCCTGTTAAATAAGAACGGTATTTCCGTTGAGTTGATCGATGTACAGACACTGATCCCTTTCGATTTGGAAGGCAGAATCTTAGAGAGCTTGAAAAAAACGAATCGAATCGTCTTTTTGGATGAGGATGTACCTGGAGGAGCCTCCGCTTACATGCTGCAAGAAGTTTTAGAAAAGCAGGGAGGATACCAATATCTTGACTCTGCACCGGTGACGCTTTCGGGGAAGGACCACCGGCCTGCATTTACCGATGATGGCGATTTCTTCTCCAAACCTGCTCCCGAGCATGTATTCAAGGTCATTTACCAAATGATGCACGAAGTGGATCCGGCACTTAACAAATCATTGAGGATTATTTGAAAGTCATTAACAAGAGGTAGTCGTCTTTGACTGTAAGTTTGTCGCTTATTATTAACCGACTAAATTTACTCAAGATGCGTACTCTTTTTACTCTAATGACTCTTTTTGGAGCCCTACATATAGGAGCTCAAGAAACCTATACGGATAAAAATGGTAACCAACACCTTTGGGGGGGCGTCCAATTGGAAGACCTGAGGCAGGCCCCGTATAAAGATTGGTTTGAAAGTCAATATCGAGACTATCAACCCAGTGTGTCCGGCCAGTTCATCGGCACCAATTTAGAAGACTTGACCGTTAAAGTCTTTTTAGGAACGTGGTGTGGAGACACCAAATATTTGGTTCCCAGATTTGTGAAACTATGGGAGGCATTGGAGTTAGATACAAAAGCACTGACCTTTGTTGCTTTGCACAATAAAGGACAAAAGTATAAGCAAGGTCCTAATGGAGAAGAAAAGGGATTAAACATTCACCGGGTCCCGACTTTTATTTTTGAACGAGAAGGTGTAGAGGTAGCACGGATCGTTGAAAGAACTTTGAATTCATTGGAGACAGATCTATTTCAAATTGCCAATGACTGCCCATCGGAGCCCCGGTATCGCGTAGTAAGTTACTTGCATGAACAATTACAGTCCAAAACCGCGGAGGAGTTGCGTGAGGATCTGTCCAATCTAAGTAGGAGATTATATCGAGAAGTTTCCAACGCCGGAGAGCTCAATACCTATGGCTATGTCCTGAAAGCGGCTGGAAAGTACGATTTGGCTAAACTTGTCTTTGAATTGAATGTGCGTTTGTTTCCCTATGAACCCAATGTTTATGATAGCCTTGGAGAATTTTTTGTCACAGTAGAAGAATATAAGGAAGCAGAACATTGCTATAAAAAAGTATTGGGCCTCAAACCCAATGACGAAAATGCGACTAAAATGCTTGGAATCATTGCTCAAAAAATAACAAATGCCAATGGAGATTAATTCACTGTTTCCCCGTTCTCGGCCTGTCATCATCAATCCCTATCGAGCAGAATGGGTATTGGAATTTCAAGAAGTCGCCCATCGTCTGCGTCAGACATTGGGCGATTTTGCCATACGGATCGATCATATTGGTTCCACTTCCGTGCCGGATTTGGCCGCCAAGGATATCGTTGATATCCAAGTAACCATCAAGGATCTGGCCGAAGAACAAGTGCCGAAAGTATTGAACGAAGCCGGCTTTCAGGTCCGTCCCGATATTCGAAATGATGTTTTCATCGGTATGGAAGAGACCTCGCCGGAATTGCAAAAGAGATATGCCCGGGAGTGGCCAGGACATCGGCGCACTCATATTCATATACGGGAAAATGGGCGGTTCAATCAACGTTTTCCCTTGCTATTTAGAGATTATCTTCGTGCTTCTGAAGTGAGCCGAAAAGGTTATCAGTTAATCAAGCAGCGATTGGCTACTTTGTTTCCTCAGAGTATTGATGGGTATCTGTATATCAAGGACCCGGTGATGGACCTGATCTACGAGGCGGCAGAACATTGGGCAGCAAAGATCAATTGGCAACCCGATAATGACTTCGTCTAAATCACCAATCCTTAGAGAACCATGCAAAAACCTAACTGGAATGTTTCATTGTACAACCAAAAGCACAATTTTGTTTACCAATACGGTGAGAGTCTGGTCACGCTTTTGGGGCCCAGACCGGGTGAAAGGATACTTGATTTGGGGTGTGGAAGTGGAGAACTAACAGGAGAGATTGGCAAGGTAACCGGTCAGGTCATCGGTATCGATCAGTCGCAGGAAATGATTGATGCGGCGAGTCAGCGCTTTGATGCCCTAGAATTTTATGTGAAAGATGCTGTTGATTTTGATTTTGAGCAGCCCTTTGACGCGATTTTTTCCAACGCGGTTCTACATTGGGTTTTGGATAAGGAGGCTGCAATTGATTGCATGCATCGGAATCTGAAAGAAGGAGGCCGGATTGCCATTGAATTTGGCGGAAAAGGAAATGTCCAGACGATCTTGGAACAAGTGAGAAAATCATTAGGTAGACGTGGTCATTACGCTCAATCGAAGATCATGCCGTGGTATTTCCCTTCCATAGGAGCATATGCCAGCCTTTTGGAAAAGGCAGGTTTTCGGGTTGTGGAAGCCCATCATTTTGACCGAATGACCGAACTTGCCGATGCTTCCAGCGGAATCATTGATTGGCTTAGCATGTTTGGTTCGGCCTTTTTCAAAGGGTTGCCGCCAGAAGAACAAATGGAAATTATGGAAGAGGTACAGGAATCCTTGCGTTCTGAATTGCTGATCGAAGGGAAGTGGTACGCGGATTACAAAAGGTTGAGATTAAAAGCTATCAAATCATAAAATCAACCCAAAATCGATATGATGAGGACTTTGCGAATTGCCGCCGCTCAATTTGAACCCAAGGATGGTGACAAAACCTATAACCTTGGGATTATCGAACAATTAACGGCCCGTGCTAAAGCACAGGGAGCGGAGGTAGTTAGTTTTCACGAAATGTGCATTTCGGCCTACACTTTTTTTAAGGACTTGCCATTGCAAAGGGCATTGGACTACTCCGAGGTAATTCCCAATGGACCGAGCACGAGGTCTCTGATTGAACTCGCAGCTAAATACGATGTCCATCTGTTGGCGGGTTTGGCAGAGCGTGAAGGAGATCTATTTTACAATACCTACATTTGCGTCAATCAATCGGGAATGGTGGCGAAATTCCGCAAACTCCATCCTTTTATCCATCCCGATATGTCGGCCGGAGATGAATATGTCACTTTCGATATCAATGGTTGGACCTGTGGTATTTTGATTTGTTATGATAATAATGTGATCGAGAATGTTCGTGCAACAGCACTATCTGGGGCAGAAATCATATTTGCGCCGCATGTAACTGGATGTACTCCATCGGCGATGCCGGGACGTGGGTATGTGTCTGACGAACTGTGGAGCAATCGACATACTGATCCGGTTCCTCTACGCCTGGAGTTTGACGGTCCAAAAGGTAGAAGATGGTTGTTGAGATGGCTGCCGGCCCGGGCCTACGATAATGGGGTCTACTATGTATACACCAATCCGATTGGCTATGATGGAGAACACCTTAAGAATGGAAACTCCTTAATTCTGGATCCCTACGGAGAAATCATGGCTGAAGTACGTTCATTTGACAATGAAATCGTTACGACAACCATTACGGAAGACAAATTACAACTGGCCGGAGGATGGCGTTATCGCAAAGCGCGTCGACCGGACTTATATCGAGACATCATCGGGCAGGATCACCAATCGCAAACCAAGCCGGTTTGGTTGAAGTAAGGCGGATTCGGTATATTGTTTAAGTTTTCATCGCCATTCTAAAATTAGAAATTATGAGAAACCGAATTACGCTCCTTCTTTTGAGTGCCCTATTGCTGGCAGGGTGCAATACTGCGCCAGCAGAAAGTGCCGTTGAAGCGGCAGCAGCCGACAATTCTATCGACTACTTTGACAACTCGGGCCGCGATGACGTCCTGACCGGTGGCGTTAAGATGATAAATATCAACACACCAAAAGGTGAGTTTAAGGTTTGGACTAAGAGAGTAGGCAATAACCCCAGGATCAAAATGTTGTTGCTCCATGGCGGTCCGGGTGGAACCCACGAATTCTTTGAATGCTTTGATAGTTATTTCCCACAAGAGGGATTTGAATATTACTACTACGATCAGTTGGGTTCTTATTACAGTGACCAGCCTAAAGAACCCAGTTTATGGGACTTGGATCGATTTGTAGATGAATTGGAGCAAGTCAGAAAGGCATTGAAACTGGACAATTCTAATTTCTATCTCTTAGGACAGTCCTGGGGAGGTATTCTGGCCATGGAGTACGCGCTCAAATACCAACAACACATTAAGGGACTGGTCATATCCAATATGGTTGCTTCTATTCCCGAATACATGAAATATGCAGAGGAGGTCTTAGGTCCCCAAATGCCAAAAGAAGTTTATGACGAAGTGATGGCAATGGAAGCAAAAGAAGATTACGGCAATCCAAGGTATCTCGAACTTGTCGAACAACACTACTACACGGAGCACGTGTTGAGAAAACCTCTAGACCAATGGCCCGAACCGGTGCTGCGTGCATTCAAACATCTCAATACCGATGTTTACATACCCATGCAAGGACCTAGCGAATTTGGTATTAAGGGGGATGCTTCGCTAAAGACATGGGATTTTACGCCGAATCTTCCCAAATTAACGGTGCCGACCTTGAGCATCGGTGCGCAACATGATACCATGGATCCCAAACACATGGAATGGATCGCCGGGCAAGTGAAAAACGGGCGCTATTTGCACTGTCCAAACGGCAGTCATTTAGCTCAGTTCGATGATCAGAAAGTGTATTTTGAAGGTGTTATTCAGTTTATGAAGGATGTAGATGCCGGTACCTTTTAAGAAATTTCCGTGATTGTAGTAGAAAGTAGGCCTCTAAATGTTGTATCCGTTTTCAGGAGGCGAAATACTTCTTCAAATGATAGCGCAACGTCTTCATTATTGAGAAAACGGATTTTTTGCATTTTAGGAGTTGCCTCTAATAGCAATTTTTCCACGGTTTTATGGGTTCAATTGTTTTAGCTTTTTATCCAATTGCCGGTGATAAGCTTCAAATTGCACATAGTAATGATGACGTTGACTATCTACATAGCGACTCTTGCCGTGTAGGTTGGGATATTCATTTTCTTTTTCGTCCTTGAATTTGGCGAATAGTTCCGGCGCCATCTTGCTGCAATGAATTGAACTTGCAATGAGTTCGGCCTGTTTTCCAAACATTTCATACCCGGCGCCATCAGTTTCAATACAACCGATGAAAAACAAGTTGTCGAATTTCCGGTGAAAAATTTCCAGGTAAAAATCCAGCTTGTCGTTTCGGTATTGCAGATATTGTGGATCGATGAACGGGTAGATGCGCTGATAACCAGTAGCATACAAAATCAAGTCAACTTCTTCCTCGGAATTGTCAACGAAGACAACGGAATTGGATTTGAGTTCCTTGACATCCTTCTTAGCGGTCAGATCTCCATGGCCCAGGTAGTGAAGGATCTGAGTATTCATAATGGGATGCGACTCGAGCAGGTGGTGATCTGGTTTGGGAAGACCGTAGCGTTCCAGGTTTCCCACTAATAATTTGTTGAGTAAGAACTCATTGATGGGACGTTCCAACCAAGTAGGTAATTTGGGGCCATTGTGGCCGTAGACGTCTGTTGGAATACCGAAGATGTATTTTGGTAAGAAGTAGTAACCCCGGCGCAAGCTAATGTATGCCTTTTTAGCTGCTTTGGCCGCATCACAAGCAATATCGCAACCGGAATTACCAGCGCCAATGATTAGTACTCTTTTCCCTCGAAGCTCTTCCATGGATTTGTAATGAAAAGTATGGTAAGACTCTCCTTCAAAGGTGCCGGGATAGGCGGGCAGGTTGGGGTGCCAGGTCAAGCCGCTGGCACAGACAACACCTCCATAATGCCTTTGCTCACCATTGTCTAATTCGACTAACCAGCCGCTTCCATCATCGATCGGACTAATTCGCTCGACTTTGGTTTGCAGTGTGATATGTTCTTGCAGATTGTGTGCGCGGGCATAAGACTGGATATAGGCTAAAAGTAATTCATGACTGGGATAGTCCGGATAGTTCTCGGGCATTGGAAAACCGGTGAATCCCGACATGGTTTTGGAAGAAATGAAATGTGCAGATTCATAAACGGCGGTTTCTTTACGGTTGATATCCCACATTCCGCCGATCTGATCTCCCAGGTCGATGATGTCAAAATGGATGTTGCGCTTCTGTAAAGCCACGGCAGTGCAAAGACCGCTGGGCCCGGCTCCAATAATGCAATATCGGTCTGATCGGTCAATCATTTCGAGAGATGGTGATTATTCTTGGGTAAATATAAGAAATCACCATCCCTCCGTATGCATCAATTTTAACTTTAATCTGGCCGGTAGTGTGAACTTAGTATCTACCAGGCGCCCTCTTTGTTCTCCTGGTTTCCATTTGATCTTTCGTTCGATTATAACTTGGATTAATCCAAGGACTTCTTTGCAAAAACGAAGATGGGGCGATCGGCCGTCACCTATGGAGTAGGTGCAGGTACGACATCGCAGATTTTAAACTTTCTGGCTGTAGATCAATGTCTGCTGGGAGAAGAGCTCTGATCTAATGCTTAATTTGTTGAGCAACTAACCAGGCTTTTCTAAGAATAATGCACAGTTAAGATGAGACGAGGACAAAAGTGGTGGGTTTAATTCCACAATTTTCCGTAGGTTTAGAAAACGAAAAACTTTAAACATGTCCACTTCTATTCTGGCCCTACTGGCCCTAATTCCAATATTGGCAGCTGCCATTATGTTGGTCGGGTTTCGGATGCCTGCTCGCATCGCCATGCCGATTTCCTTTTTGCTTGCTGCAGTCATTGCCTTTCTGGGCTGGGAATTTCCGCTCATTGACATTGTAGCATCTTCGATTCAGGGACTTTTTATCACGTTTGACATTCTGTATATCATTTTTGGCGCCATTCTGCTGCTAAACTTGTTGAACTACTCCGGTGGTGTTGCGGTAATCCGTCGGGGTTTTACAGAGATCAGTACCGACCGGAGGGTGCAGGTTGTGTTGATCGTTTGGCTGTTTGGGTCTTTCATTGAGGGAGCGTCAGGGTTTGGCACACCTGCTGCGATCATTGCTCCGCTATTGGTTGCTTTGGGTTTTCCGGCACTTGCGGCAGTGATGCTGGGCATGATGGTGCAGAGCACCGCAGTAACATTCGGAGCGGTAGGGACGCCCATTTTAGTGGGTGTACGTGGAGGCTTGCAAAATCCGGAATTGGACGGTCGATTGTTGGAAGCCGGCAGTTCTTTTTCCGAATATGTGGGTTTGGTCACGGCAGACGTGGCCATTTTACATGCCATTGCCGGCACGCTGATTCCCACTTTTATGGTTTGTATGATGACGCGGTTCTTTGGTCGGGACAAAAGCTGGAAGAAGGGTTTTGCGGTATTACCTTTTACTTTGGTTGGCGGACTGGCCTTTACCATTCCATATTTGCTGACGGGACTATTTTTAGGACCGGAATTTCCCTCCTTACTGGGGGCGCTTGTTGGCATTCCGATTATGGTTTACATGGCAAAGAATGGGGTTCTTACCCCAAAAGATAACTGGGATTTTGACGACAAATCGACCTGGCCGGCCCATTGGTTCGGTACTTTAGAAGTCGAGTCAGAAACTACCGGCCAGAAAGAAAATATCTCCTTGTTAAAGGCGTGGTCTCCCTATTTGTTTTTAGCTGGTTTGCTCGTCTTGAGTCGCTTACCGCAATTGCCTCTGAAGAGTTGGTTGAGCAATTTTAAAGTAAGTTGGAACGGTATTCTAGGTACGGAAATATCGGCATCCAGCACACCTTTATATTTGCCGGGAACCATCTTGGTTATTGTGGGGGTGATTACGGTATTTCTGCACAAAATGAAATGGCCGGAGGTCAAAGCGGCTTTAAGTGAAAGCGCGAAGATGTTGCTGGGAGCTGGTTTTGTACTCATTTTCACCATACCGATGGTTCGAATTTATATTAACTCCGGCGGGAATCCATTGAATCTACCGGGGATGCCGATTGTCATGGCGGAATGGGTAGCAGCTAGTGTGGGCGAAATCTATCCGTTATTCGCCCCCTCAATCGGAGCATTGGGAGCCTTCATTGCTGGGAGCAATACAGTAAGTAATCTAATGTTCAGCCTATTCCAATTTGGTGTGGCCGAACGATTGGCCATGCCTACGACCTTGATTGTGGCACTGCAGGCAGTCGGGGCAGCTGCGGGCAATATGATTGCCATTCACAATGTAGTAGCTGCTTCAGCTACGGTAGGCTTTTTGGGTAAAGAAGGTCTGGTATTAAGGAAAACCATCATCCCGACGTTGTACTACGTGTTTTGGGTCGGGATTCTGGGGCTCCTGGCAATTCATGTACTTAGGGTTTCTGACTGGTTGGCTGTCTGAGTCTGTCCAGTCAGATTAAGACTTATCGACTCTTTTTACTTCATCAGAAGCACCCGATCGGCGTCCCTCTCTTTTATTCATGTGCTGATTGCCGAATTTGTAGCTGAACTTGAGATTTATCCGCTGGGCATACCATTTGCTAATCACCTGCATGTCCATATTGGCATAGTTGATACTACCATGCCAGAACCGGTTAAATAAATCGTCAACACCAAAGCTGATTCGAGCCTTGTCTTCCAAAAATTTCCGGCTTAAGCCAACACCAATGCCGTACAACCATTCCCCCCGCATGATGCCTTCTTGATGATCACTCATGAAGAAACCTGTCATCTCTGCTTCAATCTTCAACGGCAGCTTGAAGTTTGCTTGCAGGAAGGCGGTATAACTCCACTGCGAAGCTCGGAAATCCTCTGATAAATACTCTGACTCATATTTCACATGATTGGCCATGATGCCACCATAACCTGAGATTCCAGGAATGAAGTCCAATGGAAAGAAGAGACTGACATTAAATAGTTTCTGAGATTCGAGATTGATGGTCGTAAGGAATGCCTCTCCTGTATCGTCATTTTGTTCGGTTACTTCGATCAGTGAGTTGGTGCTTTGTTTGTACTCAACGTTAAAGAAAGGCTGTTTCTCGTAGGTCAAATTGAACTTGAAACTATGAGTAAGAGATGGAACCAGATTGGGGTTTCCTCGCTCTGCGGTAAATGGATCCAGGTTGTAAACAAATGGATTTAGGGTGCTGTACTGAGGTCGATCGATGCGGTAGCTATAAGCCAAGGACGTGCCCAGTGATTTAGTCAATTCTCTACTTAGGCTAAAACTGGGGAAGAACTGTGAAATGTTCCGGGTCAGGGTAGAATCCAGGGTCAATGAATGTCCTTTTGATCGACTGTCTTCGTACCTGAGACCGAGCGAACCGGACCATTTATCCTTTTGGAAGGCTAATTTTGAATAGCCGGCGGTGATGGTTTCGTCAAAGAGAAAGTGATTGCTTTGATTCGGATTTGGTTGCCAATCACCGTCTGATATCTCTAAGAAAGCAGCCAGTTCATTGTCGAGATTGGCTTCACTGTACTTTGCTCCCAATTGAAGCGTGATGGCATTGGAAACAGGATACTGATAGTCGACTTTGGCCGCTTTAATATCTACAATACCTGGCTGTCGATACTCTTGCCCAGGAAAGAAATTCCCAAAATTTAGCTCTTTGGGTCGTAAAGTGTTGGTGCCATCACGACTGAGGTTGACTACGCTCAAATCTAGATCGATCTTATGACCAAAGGTGTCAATCTGGAAGGTATAGTAGGGGTTGACCATATAGTAATTCCACTTGCGATTGCCATCTGTAGCCGTCCGGAGGTTTAAGTCGCTGGCATCGCTGGCAGCGAAATCGATCAGGGTCGTGTTTGTCGCTGTTCTTACTCCATTACTCCGGTTTAGATTGCCGGAAACCCCGACCCGATGGCGCTCGGTTATGTCCCAATCGATGGTTAGGTTGCTGCGAAAAGTATTGGGATATTGGGGGTCGATGGAGTGCTGATCATAGATGTCACTTCCAAGTCTACGCGTCAGTAATAATTCGCTCAAATAAGCATTGTCGGTATAACCAATGCCGCCGCTGATGTTTACGTCGCCTTGGGCATGGCTCAGGTTCAGGCCGGCATTATAAGTCCAGTCTACATCTTTCCCAATGCCGGCATTGAAAGATCCATTGGTGCCGAAAAGGCTGTTCTTTTTCAAAATAATGTTAATGATGGCCCCGGTGCCAGCCGCGTCGAATTCGGCTCCAGGTTGATGAATGACTTCCACTTTTTTGACATTTTCTCCCGGCATATCGCGCAATAATTCCTGCACATTCATATAACGAGTAGTTTTGCCATTGATCAGGATGGTTATGTTCGGTTGACCGGCCATGCGCAGCCGACCATTGGCAATCACCATCCCCGGTACTTTTTTCAAAACATCCATTAAATTGGCGTTCAAATTGGTCAGGTTGTTTTCCACATTGACGACTAGCCGATCGGCTCTTTGCTCTATGAGTGGCACTTTTGCTGTAACTTCTACCGTCTGGAGGAGTTCTGCTGCGGAGACTAAAGTAATCTCGTAATTTTTTCCGAAATCCTGAGGAAGTCGAAGGTCTTGATCTCTATAGGTCTCATAACTCAGCATCGATATTTCCAAATAGAAATTCCCGTCTTTAATGTTCTTGATTTCAAAATGTCCGTCCTCGTCGGTTGAAGCAGCTTTGACAAGTGAACTATCTTCCGTGTCGTAAATGGCGACAGTGGCTAAAAATACAGCTTCAGATTGTTGATCCAGTACATTGCCTTGGATTTGGTTTTGGCCGTAAAAAGTCTGGCAAACTACTAGGCAAAAGCCCAACAGTAGGTGATTTTTCATAATGTAGATTGTTAGAGAATTCGGGTATTGTTTTTCTATAAGGTTAGATGCATTACCATAAGATTCCCCCTATCGATATTGACAGAAACAGGAACTCTTTTGATAAACTCTTGGTGATTGCAGATAAATCAGGTAGTGAGGTGAAACTTTTTGAAGAAAAAAAATATCCTTTTGATACATTAAAGCCGTGTATCATCATGAAAAACATTTTACTGATTGTCGCTTTTTGTTTCTCCAATCTATCACATCTATTTGCCGATCCGTCAAAGGCAGTAATTTGTGGCAGGGCGATCCCTTCTATGGATAGTACCATTACACTCGACCGGCTGATGAACAATCCGATAACCGGCCGGGCACCTCAGGAGAGTTATGTGGTAACGGTGGAGGAAGATTCCAGTTTCTTTTTAGAAGTTATAACGCCTCGTTTGACAACCGGTAGACTTCTGATTGGAAACCGGAGTTATGAAATTGTTCTTTTCCCGGGCGACAGCATTTTCGTCCAGGCACAAGAAGAGGACGTAGTTTTTTCGGGCGTCGGTGGTTATAAGAACACATTTCTTAAAGAAATCGCTGAGTTGGGACTGAACGACGCGGGGATTGCTCCCCAATTTAACGATAGGGCCCTTTCGCTTCCTGGGTTTCTGGAATTTATGAAGAATGTCAAAGACGGACGGATCAAACATCTACGGGAAAACGAAAGACTGCTCGAACCATCCTTTCGCCATTATTTCGAATCGGAAACAGAGGTTATATACATTAATCTATTGCAGAACTATCCCTACTACTGGGCAAAGGGGCAAGGCCTGGAGCCCGATACTCTGACTTTGCCAGCAGGCTACCGGAATGTTTGTCGATTGTCTTCAGTGTTAAAAGATCAGTATACGGTATTGCCCAGATATACCACTATTTTACGACGGGCATTGTATGAGTCCGCCCAACATCTTAAGCTCAAAACCTCATCATTGTCGATGGAAGATGCGATGCAAAAGGTCATAATGGATTCATTGAAAGGAGATTCAAAAGAATATTATTTAACATCTTCGGTATTTTTCGGTCTGAAATTTGAACGGAGGGATTCAATAATGGAGCGAATGTTTCGTACGGAAGTTAAAGACACTTTTTACCTTAAAACAATTGCTACGGTTCTGGATAATAAGGCTAAATTCGAACGTTTTATCGGGGCGGCTCTACCGGAGGAATGCCGGCAAACGGTGTTGTGTAATCCCTCCGGTACCGAAATGAGTTTTGGGGAAGTGTTGGCGAAAGGAAAAGGAAAAATCATCTATTTGGATATTTGGAGTGTGACGTGTCCTCCGTGTCTTAAAGCCATGCCATACTTGGATACGCTACAACAAAGTTTAAAAGAATTACCAATCGAGTTTGTATTTATTACAATCGATCCTGAACGGTTGGGGTCCTGGGAACGAATTTTTAGTTTGGTGCCAAGCCCACAAAATCAATATCGTTTTAAAAGCGGCTTGCAGGCAAAGTTGCTACATTTTTTTGAGATTGACTATATACCGGAGTACATGATCTTCGACAAAGAAGGGAAGTTGCTGGATTACCGGGCTATGAGTCCGGCAAGCCTAGAAAAGGGAGACGATTCACTACTGTTGCTATTAAAAAAATTAGCGACAAGTTGAGAGGGTTCCCATCTGGTCAGTTCATAAAGGTGATGTTGCTTTCTTTAAGATTCAAGGAGAACAAATCATAGGGTATGCTCTTACCTTTATAGCGATGTTGCCTTTTATAGATGTTGAGTTTCCCACTGATTAAGACTTGTTTGCCAATCAATTTTTCTAGTTGTTCCGATTGAATTTCATCGGTATTGAATAAGGATTTTTTCCAATCTCCGAAATTCTTAAAATATCGATCCTGAATCAAGGAGGTAAAAATCACGTTTGCCACTTTACCTCCGGAGACAACCGGTCTTTTTTGATCGACGTATAAGGTAATGTTTCCTTTACTACTGAGACTGGTATGGACAATGGTGCCACGTACGCGTATGGTATCTCCCTTTTTTTGTTTTGTCAGCATCGCGGTATTGATTTCTCCATCAGCAAGCAGTGCCGGATCAAGAGGGGTGATACCACTTACGGATGGTAACCAATAAAAAGGCTCATAGGAGTTTTCCAGTTTGGCGTTCCCGTCCATTCTCGGAAAAAAATCCATTCCCAATTTTGCTTCCAAAGCACTGATCGTCATTGCTGACTTTTCCAGTTTTTCTGCAAATCTTTTTTCATCCACTTTTTGGGTATCGAGGAGGAAGGCGATTCCTCTTTGGTTCTTCCTATCTAAAATTACCTTATAATAAGCCTCAGGAATGCTAATCCGGTTGTTTTCATGTAGTTTGGGAAGGTCTGCTTTCAGGACCGGACCGGTGATCAAATAGAGCTCGGTTTTAGGGTTTAGTGTGATGTAGGCTCGAATGGTCTTTTCCAATTCTGCCCATATACCCCGATTGAAATCAGATGGCTGGGGCGACATGTTGGAGAGTAGAAAAGAGGCAGAAACAGCCTCCCTGCACCACCGAAAATCGGCAGCTGGTGCCAAATGCCCCTTATCGAACGGCTTGCCCTTGAATTTATAGTCTTCCAAGGAAGGACCTGCTTCCAAAGAGGGGTCCGGTCTGAAGTCATCGGTCCTTTCCCAGCATCGACTCAGGATATCGGGTAGGATCATGTGACTTACCCATTGGGCCTGCTGGTGATAAACGGAAAAACCAGCGACATAACCATCGCGCTTCAACGTTTGCAGATCTCCTGCCGGTTTCTCGACCCTGGGGTATCCGACCGACAGAAGCTTTGCTTGTATGACTTCCAGTTTAAGTGCTTCCCATTCATTTTCTAGTTTGATGAATTCTTGGTTTTTTTGTGCGAGCATTCTTTCCAATTCCAGCAATTGGTCGGTGTCTTCCTGACCGAATAAGAGACCTGTTGAAACCAGTACGGTAAGGATGAGGATTTGGGTTTTCATCATGTATGTGTTATCTGATAAGTAAGTGATCAAATTTAGAAGCTATATTTAGCACTTACTTAATAGTTCGTATGAATTTAATGTTGGGTATTTCCTTAACTTGCCACGAATTTGACCATGATGAGAGTGAGCAAGCATCCATTTCTGATTTTTTCGTTCATTTTTTTTCTATTGCTGCCTGGCTTTTCGATCGGCCAAGAGGAGGCGTTTCCATTCCGAATTCGCACCATTACTGCTGGGGTAAATATAGCAGACTTTTCCGATATCGAGACCATCAGAGATGCGATCAATTTTCTGAAAACTGTTCGTCAGAAATATACTGATAAGGGATACGAAGTGCAGACCATTCGCATTGCAACACAACATCTTCATGAGTATCGAAGGACACGATCGTTTGAAGATGCTTTATCCTTCTTGCAAAAAGTTGACGCCATTGCATTGGAAGAAAATGTAATCATTGCAGTTGGACAGGTCTTGCCACCTGATACGGAAGAGCCAAACATTGAACAATGGGTAGAGCGCCTCCTTGAAACAACTCAAAATATCAACTTTAGCTTGGGAATTTCTTCCCGTCGACTGGGAATACATCACAGTTCCATAAAGACAGCGGCCAAGGTTATCAAACGCCTTTCAACGATCGGTGAGGGGGGAGAAGCAAATTTTAGGTTTGCTGCCACTGCCGCTTGCCCACCAGGGATTCCTTTTTTTCCAGCCGCCTATCACCAAGGGCCTAAGGGTTTCGCTTTGGGCATTGAGTCGCCTGGCATTTTGCTGCAGGTTTTTGAGAAGTCTAAGGGTGAAGAAGCAAAGTACTACTTAAAGAAGGCCCTCCAGGACTACTATGAACCACTTGAAGCTTTGGCAAAAGAGGTTGCTCAGGAGAGTGATTACCGATATAATGGCATTGATGTGTCGACAGCTCCTGGCTTGGAAGCAAGCATCGGACAAGCCATCGAAATGCACACCGGCCAACCTTTTGGTAGCGTGTCTACCTTGCGTACTTGTGCCATGATTACAGATGTATTGAAAAATCTAAATCTTAAACTTTGTGGATTTTCCGGCTTAATGCTACCAGTAATTGAAGATGAAGTTTTGGCCAAAAGGGCTTCTGAAGGTAGCTATTCTGTTCAGGAACTGCTGTTGTATTCTGCGGTATCCGGAACGGGACTCGATGTCGTGCCATTGCCCGGTCAAACTCCCACGGAAGTGATCGAAGGTCTGCTGGAAGATGTGGCTGCATTGTCCCTTAAATACACTTCCAAACCTTTGTCCGTCAGGCTTTTTTTGATCCCGGGTAAAGAAACGGGAGATCTCGTATCCTTTAAAAACCCCTACCTTACTCCCGTTAAGGTTATGAAAATCAACTAATATCACATGTTACAAATTGAAGACCTTTGCTCATAATGCACAAACCGACGAAAAGGCCTTTATCTACTTGATAATGGTAGCATCATCCATATGGGAGATACTTATTTCAATGGTGAGCGACCGGTGGGTATTATTTTTACGGATCTGTCCCGGGATTTAGATCTAAGGTGTTACTCAATCACTTTTTCAACATGCCAACTACGGAAGCTAGATGCATCATCTGCTTGTTTCTTAAGCGATTCAATACGGCCAAATTCAGCATGGCTATTGTCGGTTAATTCCATTTCCACATCTTTGACTTTCAGATTATAAGCACTGACTTTGGAGTTATTTGAAAGACTAGCTTGCAGTCTTGACAAGTCTCCTTCCAACCTCAATTCAGCCACCTCGGTCAGGTCCATGGTCATGGTATCCGAATTTACATCAGCCAAAATCTTTTTGGCGTGATCGGCTCTTAGTCGAAACCTGTTCGTGTCAAACCCTTTAATGGATGCATGCTCTAAATTCCTGAGTGCAAGAAATTCTAGAGAAGGCATGTAGACGATCAGCCGGACATGTTCTTTTCCGTTTGTGCTTCTTCTAATATTCAGCTGGTCCTCTTTTTGTTCGACAGCGATGGTTTTAGAAGTGACCGGATCGGTGATTAACGATACCTTGAATTGATCTGCTTTTTGTAGGGTTAAATGTAGATTTCCATCAATCTCGAGGGTTCTGAAATCCCGGTTTGAATAATGAAATTCTTCTGCCTTATCATTGTCGCAATTGATACAATTGATTCCGGTCAATTCCATCTTAAGGAGTCGATTGGGTTTGTTGACGGGCAAGTGAAATCCATGTCGATAGCTTCGAGTACGCATCCGATTGCCGGTATAAGTCAGGTGCTGACCAACGGGCAATAATAACGTGTAATGCACGTGTTGATCGCGGTATTTTCCATTAGATGGCATTTTGAAATAAGGCTTGAATTTGAGTTGGCCGTCTTCGAACAAGAGTAGATCTTCCATCTCTTCTGCTAGAGATTTTGCTTCTCTTCGACTTGCTCCTCTTGAATAAAACTCTTTTTTGACCCGGATTTTATCGTCCGACGATTGTTTGAAGTCCAAGCTGATCTGTTTGGAGATCAGATCGCTGCCATCAAGCATTAGGTCGGGACCAAGCAGGTAGAAACCATTTTCGAATGGATCTTCCTCTAAATGGATCTGGAGTATTTTACTTTTAGGGATTTCTTCTAATCGGGTGACTTCTCCCCCCATGGCGAACTCTTGGGCAGTATGGACAACGAAGTAAGCCAGGCTGCCCATATTGCCAACCCATAGTAGTGCGAGTGCAACTTGCCAAAACGCCGGAATACGTGTCCTAAACATAAGTTTTGAAACCAACAGAATAAGGGTCAGAAGGGGGATACCTACTACAAAAAGCAAATTGGTCTTCGGGATTATGGCATTAATCAAGTTTTCTGGTAAGATAGCGTCGATGAGTGGGGAGGCATAGAAAACGCCAATAAGCGTACCAATCCAGACCAGGCTAAATGCAATGATCAAAGCTGTTGCTATCAATATCAACAGGGGCTTGAGGATTTTAAACATGATGTTAATCGATTTTTTGAAGAACTTGCCAATCGAGGCAAAATTTCGTTTTGAATGGTTATTGGCTTTCGAGTAATTTTTTTTTTTCGATGTGAGCTCTTCTTCCAATTCGGTCATCGCATCGGAGAGATGATCCAATTCGGTTTCCACGACTTTGCCGATCGTTGAGATATTGATGGGTTCGCCGCGCATGGCGAGCTTATCACTGGCAGATTCGGCTTTGGGCAATGCCAGCCATAGTATGATATAGACGGCAATTCCAAGACCTCCCGTGACCGTCAACGCAATGAAGATTAGCCGTATCCATAATGGATTCTTAAAACCAAAATAAGCGGCGATGCCCGAACTGATTCCACCAATAACCTGATCCTCCGGGTCCCGGAATAGACGTTTGCCCGTTTGATAGCGCCTTTGTGCAGTTGATTCCTCCGTGGTATCTGCACCAAATTCTTCCGGCGTACCCATAATGACAATTACTTCTTGAATGTCCTTCAAATTGATGATGGGACGCCCTTCGAGTTTTTCCATTAGTATTTCAGCTACCCGGTTCTCTATATCCGAGGTAATGTCATCATAACCTTGGGACTGGCGGAAATGCCGATGAATGACATTCAGGTAATTGCTCAGGTGCTCGTAGGCGTCCTCGTCAATGGTAAATGGGTAACCCCCCAGATTTATCTGGATTATCTTATTCATCAGCTAGAATTTTTTCAATGGAGTTATTGACTGCATTTTCTAAATCTTTCCAACTTTCAACTAGATCCTGTAGAAAAGCTTTTCCTTTGTCAGTGATATGGTAGTACTTTCGAGGAGGTCCTGCGGTGGATTCCCGCCACGTATAGTGCAATAATTCAGCATTCTTGAGCCGGGAAAGCAAGGGATATAAAGTCCCTTCGACGACGATCAGTTCTGACCGTTTTAACTTCTCAATGATATCCGAAGGGTAGGCTTCTCCCTCGGATATAATAGCCAGGATACAGAGTTCAAGAACACCTCTTCTCATTTGTTTGACTATTTGTTTCCGCTTTCCTTCCAGGTTATCGCCTTTCATGGGATAAAGATAATGCTTTGCCAGCTACTATGCAACACAAGGTACTATATTTTTGCTACTACTATTTATGGCAAGTGATGTGATGAGATATTGATAAATCGGCGATATTTGGGAATTGTTTGAATAAGATTAGTAATGGCGTGTTGATTTTGATATATTCGACAATGTTTAATTTCGAAGGAAAACCCGGTGTAATATGGAACCTTTCTCCCGACTCCTTTTTTTAGGCCTTCTTATGCTAACGAACTTGTTACAGGGGCAGGTAGTAATAACCAATCAGGATTTGCCACAGGCGGGCGATCAATTGATATTTTTTCAGGATTCTACTTCGGTCGATCTAGATGTAGGACCAGCAGGGGAGGGGCAGGTTTGGGATTTTTCGAACCTGATGGCGAATGACTTTTATGCAAACAGGATTTTAACCACGGAGGGACTGGAGGGAGCCGAACTATTTCCGGAGGCGGATTTTGCTCTGCAGGTGGACAGTGCATTTTTTTTCGCCAAATTAACGGATCAATCCCTTATCAATCTTGGGGCCTTTTTCTCAACTGATCTGATCGATACTAATTTTGTAGTTACTTTCGATCCTCCACAGACAGTATTGGAGTTTCCGGTAACCTTTGGTGATACTATTGCTCAGACCTATGGTTTCGAGGGAACGATTGATGGCATTGTTTTCAGTGATGGATTATTGGACTCTCTGAATTTGGTGCGAACGGTTGTGGAAACGATCATTGTAGATGCTGCCGGGTCGGTAACTACGCCTACTGCTACCTACGAATCGTTGCGTTTACGTATTAATTCCGAAGTGACGGATTCTATTTCGGGGCAGGCTTTCGGAGTTTGGATTCCCATTACCAATTTGGTTACCGCCACGGAAGAGTACCGGTGGTTGGCAAAAGAAGGAAAGGGTAATGTATTGTCCATATTTTTCGACGACCTGGGTGATCAGGCTGGGGTGGACTGGTTGAATGCAATCACCACGAATGATGTCGCTGCACCGAGTGCACAATTCTCGTTCGAAATGCAAGATGGGCAAATGGTCGTCTTTACTGATGAATCGGCCAACAATCCAACGTCCTGGCTATGGGACTTTGGGGATGGAAATAGCAGCACCGAACAGAGTCCAACCCATACTTATGCTACCGCCGATACCTTCGAAGTATGTCTTCAGGTAACGAACGAGGCCGGTTTCAATACAATTTGCCGTACGGTAGAGAGTTTAACTACTTCTAGCAAAGAGCTGCAGCGGCTTTATGGTTTTCAAATGTTCCCAAATCCAGTGAAGAGTCACTTGCACATGCAGTTAGCAGTGCCGCAAGAAGAAAGACTTTTTGTTCGCTTCAGTGATTTCTCAGGCAGGGTTCACCATAGACAAAGGCTGACCGGGAGTCAGGTTATAGATGTTTCCAAATGGCCTGCTGGTTTGTATACTTATAGTGTTTATGCAGAGGCCGGACATTTGGTAGGTAGTGGAAAGGTATTGATCGATACAGAATAGAACTATTGACTATTTAATTTTATAACGGAACCAACCTTTTAACAAGTAGAAAGATGATTAAGAAGGCTTATCAATTTTTTGGTACATTGATTTTGCTCTTATGTCTTACAAGATGTGCGCAACCGGAAGGCCCATCCCTCGCGATTCATAAAGATGACCACATCGTTTTGATTGGTAATAATCTGGGGTCTAGAATGATGAATTATGGTTATTTTGAGACGGAGTTACAACTTCGCTATCCCGATAGTTTGCTGCTGATCAGAAATATGTGCGACGGAGGAAATACCCCGGGATTCAGACCACATTCCGGTCGCAATTTACCCTGGGCATTTCCCGGAGCGGAAAATTTTCAAACAGAGTTGGCCCAAAACTCCAATAGTGTCGGTCATTTTGAGACGCCAGACGAGTGGCTTACCCGATTGGAGGCAGATATTATCCTGGCTTTCTTCGGTTACAACGAGTCATTTCAGGGATCGGCAGGCGTGGACAATTTTAAGGATGAGTTGACCGCTTTTATCCAACATACACTGGGGCAACAATACAATGGTCAATCGGCCCCCCAATTGGCGATCGTATCGCCGATTGCTTTTCAGGATCTTTCGGATAAAATGGATTTACCAGACGGTACGGTCGAAAACCAGAACCTGCAATTGTATACCAATGCGATGAGAGAGGTTGCAGAAGCAAATAACGTACTTTTTCTTGATGTCTTCTCGCCAACTAAAAAATGGTTTGCCGCTGGCCAGCAACTTACCAACGACGGATTCCAAATGAATGATGAAGGGTATGACAAGTTTGCGAAGTTAGTAGTAGACGGTGTATTTGGGCGTAGTACAGCAGTGGTGGAAGCCAATCGGGATTTGGTGAGAGAAGCAGTGCTTGAAAAGAATTGGTTTTGGCACAATGATTATAAAATTCCCAATGGAGTCCACGTTTTTGGACGTCGATACAATCCATTTGGGCCCGATAACTACCCGGCAGAGTTAAAAAAGATACGTGAAATGACGGACATTCGGGACCGGGCGATTTGGGAGGCTTTGCAAGGCAAACAAATGGATTTGGCTGTGGCTGATTCCGAGACTTCCCCATTGCCTCCGGTCGAAACCAACTACTTGCCTTCCAACAAGAAAAATGGTAACCCTGAATACATATACGGAGACGATGCGCTATCGAAGATCAGTGTAGCCCCGGGGTATAAGTTGGAGCTTTTCGCATCGGAGAAAGAGTTCGAGGATCTTGCCAATCCGATGCAACTATCGTTTGATAATAAGGGACGGCTCTGGGTTGCGGTGATGCCTACTTACCCGCACTACCGGCCGGGCGATCCCAAACCCGATGATAAAATCCTGATCCTGGAAGACACCGATGGCGATGGAAAAGCAGATAAACAAACGATATTTGCGGACGGCTTGCATTTGCCGGTAGGGATTGAATTTGCACCGGAAGGGGTCTATGTATCCCAGGGCACTAATCTTGTTTTACTGACTGACGAAGATGGAGATGACAAAGCCGATAAAAAAGAAATTATTCTCAGCGGATTCGATGATCACGACACCCATCATGTGATCAGCGCTTTTTGTGCGGATCCCTCCGGGGCGATCTACATGGGGGAAGGAGTGTTCCTGCACACTAATGTAGAAACAGCTTATGGACCGGTAAGAGGTACGAACGGTGGGTTCTTTAGGTACAATCCGCAAAGGCATCATCTGGAGCGGACTGCTCAATTGTCCATCCCTAATCCTTGGGGTATCGCCTTCGATGAGTGGGGGCAAAATTTTTTCGCTGAGACTTCGGGACCGGCGATGCGTTGGATGATGCCGGGAAGCATCAAGCCTCGGTATGGCATTGGGACCCATAAGTCTTTTGATCTTATCGAACCCGAGCACAAGGTGCGTCCAACTTCGGGACTCGAATTTATTCATAGTCGTCACTTTCCGGATGAGGTTCAGGGAGATCTCCTAATCAATAATACCATCGGTTTCTTGGGCACAAAACAGCATCAGTTTAATGATGATGGAACCGGTTACAAATTGAAACATCGACAAGATTTGATTGTCGCTGATGATCGCAATTTCCGACCGGTTGATATGGAGTTTGCACCTGATGGTTCTCTCTATGTCATTGATTGGCATAATGTTTTGATCGGTCACATGCAGCACAATGCACGCGATCCGTTGCGGGACCACGTTCACGGCCGAATTTACCGCGTGACCTATCCTTCCAGGCCTCTGGTCGAACCTGCGCAAGTCGATGGTGCCACCATTGAGCAATTACTGGATAATCTGAAATTGCCAGAGTACCGGACACGGTACCGGACTCGGCGAGAACTGCGTGGTCAGGATTCCGGTGAAGTGCTCTCCAAGCTAAAGGATTGGGTGGCGCAGTTGGACAAGGCCGACGGCCGATACGAGCATCATCTGTTGGAGGCATTGTGGGTGACTTGGGGGTTGAACCGGATCGATGGTGATTTGCTGCGTCAGTTATTAAAAGCGGAAGATTTTAGAGCGCGGGCCGCCGCTGTAAAAGTGTTGCGTTATTCCGGTCACCAAATAAGTGACCAGGCAGCATTGCTTCGACAGGCTGCAGCCGATGATCACGGCAGAGTGAGATTAGAGGCGATTGTAGCGGCATCTTGGCTGCCCAAAGAAGAGGGCTTGGCCGTGGTGACAGAAGCAGCTAAAAAACCACTGGATGAATGGATTGTCAATGCACATGCTACTGCACTGGCACATCTCAATGGTCAGTCAATCCAGACCCGTCCATCCAAGGAAATCGAAACTCATTTGGAAGGAGCTGAACGCGAACAGTATATTGCTGGTAAAGAAATCTACAGTCGGGATGGCCTATGCGCGACCTGCCATCAAGCAGACGGTAAAGGGTTGGTAGCAGCCGGTTTTCCTCCGCTGGCCGGTACGAAATGGGCATTGGGTAGTGAGGAGCGGCTCATTAAGCTCACTTTAAAAGGCTTGTTAGGGCCCATCAAAGTATTGGACAAAGAATATCCAGGACAGGTGCCAATGACACCGCACGAGGGACTACTAAACGACGAAGAAATAGCCGCTGTACTTACTTACGTTAGAAACTCTTTCGGGAATAAAGCTTCTGTAATCTCAGTTGAGAAAGTAAAGGCCGTTCGTTCCTCGCTTGATGATAAAGTCGGGTACTACCTGCCCGAAGACCTACTCAAGGAACATCCCCATCAGGAAGTAGTAAATTGATTACGGCTTTAGGGGTAAGAAACCGGCTTCGGTAGCTATGCATTTGATCTGTTCCTGGATCAGTTTTTGTTGATCGGGCAAAATATCAATGTCTTTCTTTTGCGTTCGGTACAAGATTCGAACCTTGGTGATGTTGTGGTAGATCAATTTATAGAAAATATCCATCGGTAATGGGCAGGTATGCGTGTAAAGGCGCATATTAGTGGTCCGGTCAAAATCGCTGGTGGGTACATTGTAGAGCCCTACTACCGTACTATCAGAAAGTGCGAGTAATACCGTTTCCCCATTTTCAATGGGTAGGTAATCGTATTCCTGTACAGCAAGAGTTAGGAAAAGGGAAATGATACCGGTGTCTCTGGCTTCTTCTGTAAAGGAGACCAGCACTTTTCCCTGTTGGATGATTCTAATGCCGTTAACCGTTTCAAAATTTGAAGGAATCATATAGCCTACATCTACAGTATGGGCTGCGATGGTCAATGTGCCATCAAATTCATCGACCGCCTTAAAAGCGTAATCACATTGCCCTGTCAGTAGGTTGGAAATCAGAATCGATAGTGACAGAGCATAAGTCCATTTGATCAACATAAAAGCGATGTTTATTTCCTGGTAAAAATAGAGTAAAAAAACAAATATTCCCCACAAAGACGAAGCCAAAGTGCCGGATCTGCAATGGACAAATCAAATAAAAAAGGAATGGTCGTACGGACCATTCCTTACATACTCGAAAAATGCTTATGGGATTATAATTCGGCGTTTGGGTTATTTTTTGATGGAAAATTCAATTTGGTCATTGTTGTCGCTATCGGTAGGAGTGACATTGGTAACGAGCAACAACCAGTGATCGTCCCCATTTTTAACCAGGAAGACATCTCCTACTTCGATGGGATCACTGATCAATTCTCCGTCGCTGTTGGTGACAGTTAACTCATCCGCAACATCATAAGCGGCCATCAGGGCTTCGGAGGTGATGATGTTCTCATAACTAAAGCCTTCCGGCATATTGTTTCCGGGGACTCTAATTACCGAGCCATTGATTCCAGAAATTTGTCTCTTCCAATTCTCAGAGGCTGCCTTGTTGATGTCGATGCCTTCATCTTTAATATGGGCATCCAGACTGCTCGGATCCGTACTCACGGTTCCGGTTCCCTCTCCCGTATTTAGGTTTAGTCCGCCTTGACCGGCTGGTCCAGCCTGGTTCAAAAGAATGCCAGTAATTTCAGTGACCGGAGTACCGGTGATGTTTACGGCAAGAGAAATAGAGGCAGTAAGGTTGCCTTTGTCGGTTACTTCCAGAGTAATGATTCGGGAGGTATTGACGACATCGTGAGGTACGATTGTTACGTCATAAGTTGCCCCACTAACATCATTCCCAGTGATCAACAGTGGGTTATTGGCCACAATATTGCCATTATTGAAAGTTAGGCGATCCGTTTTAATATTACTGCCGTCTTCGGTGATTTTCAACGATTGGAGATCGGCATCGCCAGGTAGAA
Source organism: Saprospiraceae bacterium (assembly GCA_028284395.1). Taxonomy (GTDB): domain Bacteria; phylum Bacteroidota; class Bacteroidia; order Chitinophagales; family Saprospiraceae; genus JANQRV01. The sequence continues at coordinate 31,339 of JANQRV010000115.1, forward strand.
CGCTTACACGAAGCGGCACCGTTTCACCCAAGCCAAGGTCTACGTCACCCGTTACAAATCCAGCGTCAGCTACTAATGAAATAGAAGGGCCAACCGGAAGAGGGTCTCCTCCTGTTCCCAACGGGCCATCTCCTTCAGTAGAACAGCCAGAAAAAGATATCATCGCAATTGCTAAACTGAAGACTAAAAAATTAGTTATCATCCACTTCATAATGTAAAACGATTTTGGTGTGTTTAATTTTTAGCTAATATGACGCCAGGTTTTTCCATAAGTAACACCTGTCCTCAATTAATAACAATTTCATAACATTCAAGCATGTCCTTTAACGCTGCCGTAACGTAGAAAGGGCCTGAAGTTTCAAAAACTTCAGGCCCTTTCTATTTTTCGAAAAAGAAGAATTACCGGAGTAGCGTCACATTGCCCTTCTTAGTAAAGGTCTCTCCGCCGAAACAAACTGCAGTCACGTAATACACGTAGACATCCGGGGGTAGAATCTTACCCTTGAAGGTTCCGTCCCAGCCCATATTCAGGTCGTCACCTACGTACATTTCTTCTCCCCAGCGATTGTAGACAATTAGTCTTACGCTTTCCAATACTTCGCTTCGAACGCGGAATATATCGTTGCTCCCATCGGAGTTGGGAGAGAAGGCAGAAGGCACAAAAATATGCGGTTCTTCGCAGATGACCATACAGTCGGGAGTAGTAATAACTTCTACGAGTTCGCAGTCATTATTCATATTGGCCATGGTGATGGTAAGGTCTTCATTGACCGGAATGCCCATCACTTGGTAATCCCCGGGACCAATTTCTTCCAGTGTGCCGGCGCTCACTTCGATCATGTCCGCATCAGTGGAAAAAAGTACCCGATAGGTTTGTTGATTGACTTCACACTGAGGGCCACTCGGATCGGTGCTGAAACTTGGATACGGCATAGTTGTCCAAGTAAATGCAGTACGAGTTGTGCTGGTACATTCACCATCGATTTGCCTTGCTTCAGCGTAATAAGTACCGGGGGTGTCCGGCATGGAGAATGGTGCATTCTCGACAATGAGATTACCGGCCGTTAGGGAGTCATACCAGTCAACGGTGATTCCCTCCGGAACAATGGCGGCAAACTGTGGGACGGGGTCTCCTTCACAGGTATTGATGCTATCAATCTCAGCTGAGGGGGGATCGATGTTAATACCGATACACATGCAATCGGGAGCATCTACGGTGATTGCACTTTCACACATTGTCGTGGTATTGAACAAAGCAATTTCTACTGCCTCACCGCGCGTAATATTACTGACGGTAAATGAACCATTACCATTATCGGTTAATTGTCCAGATGAGGCAACTACGCTATCCGCGGTTGTAACAAAGCTAATGCTATAAGTCATTCCATCGTCGTTACAATCGGTCAGCGTAGAGTCCAATACGAAAGTTGGATTTGCATTGATAATGAAAGAGACCGGTGTTCGTGGATTGACCGTACATTCGCTTTCGATGTGTCGTGCTTGAGCGTAGTAAGTGCCTGGTTGAGCAGGAGAAAACTGTGGTGAATTCTCAAGCAATAAATTGCCTCCAGTTGGTGCATCATACCAATCTACCGCTACCCCCGATGGTGTCGTTGCACTTAACGGCGGAATGTTCGCATCTCCCTCGCATACCTCTACATCCCCCAGTGTAGACGGAGGTTCAAGGCCAAGGATTTCGCAGGAACAATTCGGAGCACTAATATCGATCCGGGCGGTACATCCACTGGCTTCGTTAGATAGTTGAATCGTTATATCCGTACCATTGGGAATGTCATTGATGGCATAGCTCCCATCGCCATTGTTGACCAATTGGCCAGCACTCGTACCAACACCGTCGGCATTGGTAGTAAAGGAAATGCTATAAGACATCAGATCAATGGCACAAACGGGGCCTTCTCCGGATAGTTCAAACTCCGGAGCTTCTTTTAGTAGCAATACAACCGCTGTCCGGACGGTACTGGTGCAACTGTTCATTTCAATTCGAGCTTCCGCAAAATAAGTACCGGGGCCTGGAGCTGTAAAAGAGGCAGTACCGGCTGCGAGTAAATTACCATCCGTAGCGGAATCATACCAGTCAACGGTTTGACCATTTGGCACCGTTGCGGTTAAAGCCGGAATCGCTTCATCGGGGCAATATTCCTGATCCCCTCCGCTAATTGGTGGTTCGATGGAGAAGTTCTCGCAGGCACAAGTCGGTGCGGTAATTTGTTCGGTGCGACTACAATTTGTATCGCTATTAGTTAGCACAATTGTCAGACTACTGTCCGTAGGAATACCATCTACGGTATAATTATTTGCACCACCATCCGTCAATACTCCGGCATTGATCTCTATATCAGAGGCGTCGGTAGTGAAACGGACGCTGTATGTTTGCAAATTATCAGCACATACCGCCCCTTCGGAAGCCAATTCATAGCTGGGAATTGGGTTGATGGTCAGCGTAACCGGAGTTCGAGAATTACTGGTACAATTGTTTACCGGAATCCGCGCTTCTGCGTAATAGGTACCAGCCTGAGCGGGTACAAAGGCCAGGGTGCCTTCGGCTAACAAGTTACCTCCAATCTCGGCATCGTACCAGTCTGCCGTAGCATCCGTTTGTACGGTAACGGTCAGTGCCGGAATCGCTTCGTCCGAACAGATAACCTGGTCTCCACCGCTGGATACTGGGACTTCTACGGTGATATCAACACAATCGCAATCAGGCGCTTCAATCGTCTCGGTCCGACTACAGTTGGTCGAGTTATTGGTTAGCGTAATGACGACGCTGGAAGCAGTATCAATACCCGTGATCGTATACATGCCGTTTCCATCGCTGGTCAATGTGCCAATATCTGAGCTGACATCTTCCGCGTCGGAGGTGAAGGAAACACTGTAGGACAATAAGTCTTCCGCACAAGCAGCTCCTCCATCAGCGATTGTAAACGTTGGAGTAATATTAACAATCAATTCGACAGGAGTTC
>JANQRV010000118.1 GCA_028284395.1 Saprospiraceae bacterium
ATTCGCAATGCAGGTGAGGGCTATCCATTTGATTACTTCCAGGAAACTTCATTGTGGATTGGTACTCCTCTGCTAATCTTGCATCGCTCGGTGGATCAACGTTGGTTCTTTGTGGTCTCTCCATACAGTCACGGGTGGATTCAAGCTCGACATATCGCCATGGTTTCCCCCGCTCAAGGCAAACAACTTATGAAACGTCCATTCGCTGCTGTTTTGAAAGAAGGAGCCATTGTTCAGACAAAAGGAGGACCGCAAAAGTTGGAAGTTGGTACGATCTTGCCCATGTCCGGAGCTTCTGATGGAGCTTCTTTGACCATAAAATTGCCCTTTCGGAAATCAAATGGAAAATTGGGTTATTACTCCGTAGCAGCCGACCGGTCTATGATTTCGGCCTTTCCCATTGCTTTTACCCCGGCAAACATCAGTCGCCAACTGGGGCAACTCCTGGGAGAGAAATACGGTTGGGGTGGGTTGGATGGTGGTCGTGATTGTTCCTCTACCATCAAGGACTTATTGACGCCATTCGGTATTTGGTTGCCCCGAAATTCCGTCGACCAACGTTTGACGGGAGAAGTCATCGAAATAAACGGAAGTCCTACGGAGAAGTTGGCAGCCATAAGGGAGAAAGGGGTCCCGTTTTTGACCATTATTTACAAGAAAGGGCATTCTATGTTATATGTCGGACAGGACAAGAATGGCATTCCACTCATTTTTCACAATGTTTGGGGATTAAAACCCATACTTGTCAATGAGAAACTGAAAGAGATTGCCGATCAACGAGAGCAATTAGGTGTATTTGGTGTTCATCGAAAAGATCAGGATGGTGAAGGTGTTTTTGCTCGGTACATCATTGGTAAAGCCGTGATTACTGCTGTCGACCCAGAGCGCGCTTTTAAAGACACTAAATTTGATTCCTTTATCGAAAATATCATTTCCATGAACTTCATTGTCAAATAAGTAAACATGAAACGGAGAAATTTTGTCGCTCTTGCTGGGAGTGGAATTCTAGCTGCTTCTTGCAAGACCGGAGCTGCTGTCGGGCCAGCAAATGAACCCAACCTGATTCGACCCTCGGCCCTTAAAGAAGGAGATGTTGTAGGCCTGGTAACCCCGGGGTTTCCCACAGCTGAAGAAGATTTTCAACGAGCCATTGAGCAAATTAAGAATTGGGGTTTTGTCCCAAAACTGGCCGACAATGTCAACCGGCAATTCGGTTATCTTGCCGGTACCGATCGGGCCCGCGCCCGAGATCTTATGGATATGTTTCGGGATCAGGAGGTCAAAGCAATTTGGTGCATTCGGGGGGGCTATGGATGCACCAGGATTTTACCAATGCTAGATTTCAATGTAATAAAACAGAATCCCAAGATTTTGATCGGTTATAGCGACATTACTGCTTTACATTTGGCCATTTATCAACAAACTGGACTTGTTACCTTTCACGGCCCCGTTGCGACCTCTGAATTCAATGACTATACTTTGACGCAGAGTTTGCCTCTACTCATGGGGCAATGGAAAGAAAACCAGTCGATTGGACTTTCTGATTCCAACATTGAAAAAGGAAAGGAAAATTCCACTTATCAGTATCAGGTCTTGAAATCCGGTCGGGCAACTGGCGTATTGACGGGCGGGAATTTAAGTTTGGTAAGTGCAATGGCTGGCACACCGTATCTACCGTCTTTTGCGAACAAATTGGTGTTTTTGGAAGATATAGGTGAGCGGCCGTATCGAATCGATAGGATGTTGGTCCAATTGCTTCAGTCGACCGATATTGAAAAGGCTGCAGGATTTATTTTGGGCATCTTTGCGGATTGTGAACCTTCTGCATCGGGGCGAGATTTCTCAGTTCGACAATTGTTGGAGCAGCATTTGGTACCCTTAAAAACTCCCGTCGTTTATGGCTTTTCGTTTGGGCATATTGATGACCAATGCACATTGCCGCTGGGGATTGAAGCTTCCATGGACACCGCAAAAAAAGAAATACGATTATTGAGCAATCCTGTCCAATGATCAAAATAGTCATTGTTACATCACGATTCAAAACAAAAAAACCGGACCCCACTCCTGAGGTCCGGACTACCCTTCTGAATAAAAATTGCAACCAGAAGTTTAACATATTTAACAACAAACTCATTAGCTTTTTGAAGAGGCTGCTTTCTTTTGTCCCGCAGCAGCCTCTGATGTAGGTGTTTTTTTGCCTGGGTCTAGTCTTACAATCTACATTTGATTGATTACGCTACTAGGTGGAGAAATAGAAAAGATGGTACCCAGGAAGGAGGATTAAACTTTCCAATCAATGCGTTTTCCTCGATCTTTATTGGTGAGTATAGTAGGAATGGCGCTGATAATTTCCTCTTCTAATAAGTTGACTATCTTAGACTTAATGTAACTTCGGTGCCTAACAAGACTGATTTCTCGAACGGGCTGAGGATTTTTAAAAAATTTTACGTGTTGCATTTGCTGTTCACTCATTTGAAGGGTCGCTAACTCTGGTAAAAGCGTGTAGCCGAACTCTTGCTCGACAATCAATCGAAGTGTTTCCAGGCTTCCGGTTTCGAATCTAAGTCGACTTTCATTTTCTTCGAACCGCTCTCCACAGATATTGATGCTTTGATTGCGGAAGCAATGCCCTCTTTTCAAGATCCATAAGTCGTCATAATCGAGGTCTTCGAAGTCAATTTTGGTTTTATCATTGAGCGGGTGCAGCGTGGAAATGTATAGGACAAAAAGCTCATAAAATAAAGGAATCTCTACCAGGGAGGGTTCGAGCAGGGGAGTGGCCAGCAAACCTACGTCCAACAAATCACTATTGAGTTTGTCAATGATTTCTTCCGAGATAAGTTCTTCAATAATGATGTCAATATCTGGATACTTTTGAATGAAGTTTTTGATAAAGAGCGGGGTTAAATAAGGGCTTAGGGTCGGTATGATTCCAATGTGAAGCCTGCCTTCGATTCTGTCTTCCTGCATCTTGACCAGCTGATTGATCTTCTTGGTTTCCCGCAGAACTTCACGGGCCTGATCAATGATGATTTGTCCAACTTCTGTTACCAATAATGGCTTCTTACTGCGATCAAAAACAATGACACCGAGTTCTTCTTCAAGCTTTTTTATTTGAATGCTTAGACTTGGCTGAGATACAAAACAATGCTTGGCGGCTTCCCCAAAGCTGCGATAATTTGCAATTGCGGTCAAGTACTCCAGTTGTGTTAAAGTCATCTGTCTTAGTTAATTCTGCAAGGTATGGGGTGACGGACTTTCAGCAATCGTATTATAGGTTTTACCAATGATTGCTTAAGTAGAATCAATCATTAATCCGGTATAATATAATTAAATTTGATTTAAATACAAAAACCATAAATAATAGTTATGGGGTGGCGTAGGTCAGCATGGCATAGGATTGGGGCCATGACAGATTGGTTGGGATAGATCGATTCGAGTATTGATTTATCAAACACACATTTAATTGTTAGTAAGGTGAGTAACTAGTACTCACCTTCTTGTTTTTCATAAAGTCATCTTTTTGGCAATGTTTTCGGGAACAGATTTCTTATTGACCATCACCCCAACTGTCTTAAGCCGGAAGTAGGGGGCCGACATATACAGATAGCCAGAAAATCTCCCTTTTTTACCCCAGCTGTTCTTGATCTTATAGTATTTCTTTCCATTTTGATCTTTGACAATACCTACGAGGTGCATTAGGTGATCATCCGTTGTGGCATAACATTCGAAAGTTTCTTGGCGAAGCTCTTGCGTTACCCTTGGTTCTGCAGCAGGCTTATTAAAGAGGTTTTTGGTTTCTGCATTAGAGGGCAATACGGCAAGTCCCTCCTTTTGAGAAAAGCCTTTTTCACTTACATCACCGTCCCAGGCAACTGTATACCCCTGATGGATCGCATTATCCACAATGGCCTCCATTTCTTCCATCGGTACATTGTAATAGGATTCATTACTGTAGTTATCGGGGATTTCCAGCACGAACCTTTCGTAAAAAGGATGATGGGTGTAAGATGTAATACTGATGTAGTCCTTTGAGTCCAGGCCAAGACTCATTGCAAAAGTCTCGGGAGTATAGGTCTTTCCTTTGTGCTTGAATGAAGATGGGTAGCTGCCGATATGAGCAGTCAGTATCTTGTCAATTTGGTCTTCCCAATCCGGGCTAGGGCTCCTTTTAGTGATGATACTGTCCAAATAATGTTTTAATTCACCGACCAATTTTCCGTGATTGTGCCTTTCCTGGCCGTTGATTAAACCGCTATATACAGCTTCCGGTACAATTCCATAGCGGGCAACGGACTTTGTAAAATCATGAGCAAGGCTGCCTTGGCCAAAGTTTGCTTTGCCTTGACGCATTACATAATTGTAGGCTTTGTCCTTATATATATTGCGAACAATAAACATCTCGGAGAGATCGAGTGCTTCCTGTTTAATACGAATCAATTCTGATTCAAGAAATGAGCAAGTAGCAAAACTCCAGCACGTGCCCGTGCGGGCCTGATCTTTCACCGAGGTGCAACCGGCCTCTTTAACACGAGTGAATTCATATTGGGCGCATAGCGGAGAAGTACTCAATAAAAATAGGGCGAGCAATTGAAAATATTTCATAACTGAGAAATTTGAACTTTATAAATCTTTTCTTGGCTTCGGTAAATTAAGATTGTGTCAAGGTTTCGGATATATCGGTTCGGGAAGCTTCGATCGCGGGAATCACCGCTGCAATGAATCCAATGGCAAGAGCTGCTATCAATAACCATCCCTCTTCCCGAAGGAATTGGAATCCGGAAAAGGAATATCGATAAGACTCCTGCATAAATCCGGCCAGGAACTCCATGCCACCATGGCTGATCAACATACCAAAAATGTAACCAATAAAAGCGAGCACAAGCCCCTCCAAGATGATCAATAAAAATAATTTTGCGGGTCCTGCTCCCATAACGCGCATCAGGGCCAATTCGTATTTGCGATCCCGTAAAGATGAAAACAGAGATATGAATATGCTAAGGCCAGATACAAAGATAATAACCAGCGCCAATGCATTGAGTGCTCGTTCGCCGGTATCCATCATGCTAAATATCCGGTTGATTTCTATGGCTGGAGTAGCCGCTTGAAGATCCGTATTCTCGTTGATTCCACGTTGCATATTGAGTGCCTGAAAGTTCCTCCCTTTGAATTTGACCAGAATCGAGGTGATTTCTTTCTCAGGGTCTTCTTCCAGAAGCGGTTTGGGGTACTCTTCTCCAGCGTGTCCATGATGATCATCGTCGTCATGGTCCTCTTCTACTTCTTCTGTCACACCTTCCTCTGCAGCCGCGGGCTCAGGGCTTTCATGATCATGCGTCAGCCAAATACTTTGGGTGGTCGTCAGAATAAGTTGGTCGATTACAGAACCGGTAGGTTGGAGGATGCCCACAACCCGAAAAGCAGGACTGTCACTATGTTCCAGGTTTTCATCCAAGGTGAAGCCGTGAGAGCTGTGGAATTCATCCCCAATTTGCAGGCCTTCTTCTCTTGCAACGTTTGCTCCGATCGTAACTTCAAAATTCTTTTCCCATACCTTACCCTCAGCAATTTCCGCCTCGTACCAGGAAATAAAATCAGGATTGGTCCCGATGATCCGGTATTTGCGATAGTTATCACCCATAGATAGGGGAGCTGATTGGGCGATGAGCGGATGCTTCGGATTGAGAAAAGGCCTGGCTTCTTGCAACGAGATATTTCCAGTTGGGGCGTCGATGTGATACATGCTGCTCAGTATCAATTGCAGGGGGCTACCTTTTGCCCCAATTACGAGATCGACCCCGGCTAAGTTCTTCTCAAAGTTATTCTGTAGTTGTTTTTGGACAATAAGTAGGAAGGAAATAAGGGCGACCCCCAATGAAAAGAGTACAATACTCAACAACATGGTAAGAGGTTTGCTGGTGAGGTTTTTCCAGCTAAGCTTCAAAAGATTCATAATGTGATCTGTTTTGAAAACCTTTCTTTGAGACGGTTATCGTGCGTGACTACCAACAAAGTAGCTTCAGCGGCTTGAGATTGTTCGACGAGCAGGTGGATGACCTCGTCGGTATTCCGGTCGTCCAGGGCCGAAGTTGGTTCATCTGCTAAAATGATGTACGGTTCGTTGATCAAGGCTCTGGCAATTGCTACGCGTTGTTGTTCGCCCTGGCTCAACTGAGACGTCTTCGATTTTGCTTTGTGACCAATATTGAGACGGTCGAGGAGATCCTGAATCTTCTGGCGGTCAACGGAAAGCCCAGCTAGCTTTTGGGCTAAAGTAAGGTTTTCCATCACGTTCAAAGACCTGATAAAGTGCGATTGTTGAAAAATGATCCCAATGTGGCGGCCGCGGAAAGCGTCTAATTCTGCTCGCGTCAAGCTATTAATTACCGTATCGCCAATTTCAATATTTCCATTGCTTGGTGTGCGAAGACCCGCCAATAGGTGCAGTAATGTAGTTTTTCCACTTCCAGACTGTCCCAATAAGAGCCATTGTTCTCCTTTGGGACAATGAATGTCGGGGAAAGTCATCTCCGATTCACCGCTTCCGTATGAAAAAGTTAGTCGTTCTGCCTTTAGCATGTTTAGACGGCCTGTTTTTAGTTGATTAATGGACCAAAGATAAAGTTAAAACTCAAATAGCATCTATGGCTTGATCACTTTGCCGTTGGCTTTTTGCATTGGGTTTAACTGTTCTTTCATCCGATGTTTTTTGAATATTTGAAAACGGCTGGGCACTTCTTTCACCGGCCAGCTGTTGTTTTTTTCGTTGATGTCGGCTGTTTCCTTGAAAGGATCAAGCGTGACCGCTGTAACAACTTTGTCTTTCACAAAGACTTTTTTGAAGTTGTTTTCATTCTTCCGCCAAATTTCAACCGGAATCCTTTCCACTTCCTTAGTGCCATCGTCGAAAGTCCACTCTAATATAATTGGCATGACCAATCCTCCTTTATTACTGAAACTTAATTCGTAATAATTGTTTTTACTGAATCTTTGTTCCTTTTCTTCTTTAGTGAAAGTTTCGTCAAAAAAATAGGTGGTTTGGATTTGAATGGAATCTTCCGTTTCCCAGGGCTTGTAATCTGTATAGATGTCTCTCAAATTTTGATCTTCTTCCACTGAGAATTTCATACCCGATTCGCGGTTACGGATTTTTGAAATATCATCGAAGGGTTTTTCGATTTTCTGTTCGAAAGAAAATTCTCTTTTTTCCGGATTATTTTCCAAATCAACCTTATACCATTTGATGTCATCTAATGAAATATCTACTGCATCGATGCCATAGAACCAGCCGCGCCAGAACCAATCTAGATCCACTGCACTCGCATCCTCCATCGTACGGAAGAAATCGGCCGGTGTCGGATGTTTAAACGCCCATCGCCGACAATATTCCTTGAAGGCAAAATCGAACAGCTCTCGACCCATAATGGTTTCGCGCAGTATATTCAAAGCCGCTGCCGGTTTACTATAAGCATTGGTGAAATAATCTACAATGTTTTCGCTGTTGGTCATGATGGGCTCCAGTTGATCTTTTGGTCGACTCATATATTCGACAATATCTGGTGCCGGACCAAACCAGCCCTTGTAATTGTTATCAAATTCCTGTTCCGCCAAATATTGAACAAAGCTGTTTAGTCCTTCGTCAAACCACGCCCATTGCCGTTCATCACTATTGATAATCATTGGAAAGTAGTTGTGACCAACCTCATGAATAATGGTGGAAATTGCAGCAATTTTGGCCGCTTCCGTGTAGGTGCCGTCTTCTTCGGCCCGTCCCGGATTAAAACAGATCATCGGATATTCCATGCCATTGGCCGCTTCTACAGAAATGGCGATCGGGTAGGGGTAGGGGATGGAATATTTGGAGTACATTTTAAGGGTATGAACTACTGCTTTGGTCGAGTATTTGCGATAAATCGGATAGGCTTCTTTGGGGTAATAGCTCATACACATCACCTTTTTTCCTTCTTCGGTAATATGCGGCATGGCATCCCAGACGAACTTTCTACTGGCAGTCCAGGCAAAATCTCTAACGTTATCGGCTTTAAAGATCCAAGTCTTGGTTTTGGATGACCTGGGAGCGGACTCATTTGCTTTAGCTTCCTCCAATGTGACAATCTCAAATGGTTCGCCGGCCTTTTGGGCCTCCCCCCAACGCCCCTGTTGTTGTTTCGTCAAGACGGTCGAATAATTTAAACATTCTCCCGTTGATCCCACCAGATGGTCTTCGGGGACGGTCATTTTCACTACAAAATTTCCAAAGGTCAAGGCAAACTCGCCTCGGCCGGTGAATTGCTTGTTTTGCCAGCCGGTCGCATCGTTGTAGACACATAAGCGTGGATACCATTGAACAATCGTATAAAGATAATTGTCATCCTTCTCAAAATACTCATATCCACCACGTGCCAAACCTGTGGCATTAATCCGGTCGATTAAGTAGTAATGCCATTGGACCCGGAACGAAAAATGATCACCAGGCTTTAAAGGAGCCGGTAGATCGATCCTCATCATGGTATTGTTAATGACATATTTGAGTTCACTTCCGTTCGCGTCTGTCACCGATTCGATTTTATGACCATATTTTTCTAATTCTCGCCAAGGTTCTAGTAACCTAAGTTGGTTTTCATCCATTGTCGGTGTGATACTGGAGGGATCAAATCGTTGATTGTCGTTGTCAGCTGCATGCTGATTTTCGTCCAGTTGAAGCCATAAATAGCGAAGGGTATTGGGAGACTGATTATAGTAGGTAATTAACTCCTTGCCGTCCAGGCGTTGGTTTTCGGTATCGAGTGTACATTCAATATCGTAATCACAACGCTGCTGCCAGTACTCTGGTCCCGGTGCACCGTCCATACCTCGGTATTCATTGACGCCTGGTAATAAAGTGCCCAATTGTTCAAATTTATTACCGTGGTTGGAAGTGTTTTGAGCCGAAAGAGAAGCAGCAGCCAGTAAGCAGCAGATCATAAAGTGTCCCAATCGTAAAGGATCCTTCATCATATCGATTTTTTTGGTTTACTCGCCAGCGTACGATAGCCAGGCAATGGTAAGGAATCAAAATCTACAGGAAAATGGAAATTATAAGATATTTTTTGTTTGTCAAAACATCTAAGTATAATATTAATTGCCAAAACATTAGTCCCGCTTTTTGAAGACTTATTACGATCATTTGTAAACATTTTAGGCTGCAATCGTTTTTTATATTATCTTTGCGGGGATTTCTGTACGAAGGTTTCAACGTTGGTTTCAATGCTCAGATGATTCTTGAAATGTTACATCCCCAAATGGAGCGTTTTCAATTCTTTTGAAAGAATAAGAGAGTAAAAAAGTAAACTGTACTTCTTCTGCAATTTCATCAAACTTTTATTAAAACCACTTAATTATGACAGAAGTTTCTCTTATTGAGAAAGCGGTTCAATGGGCAAAAAAACATGGATTCAAAGAGATTAAAGCGAATATTGAGGAGTTCGAAAAACCAACTCAGTACACGTTGCAAGGAAGAGATCAACCTTTTGTTCCAGATGTAACGGCGCTTCAGTTTGGAGCAAAAAGCTTTTTTGAAATTGCCATGAAGACAGAAGATGTACAAAACCGGGTTTCGAAATGGAAGTTGTTGAGTACGCTGGCCAGTAGGAAAGGCGGTAAGTTATACTTATTGGCTCCTAAGGGGCATAAGGCTTTCACAACTGATCTAGTTGCCATACACAATATAGATGCAGAAGTCATCTACCTTAAAAACTAATCGGTCTGATAACAAACTATTTTTTTAATAAATTCTAATAAATGCTGATAATTGAAAGAAAAGAAGGCGAAAGCATCGATAGAGTGCTAAAGCGTTACAAAAGAAAACACAGAGAAACAAAAGTGATTGGAGAACTCCGTAAACGCAAGCAATATACAAAGCCTTCTGTGAAGAGAAGAAATGAAATCTTGAAAGCGGCCTACAAGAACAAAAAGCAGGCGATCATCGACTAAGTTAACTGATCGCCCTCTTTGTTGTATTTATATTTTATAGTGGTTGTGGTCGGAGACTTTGTGGGAACCATTCACGCTTAGCAAGATGATCATGCTGATTGAAAAAGCAAAAATGGAATCTCAAGGGGTTTCCACCTCTACATCAAAAGCCAATACTTCCGCTTTATTCCCTTGAATCACCTGGAATCTCATCGACCAGGTGCCCGGGGCAGAGTAATTAACATTTTTAACCAAATAATGACCCCGGCCGATATGGCCAGACACTTCTGGAGGTCTTCCCAATCCTTTACCAGCTTTCCGATTAATGCCATTGGCTTCGATTCGTGCATTCTCAACCGGTTTACCCTCTTGGTCCTCCAGGTAAAGAAACCAATGATGAGCTTTGTCGATGGTTATTTTTTCCAGTTTAGAAAAGAACTTACCACGGAAAATATTGGGTTTCTTTTGCAGCGCGCTATATTTTTCAGTCCCCGGGCCAAGGCCACAGCGGGGGACACTGATGTTTCCCGCCTGTGCTGATAAATTCGTTAAGGTAAGCCAGGAGATCCATAGAACAATAGGAACAAGAAAGTACTTCATAGTCAATGTTTTGCAGAGTTAGTCAAGTGAAATCGGGTCGAGTGTCATTACTCCCAGATGATTTCGGTGATCTACACTGATGTAGGCAGCTCCCAATCCGGTAATTCCAAACTCAATTTCTTCCGAACCATCGGTATCAATCAATTGGCCATCTTTTCTTAACAGGCAGGCGCGTTGGAACAATATCTTGGTAGCATCGTTCGGGTCGCGAATACTTAATAATACCCAGTCGACACAATCTGGTGGGAATTCTTCCAAACATTCTTCGCCATCATAATTCCAGTTACCGCCATCATACGGGTGTAATTTAGGTAACATTCCATTGATGGACAGGGTCGTCGACATTTCAGTTGTTTGCCAAGGGCCCTGGAGATTAACTTTCAATTTGATTCTGGTGGATTGTGTACCCGGACAGGCTCCATCTTCATAAACGCGAATGTTTCTGAAATTGCTGACTCCGTATGAAGGTGCAGTACCATGATCCGCTATGAAAAATATTCGATCCATTGAACCGGTATAAAACTCACCAATTGGCAAAACATATTGTTTGTAACCTCCGAGGGTATAAGGATCGGCTGATTCGATATCGTTGGAAAGTGATTGTGTACCGAACAATTTGAATGTTTTGGACTCATCCCAGGAATTATCATTATCCATACCAATGGCGAAATAGTCCCCTTCCCGTTCGCTGATAAATTCAAATGCCAAATAGGAATTGGTAGTGAGTGTGTAACTAAAATCAACGTATTTGAAGGCAACTTCGCTAAGTGCTACGGTACTGCCTCCATGACACAATTCTGCAGAACCATTGTCCTGTGATCCCGTATAGCTAAAGATGGTACTATTTGTGAAATCGATGGGAGGACAATTTGAATCCTCTATAAAGAAAGTCTGGGTCACAGAAGGAGCGGCTGACCACTGACCATTTCCCGCTTGGTCAGCTCTTACGATCACTTTTCCGGGCAATCCATTCAGGCAGATTGTACTGCCTTCGACCACCGCCGGACCGGAAATAATGGTGTAGGTTACAGGAAGTCCTGAACTGGCTGTGGCCGTTAAATCGAAGGTGCGCTGTAGAGTTGATTGATTTGGAACGGTGTTGAACGTAATACTCTGAGGGTTTTGAGAACCGGAACAATTGGCAGTGAAGACATCGAGCTCTGCCACCGATGTGAAAGGACCAGTACCATTGATCTCGGAAAGTGCAACAAGGCGGATGTAACGACCAGTCTTGGCTGTGAAAGTTCTGGTCTTCAAAGACGAACCACTACTAAAGGTGCCGGTACTAACCGCGGTCCCCCAGTTTAAGCCATCCGTACTGATGTAAAATTCATAGTTGGCAATGTTTCCGTTTTGGCCGCTACTTGCCGGTCTAGGCAAGTATTGAAACGCTTCTATGTCGTGAGAGGCCCCGAGGTCGATCTGAATTTCGTGCGGGTGCGGTGGTTGTGCCGATGCCCATTGAGAGTGCCAGATGGATTGAGGGTCGTTGTCAAATGCGTTGGATGCCTCGTCGCCTGCTTCTTCGCTGTCTACAAATTGAACGCTCCAGGCGGATTGGTCCACTGGGCAAAGGCCCGGCGGATTAGTATTGACGATGCCGGCATTGCAATCTGAGACGAATAAGCCGATTTCGGCAATGGATGTCCAATCGTTGCCATTAACTTCCGAGTTAGATACCAGACGAATATATTGTGCAGTTGTCGGGGCATCAAGAAGAATTTCTTTCAATCCAGTGCTGGTCCCGAACACACCACTACACAGCGGAACTCCCCAATTGACTCCATCTGTACTGGCGTAAAAATTATAGGAGCTGATCGTCCCATTCACACCAGTTGCAGGTGGCCTCGGTAAATAAGTGAAACCTCGGATTTCATGACTGCTCCCAAGGTTGATATCGATGTTGTGCGGATGAGATGGCGTTCCTGAAAACGGGCTGTGATAATAGGAATCAGGATCGTCGTCAAAAGCTTCTCCACCACCGTAAAAACTAGATTGCGCTCCCGAAGAAGATGGTAGTAAGGTCCAATCGGCCTTGTCCAATTCACAATAGGGTTGTGGTTCTTGGCAAGAGTAGGTTCCGATCAGGATGTTCTTCGCAACACTGGGCACTCCTGCATCATTAATAGCGAAGAGCATATAGTAGCCGGGAGGAAGGAGGTTCCGCCCTGGAATATTCACTTCATAGGTATTTACTTTGCTTTTTTGAAAGGTGACCGGAATGCGTCGCTGCTCATTGTTAGTACTGTGAGTGGCCGAGGAGAAGCGTATTAGGGAAAACGAAGATATTGTACAACTGGTCTTCACAGTAATGGGGTGATTGTAATCGGCAATTTCCGGACAAGCCTCGATAACCGGCCGTTCTGCCAAACCACCTGCATCGTCAAAAAGATAAGGAGGGCTGAATATCTCTACATTGGGGTGATTGACCAGGCAATCGGCACATAGACCTCCACCGCCTACCATAATTCTTCCATCCTGTAAAAGGATGGCAACGCTATGGTAAGTACGGGGCGTAGCCATCGGAGCCATT
>JANQRV010000125.1 GCA_028284395.1 Saprospiraceae bacterium
CGCAATTTTCGGAGAAGTTACCGCACGCATCGAGCGCTGACCAAGAATAAGTGATGGTCACATCGCAGCCCGTCCGTAGCGTATCGGCTCCAAAGAAGATCGTCACATCGCCACACTCATCGCTGAACTCAGGTTCGACCGGATCAGGAATTGCTTCCGGATTACAGCCCAGATCGATGTCCGCCGGACAGTTGACTACGATCGGAGCCAGCGTATCTACTGTATAAGTTACTCTTGTGATGCATGGTTCAGAGCGGTTGCCACAAGCATCGATGGCTACTCTTTCGTAGATCAACGTAACGGAACAGCCGCTTTCTTCTCTACCCACTCCTGATTCGATGGAGACAATCTCACAGTCATCACTGAATTCCGGTTGGTCAGGTACGGGGATTTCCTCGGGGTTACAACCCAGGTCGATGTCCGCCGGACAGCTCACCACTACCGGTGCGATGGTATCCACCTGGTAGGTGACCCTTGTAATACAAGGCTCGGAGCGATTGCCGCAAGCATCGATGGCTACTCTTTCGTAAATCAACGTCACGGAACAACCGTTTTCTTCTCTGCCCACTCCAGATTCGATGGAGACAATCTCACAATCATCACTGAATTCCGGTTGGTCAGGTACGGGGATCTCCTCGGGGTTACAACCCAGGTCGATGTCCGCTGGACAGCTCACCACTACCGGTGCTTCGGTATCTTCGGTATAAGTAATTCGTTGTTGGCAATTTTCGGAGAAGTTACCGCATGCATCAACCGCTGACCAGGAATAAGTAATGGTCACATCGCAACCCGTCCGTAGCGTATCAGCACCAAAGAAGATCGTCACATCGCCACATTCGTCACTGAATTGCGGTTGTACCGGTTCGGGAATCTCTTCGGGACTACAGCCCAGATCCAAGTCGGCAGGACAATTAACCACCACTGGCGCAATTGTATCGAGTTCGTAGGTAATTCGGGTAATACAAGGTTCGGAGCGATTACCGCAGAAATCGACTGCTACTCTTTCGTAGATTAACGTAACGGAACAGCCAACTACTTCTCTTCCTACTCCAGATTCAATCAACTCAATTCCACACTCATCACTGAATTCCGGTTGGTCGGGTACGGGGATCTCCTCGGGGTTACAACCCAGATCGATGTCCGTTGGGCAACTCACCACTACCGGTGCTTCCGTATCTTCGGTATAGGTGATTTGTTGTTGGCAATTTTCGGAGAAATTACCACATGCATCAACCGCTGACCAGGAGTATGTGATGGTCACATCACAGCCCGTCCTTAGCGTGTCGGCACCAAAGAAGATCGTCACATCGCCACATGCATCCTCAAATTCCGGATCAACAGGACCTGGAATCTCAGCTGGGTTACAACCCAAGTCTAGATCCTCAGGACAATTGACCACCACTGGTGCCTCATTGTCTACTTTATAGGTATAGGTTTGAGTACAACTGGCGGAGTTGCCACAGTAATCGGTAGCGGTATATTCATAGATCAAAGTTCCGTCACAACCTACCGTATCATTCCTGATCGTTTCTACCGTAACATTCACGATTGAAGTACGATCGATCTCGATGATACCTGAGAGGCCATTTTCAGGGTAGCCAGGACGACCGGGACCAAAATCATTCCACTGACCAGGATTACCCCAATTCATCACCGTATAATCCTCGCCGGGAGGTGAGGCATCATTCGGTTCACCAGGACCCCAATTGGTGTAGATTACCGGATCTCCGTTACTCCATACAAAGTTGCCTTCTTCGGCAACATCGGTAAAGCCAATCCAAATATCACCGGCATTACCAAATTCACTGGTCAGGAAGTCTTGCTCTGCCTGGTCGTTGACGGCTACTAAATCGCCACCCAAAGCCAAGGCTTCAGCTCTCATTTCTTCCCAAGTACCCGTTCCACTCGTCAACAAATACAACTTACCTTCGTACTCGACGGTAGGGCCTTCACAAAGATCTGTTGCCTCCACAGACTCAATGGATGGCTCCGGTAAGCTTTCTGGGTTACAGCCAAGATCTTCGCCCGGTGCGCAAACGATCTCTGGTGCTTCTTCATCTACCGTGTAAATGATTATTTGTTCGCAAGGTTCGGATTGATTACCACAAGCATCAATGGCTACCCAGGTGCGGGTTATGACCACAATACAGTCCTCTTCTGCGATCGATTCATCGAAGACCAGTTCTACATCACTACAAACATCTTCCAACTCTGGGTCTACTGGCTCTGGAATCACTTCAGGATTACAACCAAGGTTCAAATCCGGCGGGCAATTCACAATAACGGGTATATCCGTATCCGTAGAATAGGAAATGTTTTGCTCGCATTGACCGATGTTGCCGCAAGCATCCACTGCTGTCCAAACATAGGTCAGGATACGTCCACAAGTACCCAAAGCTTCAACCGTATCAACAGTTAAGGAAACAATCTCACAGTCATCGCTCACCTCGGGCGGTGTTGGGCCAGGGATCTCGGCGGGGTTACAACCCAATTCAAGACCTGGCGCACAGACCAATACTGGTGCTATGGTATCCAATTGGAAGGTAATGCGCTGGAAGCAGGTATCCGAAACATTGCCGCAGGCATCTACGGCAAACCGCCCGATCGTCCAGGTTGTTATACAACCATCTTCCTCAATTTCCGGAGGTAAGTTTTGCAGTTGTGCAGTACCGCAGGCATCTTCAAATACTGGCTGCCCATCGATTTCGGCCAGTGGATCCCCAGTGATACAACCCAAGTCGACATCCTCAGGACAACTCACTAATTCCGGAGCTTCGGTATCCTCGATATAAGTAATTCGGTGTTCACATATTTCGGAAGAATTACCGCAGGCATCCACGGCCGTCCACGTGCGGAGGATTGTCACTTCGCACCCATTGAGTAAGGTATCAATACCAGAAAAGACGGTCACATCCCCACAAACATCTTCAAACTCTGGATCTTCAGGAACGGGGATTTCTCCTTCTGGATTGCAACCAAGATCGATGTCTTCAGGACAATTGACAACGATCGGCCCTTCCGTATCTATAGTATAGGTAACAATCTGTGTGCAGCGTTCAGACTCATTGCCACAGGAGTCGATCGCCAACCAGAAGCGCTGAATGATGGTCGTACAGCCATCTTGTCCTATACTGCTGCTGGCAATTACTTCTGCGATACCACATTCATCTGACCACTCCGGTCCTTCGGAGCCGGGAATCTCTTCTGGGTTACAACCCAAGTCCAGGTCTTCCGGACAATTGATGGCTACTGGTGGCTCATTGTCTACCTTATAGGTATAGGTTTGTCTGCAACTGACGGAGTTGCCGCAATAATCCGTTGCTGTATATTCGTATATCAAGACGCCGTCACAACCTGTTGTATCGTTTCTAATTGTCTCAACAGTAACATTTACAATTGAAGTACGATCGATCTCTATGATACCTGAAATGCCGTTTGCGGGATACCCTGGACGGCCTGGGCCAAAGTCATTCCATACACCGGGGTTATTATTCCAGTTCATTACTGCGTAATCTTCACCGGGAGGCATGTCGTCGTTTGGCTCACCTGGTCCCCAGTTTTCGTAGGTCGTCGCATCTCCATTGCTCCACACGTAGGTACCCTCTGTTATCTCATCCGAATAACCGATCCAAAGGAGACCGGCTTCGCCAAATTCACTGGTTAGAAAATCTTGTTCTGCCTGATCGTTGACTGCCACCAAATCTCCACCTCTCGCCAAAGCCTCCGCTCTCATTTCTCCCCAAGTACCAGTGCCTTTAGTCAATAAGTATAACTTACCTTCATACTCAACGGAAGGTCCTTCACAAAGATCCGTGGCTTCTACCGACTCTATGGATGGTTCGGGCAAGGTCTCCGGATTACAACCCAGATCTTCGCCCGGAGCACAGACGATCTCAGGTACTGCCTCATCTATCGTGTAAACTATGGTTTGCTGGCAAGGTTCGGATTGATTACCGCAGGCATCGATGGCTACCCAGGTGCGGGTTATGGTCACGATACAGTCTTCTTCCTCGGTCGATTCGCTAAAGACCAGTTCGACATCACTACATACATCTTCTAATTCAGGATCAACCGCTTCGGGAATAAAGGATGGATTACAACCTAAGTTTAGGTCCGGTGGACAATTAACAATTACCGGTATGTCCGTATCGGTAGAATAGGAAATATTCTGCTCGCATTGGCCGATGTTACCACAAGCATCTACTGCTGTCCAAACGTAAGTCAGGATCCGGCCGCAGGTACCTAATGCTTCGACAGTGTCCACTGTTAATGATACAATTTCACAATCATCACTCACCTCGGGCGGTGTCGGGCCAGGAATCTCGGCTGGGTTACAACCCAATTCCAGGCCTGGCGCACAGACCAGTACTGGTGCTATGGTATCCCGCTGGAAAGTAATCCGTTGGAAACAGGTGTCTGACGTATTGCCACATGCATCGACTGCATATCTCCCTATCGTCCATGTTGTAATGCAACCATCTTCCTCTATTTCGGGAGCCAAGCTTCTCAAATCGGCAGTTCCGCAGGCATCTTCAAATACTGGTTGGCCATCGACTTCGGCTAGCGGGTCCCCGCTAATACAGCCCAGATCGATATCCTCTGGACAACTCACCAGTACAGGTGCTAAGGTATCTACCGTATAAGTCACTATTTGTATACAGGTTTCAGACTCATTCCCACAAGAATCTATTGCTGTCCAGAAACGTTCGATAATCGTTGTACAGCCGTCCTGCAAGGTAGTGCTGCCCGAAAATTGCTGTGCCACACCGCATGCATCTGACCATTCTGGTCCTTCAGGATCAGGAATTTCTTCCGGGTTACAACCTAGATCAAGATTTTCAGGACAGTTGATCGCCACCGGTGGCTCGTTATCTACTTTATAGGTATAGGTCTGCGTACAACTGGCGGTATTGCCACAGTAATCTGTAGCTGTGTACTCGTATACCAAGGTACCGTCGCAGCCTAATGTATCGTTTCTTACCGTTTCTACGGTCACCGCAACGAGTGAAGTACCGTCGATCTCTATGATGCCTGAAAGACCAGCTGCTGGATATCCGGGACGGCCGGGTCCAAAGTCATTCCACACACCGGGATTATTATTCCAGTTCATTACTGCGTAATCTTCACCGGGAGGCATATCGTCGTTTGGCTCGCCGGATCCCCAATTCTCGTAGGCCGTTTCGTCTCCATTACTCCATACAAAGGTGCCTTCAGTTATCTCATCCGAATAACCGATCCAAAGGAGGCCGGCATCGCCAAATTCACTGGTCAGAAAATCCTGTTCTTCCTGATCATTGACTGCCACCAAATCACCGCCCATAGCCAAAGCTTCCGCTCTCATTTCTCCCCAGGTGCCGGTACTACTGGTCAGCAAGTATAATTTGCCTTCGTATTCAAGGGCAGGGCCTTTACAAAGGTCCGTTGCCTCTACCGACTCAACTGCTGGTTCAGGCAGGGCCTCGGGATTACAACCAAGGTCTTCACCCGGTGCACAGACGATTTCAGGTGCTTCTTCATCTACCGTATAAGTGATTCTTTGTTCACAAGGTTCGGATTGGTTACCGCAGGCATCAGTAGCTACCCAACTACGAGTGATGGTGACAATACATCCCTCTTCTTCGATGGTCTCATCAAATACCAATGCTATATCGCTACAAGCATCTTCCAACTCTGGATCTACCGGATCTGGAATCACTTCTGGGTTACAGCCCAGATCCAGGTCTGGCGGACAATTCACAATCACCGGTACATCGTCATCGGTCGTGTAACTTATATTTTGCACACATTCACTGCTGTTGCCGCAGGCATCTACTGCAGTCCAAGTATAAGTCAAGATCCGGCCACAAGTGGCCAATGCTTCTGTTGTATCAACGGTTAGGGATACAATTTCGCAATTATCAGTTACCTCTGGTGGAGTGGGACCGGGGATCTCTTCGGGATTACAACCGAGTTCGATGTCCGGAGCACAGACCAAAGTCGGCGCTACAGTATCTACCTGATAAGTGACTCTTGTAATACATGGCTCTGATTGATTACCACAACTGTCGGTAGCAACCCAGGAATAAATCAACTCCCGTGTGCAATCATCTCCCGACTCTGTCGTACTCAAGTCTACGGATGCAATTCCACAGGCATCTGTAAATTCCGGTTCGATTGGATCAGGAATCGATTCTGGATTACACCCCAAGTCGATGTCCGGTGTACAATTGATCACTACCGGTGCAATTGTATCCAATTGATAAATGATTCGCTGTTCACAGATTTCGGAACGATTTCCACAACTATCAATGGCTACCCATTGACGTAGAATCTCGCGATTACATTCATCGCCGGAAACGATGCTGTCGTATAAAACCTCGGCAATGCCGCAGTTATCTATGATCCTCAATACATCCTGCAAAGGTACCTGATTACCTTCCCGCAAAGTAATTTGGGGGCTTAGATTAGCGCGTCTTTCGACTCTGAAAGCTTCTCGGAAAAACGTAATCGGGTTGTATTTTTCTGTAGGAACTTCATTCGGACTATTACTTAGACTTGGTGTCTCAATAATTATTTCAATATCGGGCAATGGAGGTAGAGCGGTAGGATTACAGCCAAGATCAATGTCCGGCGGACACTCTACAATGATGGGTTGAAGGGTATCTGATGTATAGGTAAATCTCCGAATGCAGATGGCAGTATTACCACAGCTGTCAGTCGCCGTCCAAGTTCTGACCAATGCTTTATTACAATCACTTCCAGTCACCTCTTCACTGGTAAGACTAACTTCCAGAAGGCCGCAATCATCCTCGGCAGTTGGTGGTTCTGGAGCGGGGAATTCAGTTGGATTACAACCAAGATCTACATCTTCAAGACAAACAATGACAGGAGGAATACTGTCGAGCTGATAAGTGAAAGTCTGTTCACAAGTTGCTGTATTACCGCAGCTATCGATAGCGGTCCAGGTACGGACTAGAAACCGACTACATTCATCACCTCCCCCCGTTTCACTAGTCAGTTCAACACTTACTACAGTACAATTATCGGTAGCAACCGGAGGCGTAGGTTCAGGAATTGAAGCTGGGTTACAACCAAGATCCACTGTCTCACAGACCAATTCCGGAGGAGTGTTATCCATCTGATATTTCACGGTCTGCCTCAAGGTATCCGAAACATTTCCACATTCATCGATCGCTACCCACCAACGGTTAATGAATTGGCTGCATTCATCTCCAGATAAAGTACTATCCACTACTATTTCAGCGATAGAACCACAATTGTCAGTAGCCTCGACCGACGGTAGCTCGGGGAAAACAGATGGGTTACAGCCAAGATCAATATCTTCCAGTTGTGTAGTGATCACTGGAGGAGTATTATCCGGCAGTAATGTTATTATTTGAGTACAAGTCGTGTCATTTTCACAGGCATCTACAGCCCGCCAAGTTCTGATAATTTGTCCACCTTCACATGGCGAAATGATGTTGCCCTCATCTGTATAAGTAACAGTAGGCTCTTCATCACAATCGTCAATCGCTGTTGCAACTCCCATGTTCGGATTTTGCAAAGGATCAACGTCTTCAAAACACTCAATTTCTACGTCATCCGGGCAGCTTAATTCCGGAGGTGTTTCATCAACAATGTGAATTTCCACTTCAATGGTATCAGAAACATTCCCACAATAATCAACGGCATACCAAATACAGACAAAC
This sequence comes from Saprospiraceae bacterium, assembly GCA_028284395.1. Taxonomy (GTDB): domain Bacteria; phylum Bacteroidota; class Bacteroidia; order Chitinophagales; family Saprospiraceae; genus JANQRV01. Next base: position 7,689 of record JANQRV010000125.1, read on the forward strand.
TTCTTTAGAAAACCGTCTGTTTTCCAGTCTCCTTCCATCGGTACATCCTCAAAACTAACTCCGGGGCGACGATCACAATCATCTTGAATGTCCACCCATGATGGCATGATTTCAAAATCTGGCAAATTCTCACTGCATCCCAACCTAATGACTCCGTCAGTGAACAATTCGGCATACTCTTCTTTCAATTCAATGGTCGGTGCTTCACTATCTTTCTCTATAGTAATCAATTGCACACAAGAAGATTGATTCCCACAAGGATCAGTGGCCGTCCAGGTCCGCTGGATAACTCCACCGGCACAAATATCTTCGGGGCCCTCGTCTTCGTAAGTGATTTCGATGTCTTCACCACAATTATCGGTAGCAGTGGCTCTGCCGACCCGACCATTGTAAACCGGGCTTCGATTTTCACTGCAAGCCAATGTAACATCTGGTGGACAAGTGATGACCGGAGCCGTCTCATCAACAATTCTCAAAGTCAGAACAACTTTCTCAGAAACATTTCCGCATACATCCGTAGCAAACCAAATACATTCTAACTCACCAGGGTATCCTTCCACACAATTTGATCCATTGGCAGGAAATTCCTGGAAACTAATTTTAGGGCTTTCATCGCAATTGTCCTCAGCTACTACCCAATCAGTCATATCACCAAAATCCGGTAAGGCGCTGCATTCGAATATCATCAGACCATCAGGGAATCTTTCAGCATATTCTTCCTTTAACGTTACTTCCGGAGCCTCATCATCGGCTTCGATCGTGATTTCCTGCTCACAAGATACCGTATTACCACTTGCGTCAGTAGATTGCCAGGTCCGGATGATAGTGCCTCCTTCACAGGGGCTCACTATATCAGAATCCGAGAAAGTCAACGAAGGTGATTCGTCACATTCATCAGTAGTGGTGGCAATACCTACGGACTCATTTATTTCCGGGTCTAGGCTATTTCCGCAACTGACCGTTACATCGTCCGGGCAAGTGAGTTCCGGCGGAGTCTCGTCCGGATCACAAACAAATGATTGTGGAGCGAATTCTCCTGCTTCTCTTTCCATCACCATCTGCCGATTGACAACGGGTGAGACTTCTTCATTAGAAGATCCTGAAAAAAAGAGTATGACACCCAGCAATAAGGGAGTCAAAACACTCGAATACAAACGAGTGCCATAAAGGATTCTTTTAAAGTGTTGGGATAGACTCATACGAGAGGTTTAGTATTAAGGAAATCATTGGCAAAAACAGTTCTGAAAAGGCATAAACGTACCTTCTCATCTATATCAATTTATAGTGATTATTAATATGTAAACACAAGGATGCCTGTACGCTATCCAAATCAATGGAGCACAGATACAGACTAGCCAAACTTGAATACAGGAATCCCTTTGTACGACCGGAAAATTGGCGCACAAAGACAGACCATTGTTGTGTAGTTAGAACGGGTAATTAGATTGCTAATCAGACATTAGCGCAACGGAAAGTATTGACTCATAGGCAACTAGGTGTTTTAGATTAATAATGGGGTTTAGGATCTTATAGAGTAACCAATGCCTGGAGCTCCATCAAGCTCCAATGAAAATGAGGTTGAACATCGATACGATACCCTAATAGAATTCTTTTTGTAGATAATCGATTCTTGAGAAAACGGGTTGTACTAAATTATACCCAACAGGTAAGTGTAATATTCTTGTAAGTTGCAATCGGAAAGAAAAATGGGATTGATCCAAATATATTATTTATTCTTTAATAACAAAAGAAATTGAATCAATTTCATGATACATAATTATTTATTTAATATTATTTTTTTTAATTTGAATAGATCTCGCATACTGCGTCCCATCATTTAACCCTACTGGCTCTTCCAAAAGTAAGTATTCTTTCTGTTCAATACTGGACAAATATGTCCGTTTTTGAACAGGGCGACAAAATAGAATTATACTTTAAAAATCTGTCTATCAAACCAATAGCAATTATCCAATTTTAGGAATGCTTCTTGTCTTCCATCAATGAATCAATCATCAGCTTTTCGCATGCAGCAATTAAGTAATAGTTTAAAGATCGCGTGGCGACGAATCCTTCAAAACAGCACCTATTCAATCATCAACATTTTGGGGTTAACAATCGGCATCACTGGTGCCATTGTCATTTTTTATTGTCTAAAACACGAAACGAACTTTGATCAATATCATACGCTAGTCGAAAATACTTACCGTGTCGTACAGCATGATCATACTGCAAGCGGCACCCAATTTTGGAATACCACGGCTTACCCACTACCAGCTGCTTTGCGTAGTGATTTTCCCAATCTAAAGGTGACACAAACTGCCGGCCCTTTCAGTCGTATCATCAGTGTCCAGAACAGTTTGGGTGAAACCCTACGAGACCAAGAAGAGCATGTACTTTTCACCGACCAATACTATCTACAGATTTTCGATTTCAAAGGCTGGCAACCAGATTTTTGGCTCGCCGGAAATTCAACAACTGCTTTTGATCAACCCAATTCCGTCATCATTACTGCCGACCTGGTCGTAAAATACTTTCCAGAGATTGGGGTCAACTTGAATTCAGTGATCGGGAAGACCCTATTACTTAACAACAAGGATCCGTTGGTAGTAACCGGAGTTGTCCGCAATCCTCCCTCCAATACCAATTTACCTTTTGATTTGCTGATCCCCTACGCTCATTATCAAAAAGATCATCCGTACCAAACCCAGAATTGGTCGGGAAATTACAGTGGAACCACCTATCTCACATTAGAGGGTGGAATCGAGCCTCAAGAGTTAGAAGCAGAAATTGCACTATGGAAAGCCAAGTACTTGAAACCGGAAGATTATCGACGAATCGAGTATCGCCTCCAGCCAATCAGTGATATTCATACCAATAAATTGTATGGTAATAGCAATGGCAGCTATGTCATTTCAATGGATCTACTTTGGGGGTTAGGTATCCTCGGACTATTTTTAATCATCATTGCCGGTGTCAATTATGTAAATCTTGCACTGGCACAAATTACCAGAAGAAATGTGGAGGTAGGTGTTAGAAAAGTCCTTGGTAGTACTAAGAAACAATTGATTAGAAATTTCATCTCCGAAATATTGATTTTCGTTGTCGTCGCCGCTCTGTTTTCGGTATTCTTGGCAGATATCATTTTAAACCAAATCAGTACGCGGATCACTTTATTTGATCTGAACCTTCAGTTAGATTGGCAGGTCCTACCGCTGCTTTCTACGCTCGTCATCCTTATTGTCTTCCTGGCAGGGTGGTATCCAGCGCATTTCGCTACCGTTGGATCACCTTTACAATCTTTACAAAACAAGGACAATGGATTTGGCAAAAAAGGCCTTGCCCTAAGGAAATCTTTAGTAGGATTACAATTCGGGATTTCTCACGCTCTCATACTGTGTACGATTATAGTCGCTTCGCAAATGCATTACGTAAAAAACAAAGATTTAGGCTTTTACCAAGATACCATTCTCACTATCAATATCCCGGATCAAGACAGCCTGCAACTTCAAAATTTTGCTCAGCGCCTAAAACGAGATCCCAATATCCAGGCAATTAGCTTTGCTTCCGGCATTCCTCTAACCCATCTTGATGAAGCTTACGGCACGGACTTTCGCTTGCCGCAGGAACCTGCCAGCCAGGTCAGAGCAGCAGAAATGAAAGTAGTAGACCGGCATTACAAAGAAGTCTACGGCCTAGAATTACTAGCAGGTAGTTGGTTGAATAGATCGAATGAGAGGAGCAGATTCAATGCATTTATTGCGAATGAGGCAGCCATCGAATCCTTGGGCCTGGTTCCGGAAGAAGCCATTGGTCAATCGCTTGTCATTAATGAAGGTACGGCTCCGATCATAGGGGTCGTCCGTAACTTTCACAACAACCCTTTACAGCAGGCCGTTCAGCCCTGCTTTCTATTCTATTATGGAACGGGTTTTTTCAATGAGGCAAGCATCAAATTGGGCCCTACGATCGGCCGCAACAAATCAGTAGCAGAAACCTTGCAATACATTGAGAAAGTCTGGAAATCGACTTTTCCTGAAGATGTTTACAAATATGTTTTTCTGGACGAAAAAATTGCCCAAAACTATGCGATAGAGCATTTACTATTCAAAGTCATGCGAACGGTAGCCCTATTGGCGATTTTTGTCGGCTGTATCGGTCTCTACGGCATGGTAGCATTCATTTCTGAAACGCGAACCAAGGAAATTGGTATCCGGAAAGTCTTGGGTGCAAGCGTAGGAACCATTATCACCTTGCTTGGCAAAGACTTTATCAAACCTGTAGCGATCGCGTTGATGTTCTCAGCACCAGTCGCGCTTTATCTGATGCAGAAATGGCTACAGAATTTTGTATATCACGCTCCTATCGAGTGGTGGAGTATCGTTGGAGCAGCCTTAATTGCCTTTCTATTAGCGGCCACCACCATTGGCTGGCAAGGAAGCAAGGCAGCAATGATGAACCCTGTAGACAGTTTGCGTAACGAATGAATGAATCCAGTTCATCATCGTTGTGGCAAAGGAATTATTTCCGACCTTCCGGGGCGATCAAAATCAGAGATTAATGGGGCTTCATCTGAATATTTGACCTGACTGAAGACCTTAGTGTTTCGTATTTCTCCCAGTTCTCCATTGAGATAACTGTAGCTCTTTACAACCTTTGGTACCAACAAGCCATCTGCTTCCTGCCATTCTTCATAGATCAGGCCATTGTATCGATCACTTGCCTGGTTCTTGTAGTAGGTAACAGTGTATAAAAGCAGGTAAAGCTGATGTGTCTCTTGATCGAAATGCGCCAGATAAACGTCTTTTGGTGCGTCTCCTACCCCAGTATCAAAAGTTATCCTCACCACATCGTAGGTTTTCCCCTCAATTTCTTTGGTTGGCAAGAGTTCGTAGTTCACACCGTCATCAGAAAAGATAAAAGGTAGCGAGAAAAAATAGAAATTGAGGTTATGGTAAAATCGAGGTGAGCCCTTCCGGAACAATTGCTTATTTGGACTAATCCAGGTTCCTTCACCATTGTGCCCAATCAAAAAATCGGGGTGAATAATGAGTGAAAACCGGTTTTCCAAATGAAATTCATGCCGTTCGGAATCTTCTCCCTCTGCCATAATGAATAACAGTCCTTTCTTCTTTTTCCATGTTTCTAATCCTCCGTGGGCTTCGTAGGCGGCGAGCAACTCTTCCGGAGGCACTTTATTGCTGTATACCGGTTCTTCTTCTTGTTCAGATGCAGCCGCTTCGGTAGATGCATTTGGCTCATCTGCTGGCCGAGATGTTCCGGTGTTACAGCTCCAAGTAGGGAGTAATAAAATTAGAAGGGCGAGTTTCACGGATGGCGAGTAGGTACGCATAATGATGAATTTGAAATTGGGGCGAAATTAAATCATTTGCTTTGAATTCGGCTGAAATCGGGGTAATTAATTGCGTCGAAAAGTAACCAGGATCCAATTTTTGCAAAAACTCTACAGCAAGATGAAATGTTTACTATAAAATGAAATCACTAGTTATGAGACCCTTTGGGATCGGCCTCTTCTTGTACCTATTTTTGGTATTGCCTTCGAATGCCCAGGTTTTTTTGGGATTGAAAGGCGGTATTTCGGCGAATAACTTTGAAGCCCCTCATTTTGACGATAGCTTCTATGATACTTACCCCAACCTCTTGGGAGGTTTGGCGGTAGAGTGGCACCTTTCGAAGAAAATCGCTGTACAACCGGAAATTCTTTATGCTGGGCAAGGAGCAGAAATAGAGGACGATGAAGCTGCCCTAAAGCTAAATTACTTGAACATACCAATCCTGGTAAAGTATTATTTCTTCCCAAAGTTTTACATCGGTAGTGGATTTCAGTTGAGCTACTTGATAAAGGAAAAGAAGAGCTTTGCTGAGTTAGATAACGAGTTTCATCCGACCTTTGATGATGAGGAGCACATAAAGTCCCGCGACATTGGTATTCCTGTAGGAATCGGGTACAACTCTAAAGCCAATTTACAATTGGAATTGCGCTATGTATCGGGACTTTCTAATGTTTTTGAAAATCCACTTTTGGAAAGTAAAAATAGGTCTGTCCAATTCACAGTAACCTACTTTTGGGGTAAAAACAAGCCTGGAGAGAAAGAATTTACTTGTCCCCAAAATTATTGAGACACATGGCTTTTTGGATCTTTTGGCCGGATTGGGCTGCACGTTCACTTTCTCTGTTATGTCTGATTTTTCTCTTATTGTCTGGATTTGTTTTGGTGCAAAGGAAACTCACCTCATGGACTAGAATAGGCCAATCACTGGTTATCAATGTATTAGCTTTTGGCTTAATTTTAGGCAGTAATTTCATCCTGATGCATATACTACTGGATGTCATCGGGCATATTCCTGCCTTTCCGAGCCCCGTATGGCCGATCAGAGGCAGCTTGGTCGGCGTCTCGATACTTACCAGTTACTTCGTCGTGTGGATCTGCCAGAAGTACATCGATTCCTGGTCGGCCCATATCGGAGTTTGGCTATTTTGGTGTTTGCTCGCCTCCACCAGTACCTATGGTCTTCCTGGCGTGTCCAGCACTCTTTTAAATCCAACAATTTTGATGAGTTGTGTACTACTGGCAATTTCGCTGGAGTATGTTCATGCAGTCCCGCTCACTGGTGCCATAGGGGCGGTCGCTCTCTTACTGGCCTTTCCTTCAACCTTATTACCGGCAATGCAATTGGAAGCAGCGCATGGGTATGGGCACCTATTCTTTGTTTTCTTGCTACCCTTCATCGCATTATTTGCCATTACTTTCCTCCCGCTAATAGAGCGAGAAATCAAGGATGGTAGCATTCATCCCAAAAAGCCTTTTTTTTGGGTGGGCTTACTGACTTTTTCTACCGGTACGATCTACTTACTCATAGCATATAAAATGGGATTTACATAGTATAGAGAACCATCTTTTCTTGCTTCCCCCTCAACTGCATATTCCCAATTTTCTGTGGTTTTGGCGAAGAATGGCTCAAGGTCAGTTTCTCCAACAGAAATTCGGAAAAAAGAATATCTACGCCTAATTCATTACACTTGGCTTGGATTCTCGATGCAGTATTTAAAACATCTCCGGAAAAAACGATATCTCTCTTTACAACTCCCACCTCCCCGGCCATAACATAGCCGTAGTGGAGACCAGCTTTAAATTGTGGTCGCGCCCCATATTTATCCAAGTATTCCTGACTCTTGCGATTTAATGCTTCTTGAACTGCAAAAAAGCAGTTGAGACAATTGGTATCCTCTATTCCCTGAGCGACTTTCCAGCTAACGATAATCTCGTCTCCCACATACTGATAAATCTCTCCCTTAGCATACAATATCGGAGTAGTTACATCCCGAAAGACCTCACGAACGAACTCAAAATACTTTGCTTCTCCCAATTTTTCGGCAATAACGGTAGAATCTCTAAGGTCGAGAAACATAAATATGCGCTCTTCTCTTTTGGGTTGAAAATAACGGCCCAAAAGAAACTCCTTAAGAATGCCGGGACCGTATTTATCATTGATCAGCAAAGCCGCGATCGTCCCGAAAACAATCGTTAACCAAAGAATAAAATTCTTTAGATATTCCATGCTGGTCAAGTAATCCAGTGCTGAATTACGGACCTGACTATGGTAAATCGGCAATTCCATTTGGATGCTCCGCAGAACTGCATTCCCTGAAAAAGAAATGATGACTGATGAAACCGTATAAACAGCAAGTACATTGAAGATCGCCCTCCAATATGGCTGATTTCGGAACCAGTCTTCCAGGAATAATGTCAGCAGAGAACCGGCAACTAATGCTGCAGTGACTGTTATCAGAATATTTACAAAGAAATAGGTCTGAAAATGATACTCAGGTGGGAAATACCCTATGTCCTTCATTAACAAATACTCATAGATGATCTGGAGGTTGGAGAGAAGTAACCAAAATAATACGATCCACATTATCTTGCGAATCTGCAATCTGAATTGAGCCCTCCTAAATGATCCCATCATATTCTATTTAACGTGCCCAGTAGACCTTTCCGCTCCGCTAGAGGTTCGGTTGTTCCTCCAATTAAACGTCAAATTCCATGAAAGGCTGCACATGATCACCGCTTTCTCTTAGCACCACACAAATTGAGTTAATTCTCGGTTTTTTACAATTTCTTGGCATAAAATCTTTCAAAACACTCTTCAGAGATTTATCCTATACAAGCATTTGACTACCAATCAATTATTCTTGGTCTTCTTTAAGAACGATCGAGGGTGCTTTCCATCTGCTGTACCCCACTGGCACATTTTGTGCTCTACGAACTGCTTTACCGCTTCTTCTTTTGTCAAAAATCATGGCAAATGTCATAATCAAACTAGTCAGGATGATGATGAACAGTAATATACCTGGTTCAAATCCTTCAACCATAACCTCCTCAGGAATAGCATAAAACAAAAGTATGGTAATCAAGCCACGCGGTGCAATAAACAATTGTGGAATGATATCTGACCCTAGGAACAAACGCAAAATCACAAACCGGATGAGGTAAATAGACAAAATGATGAGTCCGCTAACGATTGCGACATTAACACTAACTAGAGAAGCTAAAGAAATTGTCAGTCCAAAAACAACAAAGAAGAAGGTGCGAACCACAAAAGCCGTCTCCATCGTAATGACGTGTAATCCCTCATAAATGTGTTTAGCCTTTTCCAGGTGCAAATACTTCCCCAATCTCCCTTGAAAAAACAAAGGCATATTGGCAATTAACAGTCCAAAAATCAAAATGATAATGAGAGAAGACAGATGCATTAATTTACCGAGGGAGTACAGCAGCAGCAGCACCGCTATCAGGAGAAAGAGCTTCGTATTGCTACGAATATTTTGAAACACAAGAATAATCAGATAACTCGCCACCAAAGAAATGACCAGTGTTAACAGTAGGTTGCCCGCAAAACCGGCAAAACCGCTGGAATGCTCTCCCCCATCAAGTTGTCCGGTCAAAAAATAGAACAACATAATGCCCATAATATCGGAGAAAGTACTTTCGTAGATGTGAAATTCTTTTTTAGACTCATTTAAACCGCTGACACTTGGAATAATGATAGCACTGGAAAGAATGGACAACGGTGTCGCATATAACCAGGCAGCGTGCATATCCATTCCGGGTATGAACTGGTGTAGGATCAAGGCCGCGATCCAGGTTGATGCAATCAAGCCTATTAAAGCAATGACCAAAGCCTTTGTAATGGGCAGGTATTTTTCTCGCTTTAGCTCTAACTCCAATGCGGCTTCCAACACGATCATAATTAGTCCAACAATTCCAAGGACTTCAAGTACTGGAAAAAAGTTCACCCCTCCCAATCCAAAGGTATCTAGGACGATCTTTAAAACAATGCCCAATAAAATCAGCATCAAAACGGAAGGAATATTAGTCTTACGTGCAATACCGCTGAAAATAAAAGATAGAATGATAATAACTGATGCCTCAATTATGAGGTTATAGGATGTTAATATTTCCATTAAACAATCGTTTTTGCCGTTAAACTAAATTCGTAACCTGTCCATCGTACCCCCAATCATCAATAAGCGCCAATAACTGTGGCAAATGGCTTTCTTCCTTTAGTAAAATCCGGGCCTTGATGGTTGGATCGGGAGCGGCCACTGCCACCAATTCCGGCCGATAATTAATATCTACATAGGGAGTGGTAGCCATTAGATTCATCAAATGATTGACGTGGTCCTTTTTCAAATCTTTATCTTTAGGTTGGAGAACTATCTGGTGAAAACCGCCAATTTCCTGCCCGGAAACCAAAGTATATCCCCTAGCGGTCAATTGCCGATAAGGAATGAAATGTAATCCATCGGTTGTCTGTAATTCCAATCCCAGTCTACCCACGTTCGTAATGATCCCCTGAAGATGATTGGTCTTCAACTTTTTACCAGTAGACAAGCCCCTCGTCCCTAGAACCAATCGACCACTAACATAATCCCTTAGTTGATAAAAGCCCCCCAATAATAGGATCAGAAACAGAAATCCATGCAACGCCGGGTTGATGAATACAAAGATCCCGGTGAGGATGAATAAGACCAACGGCTCGTAGACCAATAGTAAGCGATGAATACCTGCCTTTAGCGGAAACTGGTATCGGCCCAGAAAAAGTGCTCTTCCAACTATGCGATGTAAGAACTGCAGCAACAAAAACACAAGGAATAGCAAGAGTGCTGCCATACCAAAGTTGATCCAGGTAAACTGCTTGATGACTACCGGTTCCATATCAGGCGTTGTTTTTTTGATGGTGCAATTTCAAATATTTTTTCCGATGCAAAAGCTTTGCCAAATCGTTAACTGCCAGCCGATTAACTTCCAGCAATCCATTGGACTCCCTCTTCAACAGACCGATATTGATCAGTCGTTGAAGAATCGTACTATAGGTAGTTGAAAAAGCCGGGCCAAATAATTTTCGCAAACGATATTCACTGGTTTGTCTTTCCATCAATACGGTAAAGAGGAGCAGAAGGGAGTCGGCCCCTTGAATATTTGGCAGGCTGTAAATCGATTTAAACTCAAATTCAACCTGCTCCTCATCAATTTTCTTAATGGAGGAGGCCCAACCATTTAGCGCATCTCCAATGTTCCCATCGGCATTGACATGAACTCTTTTGGCCATTTTGCGGAACTTCCTCGGGCCAACTTCGCGCCCTTTGGATTCCATTAATTTCTTATGCGTGGCTCCATGCCTGATCAATATGGCTTCCTCTATTTCTTGTCCGGACATCCGGTCTAAGTTGATCTCCGCTTGAAAAACTCGATCAGAATCGTGAAACTGATCCAGATGCGCCTTCGTCCAATTATTCATTGCAACGAGAAAAAACATTCTGGTGGAATGACTATCGATGAATTTTTGCAGTGCTTTTACATTCTGACTGAATGGGATGGTTGCACTGGTCCATAGTTCCAAATCATCGATCCAGATCAAAGGCCGGGTATTCAAGCTGTACTTTCGGATGTACTTCAAGACTTCTCCAAGATCAAAACCGGTTGATACTCTTCTTCCGGGAAGGATTAGATCCTCTTCGGGCCTTAATTTTATGGTGCGATCGGGAAACAATCGATTGACGACCATTTCCCCCATAAAGGATTTCCCGGAGAGGCGTTGTCCGGTCAGTGCCACTGCCCCACGAAATCCTTCCTCCCAACTCTTGACCAAGTTGGCAATGTGGCTGAGCTCGTTCTCTCGGCCCACCCAAAAAGACTCTCCCACGTATCCTCTCGTCAAGAAAATGCTGGTATAGTTACTGTTTTCTGGATCTACCTGTCGACTTTGAAGGTAGCGAACTGTCCTTTCTGCAATCGAAAAAGAATCTTCTAATTCTACTCGTTTTCTAAATTTACGGATACTTTCCACTTGTTTGGAAAACCAATTCTGTGTTCGCCCCAGGAGTTTGTCCTGATCAATCATGAATTGATTAAAGGAAACCTGGATTGGCACGGGAAGAAAATCATGCGATGTATTGAACAAATTTGAAATCCTAAACTCCTTATCAATGCGACCGGTAATCATAGATTTCAATTTAAATAGTTCTTCCGCAGTTTTCGCGATCTTCTGTATGAATGTAATTAGCGGTTGTGACAAATCAAGCGTTTTAAAATCCGGTGTTTTCCCTTCTTTTAACTCATTTGTCAACAATACTGCACGATTCCGAATGTTCACCAATGAAGTATTTTCTTCAGCTTTAATCAGAGCCGTAAGATCCCAGATCTCATATAAGATAGGCAAGACCTCAGACTCTAACCAACGTTGTACCAATTTTTGAAAAGGAATTTCCTTGAATTGTACCCAGCCCAAGCTAGTGCTAACCGGCACTTGTCGTTTCTCGGAAAACTTTTGAATTTCCTGCTCCAATTGACTATTGAAAGATCTTCGATATTCAGGCACTTCCAACTCTTCCTCCAAACTCTCCAAATGGGTAACAACCTTGCCCGGCCGGGGTGGATCTTCGGCAATCGACTCTCGAATAAAACGAATGGTGGATTGGGTATTTCCCTTGATTTTTTCGATATGTTCTTCACACCCGTCCATGGTTTTCCCGATCAGTGCATCGATTTTAATAAATATCGCTGAGGTTGACTCAAAATCGCGAAACTCATCCAGTAATTGCTGACATTGTTGGTGAACGGCAACAATCTGCTCGCGATAAACGGGCCAGGGGTTCTGCTGTAACATCCAGTTACCGATTCTTCGCTCCTTACCGTATCGGCTAATCCTGGTGATTCTGATCTCCTCCTCAAAGTAGTCCATCAATTCCTGGGCTGCTGTCATCACCGTTGCCTTTGAAGCCTCATTCAGTGTTTCTTGATCTTCTATCGTTATCCGCCCGTCAAGTTTCAAGACCTGAGCCCGGTATTGCTCAAAAAAAACATCCCGCCATAGTATGAGAAAGGATTTAGCCCGATCGGCCCAAAGAAAGTTGATGATACAATGCTCCAAAACCTGCTGACTGCGTTCTTTTGGCAATTGTTCGAGGAATTCAAAACTTTCGTTACCCACCAAAATGATTTGACGGGAGATCTCTTCGGCCAACAATGGCATGATCTCCAGATGCTCTGACAATTGTGAATAAGTCCAGGCTTGATCGATAATTTCTCTCAACGCCGCCTCACAGACTTTCAGCACGCTTTGTGTCGATGCGTTTTCGCTCATTCCATCGTAATTTAAAGAATTCCTTAAACCAATAAAGATCATTGATTATGGACTCAAAAATCAAAATTAGTCACATTTTAAAACTTAAAAGTAGAAAAATGATGAGTAATCATGGTTTGCCAATACTCACACGTAATTATCAACAGCGATTATTAGTTTCTTACTTACCGGTCGGACCAAGGCTACACCATCCGCAATGGCTTTGGTTGCCACCAACCAGGAAGGACACCGAGCAATAGCTTTCCAATCGCCAGAGGGCATGCCCAAAACCTCCGTTTTTTGTTGAGATGTTTAGTGAATTAAGGTAGGAAGTCTTCAATCTAACGACCATAGAGAAGGCCCCGGCAAGACCATTGCTTAATGCAATGACTAATCTTAAGCAGGAAAAGGAAAGCAGGAATGAAAGTCCGAACCATGCCAAGTTTCTTACTCCGTAGGAATGTATATGTTCCGGCCTATATCTTTTTCAATCGAACCTGGATAACCTGACCATCTTCCTTGAAGTCAAAGCGAGCTGCCTGATATTTTGGAGGTCCGAATCGGCCTTTGGCATCATTGGAAAACCCAAACGGCTCCTTGGGAATCTTGAAGAAGTTGCTGTCTAACTTCCCGTTGTCGTTTTCATCGTGGAAAAGACTTAGTGCATATTGGCCGTAAGATAAGTCCTTCATCACTACTTTATTATCTTGGATATCCTTTACCGGGACCATATGAACTGCTACCGCTTCATCTCCCAAGAATGTGTCTGGATCGTCGTATGCAGCGATCATTATTTTACCGGAATTCGACTTCAAGTTACTCAGTATGATTACCAAATTACCAGATTGGCCTTGTAGCACTGAACCAAAAGCTCCCATGCAAATTATCAGAGCAATTCCGCTAATTCTTCCCATAAGATTTTTCAATTTCCTATCTAAACGAGTAAATGCTCGATTTTCATATTTCTAGACACCAAGCTTGCGGCGAAACTACAATTCGACCTCCTGTTCCACCTGCTGTCGGCGTACTTTTTTCAGATAGGCATTTGGATCATGGTGAATGGATTCCTTGGGCAGCCATTCCCAGAAAACCCCCAGATCTTTTCTAATGACATCGATATAATACTGGGGTAGTTGGTCCGATTCTTTTTCGAAAAAGTCACGGAATTTATGGTCTGTTTTCAAATGTTTCCGAATGGTTTTGAAGTGTCTGATCCGACCATACCCCTCAGAGGAGATAGCTCGCATCACATTCATCCAACGGGCAGTGCTATTGGAAGTGGCAGTGGCGCGGCGGTATATAGCTCGGCGCGAGAAAGTATAAGAAGTCACATCGATCACTTTATCGTAAAAGTCGATCCACTCATAATTCTTTGGCTTGAGGTTCATCGCCAAATGGTTATTAAGAAAATGGAAAGGAAAAGCTATTAGTCGATCGGCTTTTTGGTATTCTAGGTTTAAAGGAGCGGCTTCGCCGAAAGCAGTCAGAAGGGAGTAGCCGGGAAAAGCACCGGGCGATTTATCGACGAAGGCTTTTGTCAACTCAAACGGCTCATCACCTTCATCGCTATCCAACCCCATCACGAAGTTGGCTTGGATATAGGGGATGTACTCAAAGATTTTATTGATATGCGCCGATACTTTATTCACTTTATCCATACCAGCAGTCCGAGCTACTTTGGACTTCCCACCCAATTCATACCAGGATTCGATTCCCGGCAACATAGCCACAAAATCGGTTTCTTTGAATCGCTTGAGATGTTTCTCGGTCAAGATGGAAAGACTACTCTCCGCCAGGAAGCGAAAACGACCTTTGGGGGCTACCGATTGAATTGCGTCAATATAATCATTAAACCGAACGCCGAAATTCGGGTCGTGCCATGCTACATAGGGCGTCTTAAATTTCGTCATCAAAAATTTAAGATCATCTTTCAGTAGGTCAAAACTCAGTGGTTGGTAGGGCACTTCGGAATCGATGCAAAACGAACAGGTATACGGACACCCCATACTACCGATCATGGGGACCAATTTGAGTGCTGGTGCTTTCTTCAGAGTTGGCTCAATGAATTTCCAACGCTCTCTGATACCTGGTAAACTGCTGGGCTGTTTCTCCGCTGTGAGATGTTTGCCAACCGGTTGTTGGGTCTTACACTCATCCAGAATGGTGGCGATGACAAATTTGTCGGTAAATCCTGTCACATAATCAAAATATTTGACCGCATCGTCAGGATAACAGCGAGCGTGAGGTCCGCCCAGAACGGTAACGACCCCCTGACTCCGAAATAAATTGCTCAATGCATAAGCCAACATGGCTGCCTGGGTAAAGGCACAGATGAATACGAGGTCAATATCCTTTGGGAGTTCATTATTGAGGTCCTCCCGCCCAGTATAACAGATCATTCTAACATCGTGCCCTTCCTGCTCGCACCAGGTCGCTACAACTTGGGGCATAATGCTTGCCATATTGGCATGCATGTATTTAGCCCACAGGGTTTTCTTCGGGCCCTTACTAACGAGGTCGATCACCCCGACTTTCAACTTGGTCATAGTTGCTACGTTTTGTTATTCAGTACTTCTTAAAAGTAGGTCTTTAAAGTCGGTCAACGATAAGGATCCAAAAGAAGCTGTTTAAATTTTCTTCGGGTAAGAAACGAAATAAGGATCGCTATACCAAATATAAGCTCCAAAAAGAAAATCCGAATTACGACGGCTATTCATCCTATTTTTAGAGCACTCAAAGCCACGTTTCGATGGCTTTTTCTTCATTTGCGAATACTAGTTTCCATTCTCACTTACTGCATTGAGATGCAAATTACCATCGACTACCCTCACTCGAAACCGGAGGCGGATATTTTTTTGGAACCAAAGTCGCAAATTCTGTCCGGAAGTTATCTGCGAAAAATCAATTGAAAATTTCTGGTAGGCCAAAAAAAGAAGTTTTTGGGATCCGTCGCCTCAGTCAAACCACCAAAGTGGTTAATTGACTGAAATTGAAAGGGGTTAGCTTTCTTTTCAGGAAAAGATTGTTTGACGACTTACTACATAAACGTTCTAAACCATATATTAGATGCCTGATAGAAATGGCACAACAAAAGTTTTGAGAAAAGCATCCGAATTTAAAAGCTTTTGACCATGAAAGATATTCTTGACCAACCGGAAGTATTTCCCGAATCCAATTATCGTAGATGGTACTTTCGTTTTTTTCTCTATGCTTCCATTATGACGATTGCCCAATTTGCAATTGCATATTTCTTTGACCCCGGCTCTCACAATATCGAACGCTTTGCCAGGAATTACAAGCTGTATACTATTATGCTGTGGAGCTGTCTGATCGCATCAGCTTATTTCCTCTCCAAAAGTCATGGTAACCACGAAGAAAAAGGCCCCTTATTTACGGTCACTTTGATTGGTATTTTGCTCCTGACAGCCATCAACCTGCTGCTGTAAGTTATAGCTTAAGAGGCATTTTGTCCTAATTTATTGCAAAACATTGCTTTCCCTCTACAAATAACATTCCAGCAGGAATTAGTTGACCGGCATAAAAAATAGGAGCTCCGGGAAACAGGCCCATAAAATAGGATACAGGAAGCCGATTGGGATGCTTCTTAAAGGAAGAATAAGCATTTTACTTGAACAAAATCATTGCAGGGACATTTAATTTACTTTCCACAGGCTTAGTGATCAAAGGAAGAACTATGCAATCTAGATATGGTATGCTATCCCTTGTTTTATTTGCCCTTACACTAATTCCCCATTCTCAAGACGATGAAATGATGCTGTTCGATTTCAAAACAAACGCTCCCTTAATGAATTGGTTTGTCATTGACGATGGCGTCATGGGCGGCCGTTCTCAAGGACAATTTTTCATAAATCCTGAAGGAAACGGTATTTTTACCGGTCGGGTCTCCTTGGAAAACAATGGAGGTTTCTCGTCAGTAAGACATCGATTTCCTACCCTTACCACGCAACAATATTCAAAGTGCCTGATCAGGTTGAAAGGTGACGGCAAGCGCTATCAATTTCGGGTCAAGTCCAGTATCTATGACCGGCATTCCTACATTTCCTATTTCCAAACCACTACTGAATGGCAGGTTATTGAAATACCGCTGAAGCAAATGTATCCGACTTTTCGAGGGAGGAAACTAAACATCCCGAATTTCCCGGCAGAAAAAATGGAGGAAATCGCTTTTCTGGTCGGCAACAAAAAGGCGGAGACCTTTAAACTTGAAATCGACTACATCAGTTTGCAGTAGCATTATAAAGCTTACCAAAAAATATTTCAGCAGTCTGTAACCATTTCTCTATCTTTTAGTAATCACAACAGAAATTCGAAAGAACACTCATAAAAAATGGTATGACTGACGAAGAAATCATGCAAAAGGTCAGCCAGGATCAATTGGACCAGCTAAGCCTCTTATTCAAACGTTATCACTTAAAGATCTTCAACTATTTCGTGCGAATGACCCGAGACGAGTCATTGAGTGAGGATCTTACGCAGAATGTGTTCGAACGCATCATACGATACCGAAGATCCTTCCGAGGCGACAAGAGTTTCAAATCTTGGGTTTACCAAATTGCCAGAAACATCCATAAGGATCATTTCAGGTTGAATCCGATCCGGATAGATGACTCAATCGGGGTACAGGACCTGGGATTGTCTACCAGCAACGAAGATGCCATTCCCGAGGAACGTCGCCAGCAACTTGAGAGAGCCATTGCACGACTCAAACCCGAGTATCGAGAAGTCATTGTCCTGGGATGGATCCAAAACATGAAATACGCTGAGGTTGCAGAAGTGCTTGGAATTTCCGAGTCCAATGTCAAGGTGCGCATTCACCGAGCCATCAAACAATTGCAAAAACTAATTCAAAAATCCACCTGCTTATGAAAACAGAGATAGAAGACCTTCTGATCGACTACCTCTCGGGAGAATTAGACGATGAAGAAATGAGAAGAATTTCGAAGGATTTGCAGAACTCTTCGGAATTAAGAGCCCATTTGGAACGTTTGCGGAATTTGCAACAAGCCGTGATCGACCTACCTACGGTCCATCCGTCCAACGCTTTACATGCAAATTTTGAAGCAATGTTGAAAAGAGAAAAGGAAGCACTGGCTAGGGACCAGAAGATATTGTCAATAAGTCGCTCTAAAACAAATAGGGTACTTTGGATGGGCATCGCCGCTTCCATCATCCTAGCCATTGGCATATTCATCGGTCGTACCTTGGAATTTCGGTCGCTACATCAGGAACAGATGATCGCGATGCAAACGGAATTGGAAAAGACCAAGTCGAATATGGAACAATTAATGCAACAGCAAAGTACACTGAACCGCATTAAAGCAGTTAGCCTTACCTATGAGTTGCCAGAAATCGACGAAGAAATCATCAGAAATCTTGAACATCTGATCAATACCGATGAAAGTGCCAATGTCCGATTGGCAGCCCTGGATGCTCTTCAACAAATGGCTAATCAACCTATAGTTAAGGAGGTTTTAGTGAACGCTCTCCTGAATCAGAGTCAACCGGTGGTCCAAATTGCCTTAATCAATGCCCTGGTGGAGCTCAAGGAAACGGCAGCCATCCCCCACCTTGAAAACCTGATTGAGAATCCGGCTATTCTGGACAAAGTCAAAGACGAAGCCCTAATGGGCAAATTCAAAATTATGTAAGATTCTAATGCTTAAGCTGACTGAATATAATTTTTCAACTTTTATCAATTAAGACATGAAGTATTCTAGCATTCTAATATCCTGTTTTTGTATTGCCTTTTTTAATCTAAAGGCACAGCATCAGATCAATTTGAGTTCCGGTTCGCTAATCATCCAAGAGGTAGACCGAGTTTCCATCGAAGGCCATACCGGCTCCAGCGTAATCGTAGAGATAGATGGGGATCGGGAAGATACAAAAGACGAAAGGGCAGCTGGACTTAGAGAAATCAGTGCCAGAGGTCTTACCGATAATACGGGCATCGGACTTAATAAATCCACTGATGGGAATACCGTTCGAATCGAACAACTTTCTCCTAATAGCAAAACGCGCTATGTCTTTAAAGTTCCTTCCGGAGTAGCCGTATCTTACGAACATTCAACACATAATGGTAAGACTCTTTATATCAAGGATGTAAAGGGAGAACTGGAGGTCTCTACCCACTACAATAAGATCAAAATGGCCAATTGTACCGGCCCCATGGCCATTAATTCAGTATACGGATCTATTGAAGCTGATTTTACTAAAGCAGCCCTACAAAAGGATGTCAAACTCCATTCTACGTATCAGCATGTAGATGTAACAGTACCTACCGGCATTAAAGCGGATTTCCGGCTCAATACTTCGTATGGAAAGATGTATACCGACCTCAATCTCGATATGAGTCACAGATCGGATGATATGAAAGAAATAAACCCAAGAAAAATCACCGGGTCGTTAAATGGCGGCGGAGTTGATTTTTCCATTACAGCTACCTACAAAAACATTTACTTGCGAAAAGGATAGTCACCCGCTAAAACAACCCTAATTATGGAAAAGATATCACCGACTGTTATGCTCATTTTGGTTTTCATTTCAAGTTCGCTTTACGGTCAGCGCCAGATCAACCAGTCAATCCCATTGAACGGAAACCAAAGCATAGAACTCGACTTCCAATATGCCGATGTCACCATCACAACCTGGCAGGGCCAGGACATAGAATTACGCGGAACGGTCTCGATCAATGACGGAGAAAATGATGACGCGTTTACAACAGACATTTCCAAAGATGGCGCAGCCCTGAGCATCAAAACCTTCATCAAAGGGGTGGATCAATTACCGCGCACCATCACTGTAGTTAAGGGTGGAGAAAAATTCTATTTTCGGAAAAGGGGACAAAAAGACAAAGAAGTCTATAAGATCATCAAGGAAGAGTTGGGAGAAGGCGGTTATACTACCTATTCTGAAGGCGTTAAACAAGAAATTGACTTAGCGATTAAAATTCCTGCCGGCAAGAAGGTTAGGGTAACTTCAGAATACGGCAATTTGAACTTCAGCATGCCGGATGCTGAGTTAAAAGCTCAAAATACATACGGGCATATCGTTTCGACCCTGGATCAAAATTCTCTAAAGCAGGATATCGACCTTAGATCCACTTATAGCTTTGTCGATGTGAGTATCCCAGCTAACTCAACCGTCAATGTTGATCTAGATTCGGATTATGGAAAAATCTTTACCGACCTAGATTTTCAAATTGATCCGGACAAAAGCACCCAAAAGTCCTTTGCCAACCACATCGTTGGTAAGCTTAATAAAGGTGGAAATGCACTGAAGCTAAAAGCTACCTACAAGAATATCTACTTGCGAAAAGCCCAGTAGCAACTTAAGCAAGTCATCAAATGAACTTATAATTTTCTCTGGCCTCCTTTTCCGCTGGCCTGCGTTCTCCCCTAGTCATTTAGCTTCGGCTATACTCCTTCGGTCGGGCCTGGTCCAGCAAAAAAATAGCCTCAGATAAATTTTACAAGTCAATTGGATCACCTGCTTACCACAATTTCTTTTCTATCCATTAGAAGTCCGTCAATAATTCCTTCTTCGCTTATGCGAGGGAGGAATTAGTCCTATTTTTAGTGGACACGTTTGCCAATATAAATGAATAGTATGTAAGGTCTAAACCATTCAAAGGAAGTCTAGATACCTAGAGATTTGATAAAATCGTTATGTTTTTGTAAAAGTTTAAAGCGGCACTTTTGCTTCCTGATTTTCAGAAAACGTATATTCATTCGAACGATTCATAAATCAGACATCTTGGTCCAATCAAAAAGGCTTTTGATTAACAGGTTTCCATGGCGCTTCAGAAGATCCACTTCCAAGGTCGTGATCCTGTTATGTCTTTTGAAAACCGCCAGTCTCCACTTATTTGCGCAAGAGCAAATTCTCTTCCGACAATTAGAAAAAAAGAATGGACTTTCTCAAAGTTCCGTTTTCGCCATTGCACAGGATGTAGATGGTTTTATGTGGTTTGGCACTCGGGATGGGTTGAATCGATACGACGGCATCAACATGAAGGTATTCCGGCATGACAAAAGTCGCAAGAGTTTAATTTGTAACGACATCAGGGTACTGCATGCCGATCATCGAACCGGCCACTTATGGATCGGCACACTACAAGGTTTGAGCCGATACGACCGGGAAACAGAGAGCTTTACCAATTACCTGTTTAACGAGGAGGATGCACAAAATTTGCCCTCCAACAACATTCGTTGCGTATTCCAGGATTCAAAGGGGCGGACCTGGATTGGCACGAGGAAAGGCCTATTTCTTTATCGAAAGAAAATCGATCAATTTCAAAAAATCAAAGGTGATTCGACGTCAAGCGTTTCCATCGCCAATCAGGATATTAAGGTTGTATACGAAGATGAAAACCTAGATCTGTGGATTGGTTCAAAGGATGGACTATATCAGCTGCAAGAAAAACCAAAGGACGAGTTTTGGGTTCAGAGATTGCTGAGTGATAAAACCAGCCATTTATATTTAAAGGACCAGCATATTGAAACAATTCTACAGGATCCGGAGGGAAACTTTTGGATTGGCACCCACTCTGCGGGACTCTTCTGCTGGAAAAAGAAGCAAAACCAGTTGATTCATTATGACGATGAAGCCCCCAGGTCCATTAGCCACCACAACATTCGGGATTTGTCGCTGGATCCCAAGGGCAAGTTGTGGGTTGCTACCCAATCGGGATTAAACAGGTTTGACTCCGAGAAACAAAAATTCGACCTGATCTACGGAGACCAAACGGACCCGAGCAGTTTGGGCAACAGTTCTATATTAAATATATTCTTTGATTCTCGGGGCAGCATTTGGGTTGGCACCTATCACCAGGGCGTACACTTTTACCACCAGGACATCCATCGTTTTCGGAATTTCTTCAAAACCATGGACTCAAGAAGCATTGGAAATAATGTGATCAACTGCATGACGGAAGATGAAAAGGGAAATCTCTGGATCGGTACCGGAGGGGGTGGATTAAACTACTACAGCTACCAAAAGGGACTCCTTAATACGATCGAATCCAGCCCAGCCAAACCTCAAGGATTAAGTGACAATAATGTCAAAGCCATACTAAAAGATGGTCAATACCTATGGATTGGCACTTTGCAGCAAGGTATGGATCGCTACGACTTGCAAACTAAACAATTCCTGCACTTCAAGCACGAAGAAAAAGATTCTAATTCTGTGGCTCATAACAGCGTGTATAGTCTCTTCAGAGAGGGTTCGCAGTTGTGGATTGCAACCTTCGGAGGCGGATTGGATTACTATGATCTGGAAACCAATCAATTTGTACACCATTACTTTGACAAATCAGATACAACCAGCATTAGTTCTAATTTATGCAGGACCATTAACCAGGATGCCCACGGTCAGCTATGGGTGGGGACCGAAAATGGACTGAACCTTTTAAAAAAGTCCGCTAAGTCGGGACAATCAATTGAATTTCAAAGATATTTATCTGGCGTCAATATTTGCCGAGTACTGGCAACCGAGCGGGGAGTGATTTGGGTTGGCTCTTTTGCACAAGGGTTATTCCGTCTGGATCCAACAAGTAATGAGTATATTCAATACAACACAGGAGATGGTCTTCCCGGCAACTCAGTACTGGGGATACTGGAAGACCAAAGCGGCAATCTTTGGATCAGCACAAACAACGGAATCTCAAAATTTAACCCGTCTAAAGAGCGTTTTACCAACTATAATCATGCCGACGGACTAAAGAATTTAGAATTCAACTTTAATGCCCACCATCAAAGCAGCACCGGTGAGATGCTTTTCGGAGGCAATAAAGGTTTCACGCTTTTCAATCCGGAAAACATTGTCCAAAACGACTTCCCCCCCCCGGTTGTATTTACCGAGTTAGAAGTCTCCAACAGAGTTGTCTATCCCGAAGACGAAAGCGGACTGACTTCCCGATCGATCAATCTGACCGAATCCCTAACATTGAGGTACAATGAAGCTAATTTTTCGATTGGATTTTCCGCGTTGGATTTCTTTAATCCGACCAATAATCACTACCGATACATATTGGAAGGCTTGGAAAAAGAATGGACCGAAACCCGGGGGCAAACAAAAGTAAGCTATACCATTCAGAAGCCAGGAACTTACCACTTTAAGTTACAAGGTGGAAACAACAACAGCGTTTGGAATCCCGAATTGAGAATTCTAGAAATTAAAGTGCTTCCTCCACCATGGTTGAGTCCACTGGCTTATGCCGGTTATACCCTTTTATTTTTGATCGTCGTATTTGGTTCTGCATACTTTCTCCGGTTGAAGCACCACCTACAGTTAGAACAGGTTCAAAAGAAACAGCAGGAGAAACTCCATGAATTAAAGTTGAGATTTTTTACCAATATTACGCATGAATTAAAAACGCCGCTCACGCTTATTCACGGACCATTGGAAGACATCCTCTCCAGAAAAACGGAAAGTAAAAAGACTTTAAAACAATTAAGGTCGATCCAGGTCAACACAAGGCGGTTACTGAATTTAGTCAATCAAATTCTGATTTTTAGGAAGCTGGAGGCAGACCACTTGAGAATGGAAGCAGTACCAGGTGATTTGATTCAATTTTTGAAGCAGATCTATTTTTCCTTTAAAGAAGAAGCATCCCTTCGTTCCATCAACTATCGATTTTATGCTCAAGACAAGGAAATCAAGCTTTGGTTTGACCAGGACAAGCTAGAAAAAGTTTTTTTTAACCTACTTTCCAATGCGTTCAAATACACCCCAAATAAGGGAAGCATCGGAATCCGCGTGTTGCGGGCCGAAGAAGTCGTCAAAGTAGAAGTTTTTGATAACGGCAAAGGAATCGAAAAAGAATTACACCAACAGATCTTTAACCGGTTCTACGAAAAAGAAATCCCGTTTAAGCACAGTTTTAAAGGTACGGGGATTGGATTGGCACTATCCAAACAAATGATTGAGCTTCATGGCGGCCAAATCGATGTCGAAAGCCGGCCGTCACAAGGAGCTTGTTTCACTGTTCTGCTTCCACTGGGAAAAGAGCATCTGAAACCCGAAGAAAGAAAGGCGAAGGAGATGATTCCTTTGACGCTACCTATACCACCAGGCAATGCAAAAGAACACCGGCTTCTCATTGTAGAGGATGATGCGGAAGTGAGTGACTTCATAAGATCTATTTTTGCCGATCGATATCAGGTTTGGATTACATCAAATGGGCAGGAAGGTCTAAAGGTCACGCAAAAGATGAAACCGGATTTGATCCTTTGCGATATCAGAATGCCCAAAATGGATGGTATGGTCTTCACGCATCGTATCAAGGAAAATATAGAAACAAGTCATGTGCCGATTATTCTCCTGACTGCCATGGACCCCGATACTTTTAAGCTAAAGGGATTGCGGACTGGTGCCGATGATTTCATCAGCAAACCTTTCAGCCCAGAAGAATTAAAAGTGAAAGTCCACAATCTCATCCAGTCAAGAGAAGCACTGCGAAAACGATTCATCCGGTCAAAAAAAATGGAGCCCAAAGAGGTCACCGTAACCTCGGCCGACGAAAAATTCCTGGAAAATGCGATGGCTATCATGGAAAAACACATGGACAATAAATCGTTCAGTGTTGACCAATTTGCCTTTGAAATGGCCGTTAGCAGACCTTTGCTTTTCAACAAAATCAAAGCACTGACAAATCTGACTCCAAATAACTTCGTCAAAATGGTTCGCCTAAAACGAGCGGCCCAATTGCTCCGCCAGCAAAAATTAAATGTTTCGGAAGTGGCAGACCGAGTAGGATTCAGAGACCCCAAGTATTTTAGTAAGTGTTTTCAAAAGCAATTTAAAGCGACCCCGTCCGGCTTCATACACAACCAAACCTGATTTTTACCCCAAATTAGATTTTTATACCACCAATTATAGACTTTTACCCACCTTGTTCTAATTAACTTTGTAACAGCCAAATTCTATTTTGCACATCCCCTTATAGCGTGCACCAATCCAACGTTTTAAATTTCTAGTTTATGAACAACAACAAGCATTTTGGACTATTAGTTATCCTTTTGCTGCTTGCCTCCACGGGAGCAATGTGGTCTCAAAAATCCGGCTCCATTGCCGGATATGTTGACGAAGCCGGGAGCAAAACTCCAATGCCGGGCGCGACGGTCTACTTGAAAGATGCCAGTGCTACTGGTACCGTCACGGATATCGATGGCAATTTCGTGATCAACGGTGTTTCGGTTGGAGATCACCAAATCATCGTTTCCTTTCTGGGATACGAAGAACAGGAAATTTCTATATCCGTACAGGAAGGCCAGGTGAGTAAATTGGAAATCAGCCTTTCTCCCCAGGCGATTCTGAGTAAAGAAGTAGTTGTTACCGCTCAATTACTAGGTCAAGCCAAGGCCATCAACCAACAACTCAATGCAGAAGCGATCGCCAATATCGTTTCTGCCGACCGCATACAGGAATTACCGGATGTCAATGCAGCGGAGGCCATAGCCCGCCTCCCGGGTGTCGCGATCAACCGAAGTGGTGGGGAAGGGCAAAAGATCGTGGTAAGAGGACTCGAACCGAAGTTCAATGCCATTACGGTCAATGGCGTTAGGATGCCGGCAAATGATCCAAACGACCGTTCCGTCGACCTCTCACTGATCTCCCCAGAAATGTTGGATGGTATTGAGCTGTTTAAAGCTCCTTTGCCGTACATGGATGCGGAGGCCATCGGCGGCACCGTCAATCTAAAATTGAGGAAGGCCCCCAAAGAACTGAAAGTACTCGGAAAATTACTCGGCGGTTACAATGATTTAAATAGCTCCTGGACGGACTACAAAGGAGTACTTCAGGCCAGTAAGCGGCTATTCAATGATAAGTTGGGTATTGTCTTGCAGGGCAGTTCGGAGCGGTTCAATCGCAGCGGTGATGTATTAAGATATAACTGGTCGCGCGGTGCCACGAATCCCGAGACCGGTATCACTGATATCCTGGGTAGTTCGTTAAGTCTGGCCGATAATGCCGAAGAGCGCAAGCGACTGAATGGAAGTATGAACCTGGACTTCGATCTCGGAGGTAATCACAGCCTCACCCTGTTCGGTTTGTACAGCAAAACGGATCGCGACCGGTTCGAACAACGAGAAAGTTATAATCCGGGTGCTCCGGAAATTAGTTACCGGGTTAACGCCATCGAAAATGAACTGGTTTTGACCACTTTCTCACTGGCGGGAGATCACCCTTTTGGCAAGCTGTCATTAGATTGGAATCTTTCCCGCAGCCGGTCCGAGGGTAGCACTCCTTACAATTTTGTCATGAATTTCAGGACAGTGAGCAGTCCGTTCGATGCCAGTATTGACCCCCAGGCGCACCCCAAAACCTTTTTTGCGTTGGCTACGCCTAACCTGCAAGAGACGTTGCTGAATGCCAATGAACACTTTTCGACCAACACGTTAGAAGAGTCAACCACTGCGGCCATCAATTTAAAAATACCGTTAAAACTCGGCGATAAAGTTGGGGGGTATTTCCGGTTTGGTGGCAAATATTTCACCATTGACCGGACGAGAGATGTTCAGCAGAATACCGAAAGCTTTTATTACTTGGGAGGAGATTTTACAACTAATTCGGCCGCTGCCTATGGTGGGGAAAACCTAAGGTACCTGGAGACGAATAGTTCGCTGATCAGTATGTTGAGCTTTACCGACAACAGACAGCTCGATTTCAAAAGTACCGACGGCAATGATGTCGGTCTCGTCTCCAGTTTAGACCCGGATTTAGTGAGAGCGTGGTACGAAGCACAAAGGGATCTACTGAGCAATAATCGCAATGCGGAAGATGATCGATATGACGTGACGGAAACGATTGCAGCCGGTTATGCCATGTTGCGCCTGAATGTCGGAAAAACGCTGACCATCATTCCGGGCTTTAGATTCGAACAATCGGATAATGACTATACGGCCAGTATTTCTACGGTTAGCGGCCGGTATGGCATCAATGGTTTTTTCATAGACACGACGACCTTCCAAAAGTACGATGAATTCTTGCCCCATTTACACATCAAGTTTCAACCAATGGACTGGTTTGACGTCCGCGCCTCCTATACTCAAACATTGGCACGGCCAGACTATCAATATGTTACTCCTCGTGCATCAATCAATAATACGAATACAAATATTAATGCGGGCAATCCAAACCTCAGTCACGCAAGGGCTACCAACTACGATTTGTTTTTCTCGGCTTATAAAGGAGGTTTGGGTTTGTTGACAATTGGTGGTTTCTATAAGGAGATCGACGATATCTTTTACCCGAGATCCTTACAGCTCGCTGATCCGGCCATTGCTGCGGAAAACGGATGGCCCAATAATTCGGGGTACCAATTGGCTTCGTTCACCAATGCGGATCGGTCGACCGTCAAAGGATTTGAAATTGATTTACAAACACCACTCAGTTTTCTGCCCAAGCCTTTCAACGGCCTATTGCTCAACGTGAATTACTCCCGTTTGTTTTCGGACACTCAGGTATTCTTCCTGACTTCAGAGACGGTTTTAATTATTCCATTCCCGCCGGTATTTGAAACGACTTTTACGAGTAATGAAAGAATCGTCTCAATGCCGAGTCAGCCTCCTCATATATTCAACATGTCGATAGGTTACGACCTTGGAGGATTTTCTGCTCGTCTATCTGGGGTATTCCAGGGTACTAAAGCCAATTCCTATTCCGTCAATAAGGATTTCGATACTTCTACCCTCGAGTTTTGGAGATGGGATGCCAGTATCAGACAAAGATTTGGAAAGTACTGGAGCTTCTTTCTCAACTTGAACAACATCACCAACCAACAGGACATCAACTTTACCAGAAATGAAAGATATTTGAACTCCATAGAAACTTTTGGCTTTACCGCTACGGCTGGAATTCAATTCAGGCTTTAGTAAACAATAATCTATAATATAAACTTCAAAACAATACTAAAAAAACTATCATGAAGAGATTTTTCCAATTAACTATCACTCTATTTTGCATGCTGATCTCAGTAGCTGTATCCGGTCAACGTATCGTTGATATTCCGGTCAGTCAGGATCCTACGATGCCCACGGATATTTCTCCGTTTATTAATGGCGATACGACGGCTACCGGAGAACGGGTTGATAACAACACCATTTACCGGTTGGCAAATGGAGCCGTATATACCACTACTTCCAGGCTGGTGAATACTGCTGAGTGGAAATTGCATATTGAGGCTGTTGATCTCACTAGAACAGCTCAAATTGATAAGCCCGTCATTACCAGAACACCCAATGCCGATGGTGCATACCAGCCCGTCATGCACCCTCAGGGAGATGTGGAACTAAGAAATCTTTGGATCATCGGGGGCGAAACCGGACCAGGTGAACAACACAACTGGGGCCAGGTAAGGTTCTTTGGTCAGGGTTCGACCGTCATTGTCGAAGATTGTATCATGGAAAAAGATCGTGGTGGCTTCCTCCAGTTTCGTGCCGATAGCATCAAATGCTACGTCAACAATTGTATTTTCAGAAATGGCGGTAACCGTTTCATCCTCGAAGGTAACGGCCGTGGTATAGATTCCCGCCAGTTTGCGATGGACACCTTGGTTGTCACCAATACGGTCATTCACAACATCGTAGATCGTGTATTCAGAAGTCTCGGAAATGTCACCCCTCACAACTACATCCGGTTTGACCACAATACGATATTTAATCAATTCGGACGTCATGGAGGTTTTGTTATGGAACAAACCCATAACTTCATTTTCACCAACAACCTATGGGTCAACCCCAACATGATGGGAGCTATTCCCAGATATGCAGACGAGCAAAACAATCCGGACAATGAAGTGAATAAGCTTTTCACATTGGACACATTGGTGAATCCAACAAATGTGACCATCTCCAACAATAATATTTTCTGGACCGATGATGTGAGAGCCATCTGGGCCAAGCACGATACGGTAAGCCAGCCTCCAGTTTATTCGACGCTGATCCAGCAGGCCATGGGAGACACTACCGGTGGTTATTTTTCAGAGCCGGTAGAACTTAGAGGTGTGCCTGTCCGAATCACTGAATACCTAGATGACTTATTAACCAATCCACAAGCGGAGGATATGTTCGATGTCATTGTTCAGGATATTGTCGTTGCAGGTACGGCCAGAGATTTTGGCAACCTTTATGATTTCCTAGGTATCGCGGATGGTGCCGGGGACTTTGATCCGTGTTATGATCTGGAAGGCACTACTTCCTCTACTGCTGCTACGGATGGTGGAGCAGTCGGTGCCCGAACCATTTGCGGGTTGGTGACGACTTCCGTTTATGACAATGTGGTTAATAATAATTTGGGCTTGGAAGTTTATCCAAACCCAATGATCAATACGACCAATTTCAGCTATGAGTTGAAAACACCGGGGTTGGTGCGTCTTAGCATCTATGATCTGACTGGGCGAATCGTTGAAGTTCTGGTCAATGATTTTCAATCGACCGGTACTTTCAATATAGAATGGAATACACCGGTACAAATGCCAATTGGAACCTACATAGCAAGGTTACAGACACAAGAAGGTCAGATGGCTACCAAAATTATGGTGTCTAAATAATGGCCGGCGATATACTGAGTGATTAATTCCTCAGGAAAAATGAGGGGAATGATGTGATCATTCTCCTCATTTTTATT
Source organism: Saprospiraceae bacterium (assembly GCA_028284395.1). Lineage (GTDB taxonomy): Bacteria > Bacteroidota > Bacteroidia > Chitinophagales > Saprospiraceae > JANQRV01. The sequence goes on from JANQRV010000125.1 coordinate 36,981, forward strand.
TTACCCCCCTTTTTTTCAACAATGTTTCCTGTCGAACGATGAGAACAACGATTTGCCTCTGCTTTTTCATTCTTACGGTTAGCATATCAGCGCAAGAGCACTCCAAGAGGGTTTTTGAAAATGAAGAAGAGTGCCTTGTCTACACTACGGATTCTAATCACAACTATATTCCTGATTTCAGTTATGCAGGTTATAAGAATGGAACGGATACCATTCCGCATATTGTAGATGTACTGCAGCTTACAGCAATTGTAGGAGACAACAC
>JANQRV010000060.1 GCA_028284395.1 Saprospiraceae bacterium
ACTTTGCTTGATCGGACAATGGAATAGCTTTGATTTCATAAGGGATGGATCGAGAACTGCGGTTAAAAAAGCTCGTTTTAAGCCGGCCATCCTCCTCCAGGAAGACTTGAGAGGGGTAGTTACAGCCAATTAATTCGTAGCCGGCCGGTAATACCACGGAATTCCGTTTTATGCCAAGAGATCTGCTAAAAACGATCTGATTTCCTTCACGAAAATAGCTTTTGGGGTCCCTATAGGTTTTATCGATTCGCAGTCGACTTTCGCCATTTTCCGGAATCGGCCTGGCCAATTTAACCCTCAGGTATTCGCCATTGGTTGCGGCAAAAGTATGACCACCTTTTTGAGCAGTCTCTCCATTAACTATGTCCCACTCCAACTCTTCACCCGTCATCCGGTCGTATACTGCAGTAACGGTGTGCTCACTTCCTTTTCGCAGTGTATTGAAATAGAATTTGGCTCCGGGAGTTGTCGCACTGACATCGTAAATAATTCGGAATTCATGACTATCGGGTGCCAGTAATTCATAGCGAGTATAACTATCGGATTGAGTTTGCTGGGCCCATAAGGTCTCAAAAACCAATAGAAGAAGCAGTGTATTTTTCATAGTTTGGAATATTGACCATTAAATCTAAGCAGAATTCTGCAAACCCATGACTTCCAGAAAATAGTCTAAAGCACCGTTGTCGTGTTCGCGGTTCCAGACGGCAAACAACTCTGTCCGCTCCGGCTCTTCCTTCAAATCTATGAACCGGATTCGATAGTTTTGTTCGTCCCGCAGCGAATCAGAAACAATGGATACCCCCAATCCGCTTTCTACCAATTTGAAAATCGTAGGACCATGGATAGCCCGGTGAGATACCTGAGGTCTAAAGCCCGACCGGGCACACAAATCAATTATTTTTTGATAGTACATCTGACTCGTGTCGTTCGGAAATAGAATAAAGGACTCATTGGCCAACTGACTCATATCCCGAAAATTTGCGGTCGTGATCGGATGGTTTTCCGGCAATACGAGCAAAAAGTGTTCTTTAAACACCGAACGAATGTGCATGGTGGATGGTACATTGGCCGAGCGTATAAACCCAATATCCAGCTGTTTTCGCTCCAGGTTGGATACCTGGTCCTGATTACTCAAATCATCCAGGAGAAAACGGATTCCAGGATGTTTCTCCGTAAATCTTTTAATGATGGGGGGCAAAAATCGTTGCATGGCCGATCCAACAAAGCCAATGCGGATGAGGCCGTCGTCGCCCGCTACTCCAATACGCCAACGCTCGATAGAACGTTGGATTTGGTTGAGAATAATTTCCGCTTCCTTTCTAAACAAATGCCCCGCCCTACTCAATTCCACCTTTCGATTTGTTCGAATCAAAAGCCGTTCTCCCAGCATTGTTTCCAAACGTTGGATTTTCTGGCTGAGCGCCGATTGAGTAATGTGTAGTTTTTCAGCCGCTTTTCGAAAATGTAGCGTCTCAGCCAATACAAGAAAGTATTCAAAGTCGCGAACTTCTAGCTGATTAGTCATACTAATTATTTAATACCCAATATTAATTGCTACTGATCAGAATTTCAAATAAAATTGTTTTCAGAAGGTCTTAGGCTGTGTAGATACAAATGGACACTTTAGGTGATCCAGATTTTCTAAGTGAATAAAACCAAATACAATGACGTTCAATCATGTCACCCCATTGGATGCCATACTTGATGCCTTGTTTCTTCCGTATCGGGAAAGAGTGCCGGATGTGCGTAAGATCAGCAAGGCCATGGTAAAACAGGGCATCCTTGATCATGAAACAGAAATTATTAATGACCACATCGCCTTTCGTACACTCGGTCTTCCGAACCTGGGCATTGCATCTTTCGAAAAGATCTTTCTTCATTACGGTTATCGGAAAATGGATCCCTACCATTTTTCTCAAAAGAAATTGAATGCTTACTGGTACAGTCCTCCGAAAGACCACTACCCACGCATTTTTTTGAGCGAATTGAGGGTTTCGGACCTTTCAAAACAAGCTCGAAAGGTTATTGAGGGATACACCCAACACATCTCTGCCGATCCCGTCGAGGGGCTCGACCTGAACGATGTGGAAGCCGTTGGCGCTTTTTTTCACCAACCACTTTGGCAGTTGCCCACTTTGGAAGACTATCAGCTATTATTGAAGGAGAGTGAATACGCCGCATGGGTCATCTACAACCGATATTACCTTAATCACTATACAATCAGTGTTCATCAACTCCGCAATGGATACCATCAATTGGAGGCGTTTAATGAATTCTTGGAATCCATCGGTATCGTCTTGAATACTTCGGGCGGCAAAATTAAAACCAGTAAAGATGGTTTATTAAGACAGAGCAGTACGGTCGCTAAAATGATTAAAGCTACCTTTGCCAACGGAGAGCACTTCGAAATTGCGGGCAGCTATGTGGAATTTGCAGAACGTCTTCCATTGCCACAATTCAGAGATGTCCCGAATGATCAATTAAAGAGATGGCAACGAAGAGATGGCTTTGAAGCGGAGAATGCCGATAAGATTTTCGAAAGTACTTACACAGAACAAACCCACAAAGGAAGTTAAAAAATACAGATCTACATGAAAAAAGTACTAACCCTGGGATTGGGAAAAGTAGGGACGCTGGTTGGCGTATTATTAAGCAAAAAATTTGAAGTCACGGGATTGGACCGGCAAAAACCGCACTACAATTTTCGGTTACCTTTTGAAGTCGTTACCGGTGATGTGACCGATGAAGGTCTTATGCGGCGACTAATCGGTCAACAAGATGCCATTGTCTCCGCCCTACCCTATTTTCTGAATAAAGATATCGCCAGGATCGCTCATGAACAGGGAGTTCATTACTTTGACTTGACCGAAGATGTGGAAACAACCAACTACATTCGAGAACTGAGCAAGTCCGCCAAGTCAGTAATGGCACCTCAATGCGGATTAGCACCAGGGTTTATCGGCATCATTGGCGCTCATCTCACCCAGGATTTTACCAAATTGCGAGACATTGAATTGCGGGTGGGCGCCTTACCCAAATACCCAAATGGGCTATTGGCCTACTCGTTTACCTGGTCTCCGGCGGGAGTCATTAACGAATATATCAATGATGCCGAGGCCATTCACAATGGCGAACGAAAGATGGTGAGTTCTCTCGACGGTATTGAATACATTAACATCGGCGGTCGTGAATTCGAGGCTTTCACTACTTCCGGAGGACTAGGTACCATGTGTGAGACTTACGAAGGGAAGGTAGACACGCTCAATTACAAGAGTATTCGCTACCCCGGTCACGGCAAACTAATGAAGTTTCTAATTCAGGAGTTGATCCTAAAAAATGACAAGGCCCTGCTAACCAATATCCTTGAGCACGCCAAACCCCCGGTCAAAGAAGACGTCGTATACATCTACGCCGTCGTCGAGGGGTGGGAAGGTGAAAAACTATTTAGAAATGAATATTTCAAGTCCTTTTCCCCATTAAGTATTGAAGGAAAACAATGGCGGGCCATTTCCTGGACGACCGCAGCCTCCGTAGCAGCTGTTGTAGAAATGGTCGCCGATGGCAGCCTCCCTCCTCAAGGCTTCATCAAACAGGAAGAAATCCCATTTGATACTTTTATGAAGACCGATAATGGCCGGCTGTACAATAATGCCGACGCCATTGCCTGATCCTTTGGAAATTTCTAAGTTTACGCGAGCAAAAAGAAATAAAATGATGGATATACTCAAGAAATTTGGTTTGACTGCCCCCCATCACGGTGTAAGCACCGGCCGGCAATCCTGGTTGGGGTCCGGGGAAAACAATCAAATCACTTCTCCTGTCGACGGAGCAGCAATCGGCGAGGTCAACAGCGCTTCTGAAGAAGACTTCGAAAAAGTGATGCAAAAGGCACAGCATGCTTTTGAGGCCTGGCGTCTCCGGCCTGCCCCCCAGCGTGGAGAAATTGTTCGGCAATTCGGTGAAGAGCTTCGGAAGCACAAAGAAGATCTGGGCACACTGGTCAGCTATGAAATGGGCAAAAGCCTTCAGGAAGGGTGGGGTGAAGTTCAAGAAATGATTGATATCTGCGATTTTGCAGTCGGCTTGTCCCGTCAGCTCTACGGTCTGCAAATGCACTCTGAGCGCCCCGGACATCGAATGATGGAACAATGGCATCCGCTGGGTGTTGTTGGCATTATTTCTGCCTTTAATTTTCCGGTGGCTGTTTGGGCCTGGAACTCAGCCATTGCCTGGATTTGTGGGAATGTATGTGTCTGGAAACCATCGGAAAAAACACCATTTACGGCTTTGGCCTGCCAGGAGATTTTCAAGACTGTCTTGAAAAACAACGATTTACCGGAGGGCATTAGTAATGTAATAGTGGGTGGCCGAGACATTGGCCAACAAATGGCCGCCCACCGGAAAATTGCCCTGGTATCGGCCACGGGTTCGACTCGTATGGGCAAAAGCGTCGCCGAAACAGTAGCTCGTAGATTGGGGAAGTCCATCCTAGAACTGGGTGGCAACAACGCCATCATAGTCACCCGGAATGCCGATCTGAACCACGCAGTGCCCGCCATCGTATTTGGAGCAGTTGGTACGGCCGGCCAACGTTGTACCACTACCAGAAGGTTAATCATACATCAGGCGCAGTACAATGCTTTAGTAGAAAAGCTGGTCAATGCCTATGGTCAATTACGCATTGGTGATCCACTCGATCAAAATAATCACGTAGGCCCGCTGATCGACCAGAAAGCGGTAGCTGCCTATCGGACCACCATTCAAAAAGCGGTTGAGGAAGGCGGCAAGATCTTATACGGCAATGAAGTTTTGTCGGGCGGACATTACAGCTCTGGTTGTTATGTGCGGCCAACCATCATCGCCGCCAACGCCGATATGGAAATCGTTCAACTCGAGACATTTGCTCCGATCTTATATGTGATGTCTTACGGTGAATTATCGGAGGCTATTGAAATGCACAATTCGGTACCCCAGGGTTTGTCTTCCGCTATATTCTCCTTGAATATTCGAGAAGCCGAGACCTTCCTTTCCCATGCCGGGTCCGACTGCGGAATCGCCAATGTAAATATCGGCACATCGGGGGCAGAGATCGGCGGCGCCTTCGGAGGAGAAAAAGAAACGGGAGGGGGGCGTGAGAGTGGTTCCGATGCCTGGAAGGCATACATGCGGCGGCAAACTTGTACCATAAACTACAGCGATCAGCTGCCTTTGGCCCAAGGGATCAAGTTTGACCTATAGGGCCTGGCACTTGTAGTCCCGGCTATCGATGTTTTTCATAGCGTGCAGCCGGGACAACATCCCTCAACTCTTGAAGCTCCGGTTCTGAAAGATCTCGTGCCGTCAATACATTAAGGTTTTCTTCCAGATGGGCAAGGGTGCGAATTCCCGCCGCGATGGTACTGACCGCCGGATGGGCCAGGCAATAACGCAATGCCACCTGCGCCGGTGATAATCCCGCATGACCACCTTTTATCAGATTTTGCACGCGGTTGACTTCCTCCCTGCTGTGCCCAAGGTAAGATCGAGTTGGTTTTCCGGCAAGAAGCCCTTTGGCAACTGCACCCCTAACAATAACACCGATATTTCTTGACTGCAAGAGATCGAGACACGCTTCCTCAGGTCGACGATCTAAAATACTGTATTGCATCATATTACTAACGATATTCGAACGCGCTGTATAAGTCCGAATTACGTTGGGGCGAATGGAAGAAATGCCATAATGGCGAATGTGACCAGCTTGCTTTAGTTCCTCGAAAGCAGCAATGGTATCGTCGATGGGATCCTCAATCGTGCCTCCATGAAGTTGGTAAAGATCAATGTAATCGGTCTGAAGTCGCCGTAAGCTTTCGTGAACAGCTTTTTTGATGTAATTCTTGGTAGGATTCCAATCCCATCCGCTACCATCGGATCTCCATTGATTGCCCACTTTAGTGGCAAGAATGACCTTCTCGCGTCGATCTTTAAAAGCCAGTCCGACAGATGCTTCGTTGAAGCCTTTATCATACAAATCTGCCGTATCAAAAAAGTTAATTCCGCGGTCAAATGCGGCATGCAAAAGTTGAGCATTGGCCTGATGGTCACCTGTTAAGGACATGCAACCAAAACTTATCCGACTGACCATCAAGTCCGAAGACCCCAATCGTTGGTATTTCAAAATACAATGATTTGTAAGCAGGTGATCAAAAGTTATACTGCAATTTCCCGATCGGGAATGCGGTTTTCAAAATAGCTGAAATACAAGGTTAACAAAAATGAAATACCCAGATAAGCAATGATGGCATAAGTAGCTCCGGCAAAAATGGCATCCAATTCGTACCAACCTCCCATTTTATTGATCAGCATCAAGCCCATGACCAGTTTGACAAGTTCCATCGGGATTGCCAACTTATGCCCATCCATCAAGGTGGTATAGGCGAATACGGAAATGAACAAGAAGATTAGATACAGTACAATGTCTTGAAAAGCAAAGTCGCCAAAACTCACCAAGGCGTAATACATTAAAATATTGTTGAAAACCAGCTGAAACCAGGACCAGGTCATCAAAGCCCCGGAAGGTTGCGTGTCGTATTTTTCCCGATTGTAGACGTCTTGCACCGTATCAATCGGGTATCGATCAGCCACGTCTCGTGGCCGCCACCCGGTTGGCATGAACCAAATCCGGATCTTATCCCACCAACTCCGAGTGCGCCAGGCATCCTTGATCAAGGACCATAAGTGCATAAAGTTAATGATTACCGGATTCCAAGTCTTTGCGGGTTTCAATGTCCCATAGACTGGGGGGACGTCGTCCAGTTCCTCTTGGAAAGTTCCAAAAAGCTTATCCCAAACGATGAAAATTTCCGACAGGTTTTTATCGATGTATTCTGGATTGATAGCGTGGTGAACCCGATGGTGAGATGGGGTCACCAGGATGTATTCGAGAATCCCCATTTTATTAATTATCCTGGTATGATACCAAAATTGGGAAAATAAATGAATGGGGGCCAATAATGCTACCACTTTAGCTGGAATCCCAATGATGGCCATAGGTATGTAAAGGAAGAAATAGATTCCTACGAAGGCAGAAATAGTCTGTCGTAAGGCACAGGAAAGATTGAATTCTTCACTGCTGTGATGCACGACGTGTCGATTCCAGAAAACATTGATCTTATGATTGAATCGGTGTGACCAATAACCCGCAAAGTCCAGACCGATAAATGCCAGAATATAGACCCAGACGGTAGATTTTATCTCAAAAATGGCAAAATGCTCAACCATCCATCCATAACTAAGTATGACTACCGAAAGCCCCAGAAGGCTTTTCATCGTATTGGTCATTCCCGAACTCAAGCTGGAAATGGTATCCATTCCTTTATTTATATTCAACCCCATCAGACGAGCAGCAATTGATTCCAGGATGATCAGACCGATAAACCCCGGGATGGCATAACTGAGAACGGTAGCGTAGGTTTCCATATCTTTGAAATTGTGATTGAATACAAAAATAGCTAATTATATTCCAGCAAAAGAATGTCCCAAATTCACAACGCATGCTAAAAGTATTTAAAATAGCCCTTTTCACCCTGTTGGCATTCATCCTAGTATTCCTTGGTCTTTTCTTTTATTCGATCCACACACATGTTGCATTGGATGAAGAATTCCAAAGTTGGTACGACCAGGTACAGGAACCAAGTAGTGATACCGCAATTTATGTACAATTTATCGGCGTCAGTTCTATGGTTATTTCCGATGGAAAAACCACCTTGATGACCGATGGTTTCTTCAGTCGGCCGACCGGTTGGCAATTGTTGTTTGGAAAAATTCAACCGGAAGTAGCAGATATTCATTGGGGCGTAGCCAAACTTGAATTGGAACAACTCGATGCCATTTTTACCGTACATTCTCACTTCGACCACGCCATGGATGCGCCAGAAGTTGCGAAGTTGACGGGAGCTCGGTTGTTCGGCTCGATTTCCACCGCCAACATCGCAAGAGGTTGGGGGCTCCCAGAAGATCAGATCCGGACCTATCAGGATTACGTTCCCATTTCAATCGGTGCTTTTAGAATTACCCCCATTCTTTCAAAACACTACCAGTTCCCTAATACTACGTTGGCAGAAGCAGCGCTATTGGGTAATCAAGAGATCAGCAGCCCTCTGGTACCTCCGGTAAAGGCCTTGGACTATAAAATGGGAGGTGCCTATGGTCTTCTATTCGAGCACCCCCAAGGCAAGTTCCTCCTACAAAGTAGTGCCGGGGTCGAGGTCGGTAATTTTGAGGACCTAGAAGTGGACAAAGTCATTCTGGGAGTAGCTGGTCTATCAAAACAAACCGAAGAGTACCAGGAAACCTATTTCCGGGAAGTAGTGGATGCGGTAGGAGCTAAGACCATAATTCCCATACACTGGGACGCCTTTGTTGGATCCATAAGAGGCCCTATGCAGGGGCCAGTGATGCTCAACAACCAAATGATGGACATTAATGGTAGCCTGAGAGTCATCAAAAGGGAAGTACAAGCAAGAGGGAACATCGATGTACAATTGTTACCACAATGGGAAAAAGTAATGCTGTTCCCATAAAAAAAGTTATTTATGTCCGATTGCTGCGCAACAAGATACGACGACAAATTTGACCTCGAACGGGCTCAAACAGAGCTGGAGGAATATTTACGAACAGGTATAAAGAAGTCTTCTCGCCCCTTAATGAATTTGCTACAAAAATTACCGCTAGAGGGGAAAACCCTACTAGACATTGGCGGTGGCATTGGTAGCATCGACTTTGAACTCTTCAAGCGGGGACTGACTCAAACTACCTATATAGACATCTCCAGAGCTTATACCGATACTTTCATAGCGGAAGCCAAGCGTAGAAATATCATGGACAATTGTCGCGTCATCAAAGGTGACTTCCCCATCCTGGCCCCCCTTATCAATCGGGCTGATCTTGTCGTTCTTGACAAAGTAATTTGCTGCTATGACGATTATGTAGATTTGGTTTCATCGTCGATTGGCAAAGCCGACAAGTGGTATGCTTACACCATTCCAAGAGATAATTGGTGGGTAAAAGTCGGACAAAAATTCGACGGATGGGCCAGAAGTTTTAGAGGAGATAGATTCCGAACTTACATCCATCCGGTACGAAAAATCGAGCGCCTCATTCAAAAGGCCGGATTTAAAAAAATAGATCAGCGTTTTCAACGCGAATGGTTGTCAGTAGTTTTTGTCAAGGACCATTAAAGCACCTTCATCAATGAGCGCATTACCAATTACAATTCCTAAACATCGGGGTCATTGGTTGCTGAAAAGCACCCTCGAGATCATTAGCGGCCCGTTGAAATTCTACGAGCAGACCAGCCAAGCTCTTCAGACCGATACCTTTTATGCCGATGTACTCACCGGTAAGGCGATCATGACCGCCAATCCCGACTTGATCAAATATGTATTACAAACAAATCAAAAAAACTATCCCAAGGACAGCGGTTATGACCAGCTCGCACTATTACTGGGTAAAGGATTGGTCACCAGCAGGGGAGCGTTGTGGCGAAAACAGCGCCGAATTGCCCAACCGGCATTTTACAAAAAAAGCCTCCAAAATTTGTTCGAAGCCATGCGGGAAGTGGCGGAACAATATCTCAAAGAACTGGAAAGTAAGGCTGGGAGCATCGTAGATATTTCTCAGGAAATGATGAGTGTAACTGCCCGAATTGCGATGAAATCTTTATTTGGAGCTGAAATGAAGGGAAATTTACTCGAAATTTACAATTGTATCTCCTATGCACAAGCGTATACGACCGGCCGTATCTTCAACCCAATGTCTATTCCTTTCACTTATTTAAATGGGAAGCACCGTAAGTTTCGCAAACACAAAAAAGTACTCGATGATCTACTTGGAGGTTTGATCACCGAAAGAAAAAAATCTGCTGCTAAACACCATGATTTCCTCCAGATGCTGCTGGATGCGCGTTATGAGGACACGGGCCAACCAATGGAACACCGGCAGTTACTGGACGAACTGGTGACCATCTTCTCCGCCGGGCATGAAACGTCTGCCAACGGTATGTCTTTTATTCTTTATCAACTGGCACAGTCGCCAGAAGTGGTAGACCAATTGCGGGCTGAAGCTGCCGACATCATTGGGGATCGATTGCCCCTTTTTGAAGATATCAGTCAACTCCAATACACCAAACAAGTCATTGAAGAAGGTATGCGTCTGTTTCCTCCGGTATGGACAGTAGGCCGGTACGCAAAGGAAGCAGATGAATGGAATGGTTACCAGATTGAAAAAAATATGGTCGTCGTCAATTACATTTACAACTTGCACCGACATCCGGCCCTCTGGGAAAGCCCCGAAATATTTGACCCCACCAGATTTACTCCTGAAAAAGTCAAAGCCCGCCCCAGAACTCACTATTTACCGTTTGGGGCGGGACCCCGTATGTGTATTGGCAATCATTTTGCCATGATGGAGATGATCCTTCTGCTCCCATTGTTGGTCCGAAGTTTCGATTTCTATTTAATCGATGACGGCTCCTTAGAATTGGAACCACTGATTACTTTGCGACCTAAGAACGGCATCAAAATGCGGGTTCGGGCTACTAAGGCCTGAAACCATATGCCAGCATTAACCCCATATACAGATTTCGCATATTGTCCATTCCTTCCGGAGCTTCCGTAAAGATGCCTTTTAAGCCATAGGCAAAACGAAGTCGCATTTCCAGATGATCCGCAATCTGGTAATGCACGCCCGCCAATGCTGCGTGGTCTTCTTCGCTAATCAGGTGCGATTCGTCAAACTCTTGGTCCCTGAAATTGAGCAGCAAAGCTTTTACATCGGCCTCTCCATTCAATCGACCTTGCAATAGTTGGGAGTATTGATACCCAAAGGAAAGGACCGTTCTTCGTCCGGTCTGCAATCCGACATATATTGGAAAGTCGAGATACTGATTGGAAAATTCGCCGGTGGCTGTTCCCTTATACTTCGCATTGATGGGAAATGGGAGCTTGATGCCCAGTATCCCATCCGACAAATTGTACTTTCCGGAAACCGGTGTTTCGAATTCATTGGATTTGTGAGCGAACAAAATGCCCGTGTTGAGCGACATCCTTCTCGAAAGATTAATTTTGAGCTCAAGGCCGGCATTGGCCCCGACGCCAAGTTTACCAGTCGCACCCTCCGGAACGGAAGAGATATTACCTAACGGTGTACCGATGATCAGCCCGCCCTGGGCATAAACAGTGAGAGGTGATTGAGCCTGGAGGCTTGTTCCGAACATGAACAAACTACCTAAAGCCCAGATGAGGTTTAGTAAAGACAATCTCATAACCAAAATTGATTTTTGGCTGCTATTATACGCGGTCTGGAGAATTGAAAATATTCGAAAGGCGGCTTAAAGATAGAATTTTAGTAGCAAACCACCAAGTTGAAATCTTCGTAAGGAGGTCACAGATGCTTGAGATGAAAGGATTTAGGCCTAGTGAGCGCTTCAAACCCCAGGGCGGATAGCGTACATCCTTTACCGGAATTTTTTACCCCGGTCCAGGCAAGCGCAGGATCAAGATAGTCGCAGCGATTCATGAAACAAGTACCGGTTTCAAGCTGATCACCAATGGCCATGGCGGCTTCCAAGTCCTTCGTCCAGACGGAGGCAGTCAAACCGTATGAGCTGTCATTCATCAGTTGAATTGCTTCTTTTTCGGAAGACACCGACATGATGCCAATAACGGGAGCGAAACTTTCCTCCGTCATTAAATCCATACTGTGATCTACATCGATCAGCACTTGTGGTGCCAAATAAGGTGATTGGTTTTGGTGCGCTGGAAAAAGTCCCGGATCAATTAATGACTTTGCACCCCGACTCACTGCTTGTCGAATTTGGCCCCGAGCAAATTCAGCAGCAGCAGTTCGAACCATGGGGCCTAAATTGACTTCCCCCTCCAACGGGTTGCCTAAACGGTAGTTTTTTGTCAATTGAACAAAACCCTCCACAAAAGGATCAAAAATCTGTTGGTCAACGTATATGCGCTCGATGGCACAACAGGATTGGCCGGAATTAAAAAAAGCTCCGTCGACCAGGTTCTCGATGGCTTGCTCCAGGTGAGCATCCGCACGAACATAGGCGGGATCCTTCCCCCCCAATTCGAGCCCGGCAGTAATGAAGCGCTCACCGATCGCTTTTTGAATGGCTTTTCCTCCTTTTACCGAACCGGTAAAGGCCACATAACTGACCCGGTCGTCCGCAATCAGATCGGCTACTTGTGCATGCGATAAACACACATGTTGAAAAACACCCGGCGGCAACCCGGCGGCCTCGAATGCACTGCTGTAGCGCTCGGCACAAAGCAGGGTTTGCTCTGCGTGTTTCAGCAAGACCGTATTGCCCGCCAGTAAAGCGGGAATGATCACATTTACGGAGGTGAGATAAGGGTAGTTCCAAGGTGCCAATACCAAAACCGTACCGACCGGATCCCTTCTGATGAATCGCCGAAAGCCGGGGATTTCCTCGACCTGAATATCCGCCAGATTAGTCTCGGCAATGCTCATCATATGGGTTGCCCGTTCCCGAAACCCTTTGGTAATCTCAAAAGAAGTATAGCAAATTGGCCGCCCCATCTGCCAAGTCAGTTCTTCGCCAATTTCATCGGCGTGATCCATAAAATAAGCTACCGCTTTTTTACAAATCTCAATGCGCTCCTGCAGTGGAGTGTCACGCCACATTTGACGGGCCTTGTTGGCTTGCCGCAAAGCACGTTCCATAACGGCAGAACTAGCTAAAGGTCGTTCGGCGTAAATCGATCCGTCAACCGGACTAATGCACTTTAATGCGTTTTGCATACTTTCAATTTTGAGCGGCTTCCATTACTCCGGAGTAACGTAAGCAGCCGTAATCCCTCCATCCACCAAAAATTCGGTCCCGGTCGTAAAGGAAGATTCATCAGAGGCCAGATACAAAGCACCGTAGGCAATTTCTCTTGCTTCTCCAAAACGCCCCATCGGGATGTGAACCAATCGTCGCTGTTGTTTAGCCTCCGTATTCAGAAACTTCATCAAAAGTTCCGTTCGAAGTGGGCCGGGACAAATGGCATTGACGCGTATGTTTTCCCGGGCATGAATCACTGCCAACTCCCTGGTCATGGAGAGTACCGCCCCTTTACTGGCAGTATAGGCGACCTGGGGCGTTGCCGCTCCTAAGATGGCAACGAAGGAGGCAACGTTGATAATCGATCCTCCCCCGGCTCTTTTCAGTGCCGGAATCCCGTATTTGCAACCGAGAAAAACCCCCTTTACATTGATGCCCATAGTTAAATCAAAAACATCCTCTCCCGTTGATACCGCATCGCCATCATGACTGTGCATAATGCCGGCATTATTGAAAAGTACGTTCAATTTTCCGTAAGCACTTTCAGCAAAGGCCACCATCTCTTCGCAATCAGCAGCTCGGGAGACATCCGCACGAAAAAAATCAGCCGTTCCTCCATTCCCCCGGATTCTTTCTACAGTCTTTTGCCCGGCTTCGTCATCGATGTCCGCCACGATGACGCTGGCTCCTTCCTCCGCAAACAATAGTGCAGACTCCATACCGATTCCATTGCCCGCCCCGGTAATCAAGGCTACTTTATCTTTTAATCGCATAGGTTTCATATTCGCTCAAAATACCTTTTCCTTTCCCAATCCGTGACGGAAGTCAAATAAGCATTTTGTTCAGTCTTGAAATAATGAGTATAATGTTTGACCACCTTTTCTCCAAAAACTGCTTTGGCAAACGCACTGTTCTCAAAGTGTTCTATCGCCTCTCCTAGAGCGTAAGGCACTCTCGGCAAATGCTTCGCCTCGTAGATATCACCTTCAAAAATAGCGGGTGGTTCAATCTTGTTCACAATGCCGTCCAAGCCAGATGCCAAAGCCGCTGCATAAGCGAGATAGGGATTGCAATCAGCTCCGGGTATGCGACATTCGATCCGCAGGCTTTTCCCCTTTCCAACTACCCGGAAGCCGGCCGTTCGATTGTCATAACTCCAGGCCAGTCTCGTCGGGGCCCATGATCCATCTACGTAGCGTTTGTAGGAATTGACCGTCGGGGCATAAAAGGGCATAACATCATAGACATGGGCAATCCATCCTCCCAGGAACCAACGGAATTCATCGGATCCCATGACCGGTCCAAATTGATGATCTCCTTGAAAAGCATTTTTTTCTCCTTTCCAAAGGCTGATGTGTATGTGACAGCTAGAGCCAGCACGGTCGGTATGATATTTAGCCATAAAAGTCACGGAAAGTCCCATGCTATCAGCTAATTCTTTCAGGCACTGTTTGTATATGATGTGCCGATCGGCCATCTCCAGGGCAGGCGCATATCGAATGTTCAATTCGTGTTGTCCTAATCCCCATTCCCCCTTTGAATTCTCAACCGGCACTCCGGAGTTTTTCAGATGCCGCCGGGCAGCAGCTGTAAACTGCTCGGTCCGCGAACCCTGCAGGATATGATAATCCTCCAAGTAGTATCCGGCAGGTTCCAAATCCTGGTAATGTTGATCAAAAGCTTGCCGGTAGTCTTGATTAAAAAGGTAGTATTCCAGTTCGGAAGCCGCAAGACAATCAAATCCCAATGCTCTTGCCTTGGACAACTGATGAATCAAAATGGACCGCGGCGCTTCGGGAACAAGAGCATGCGTCTGCTCACTTTCGACGTCACACAGAACGAGTGCCGTTTTTTCAAGCCAAGTCACCCTTCTCAAGGTTCCCAAATCCGGAACCAGATGGAAATCTCCGTATCCCAATTCCCAATTGGCAAATTCATAACCGGGAATGGGCTCCATTTCCATATCCGTGGTCAACAGGTAATCACAACCGTGCGTTCCGTCGGCAGAAATCTGCTCAACAAAAAAGTCGGCATCAAATCGCTTACCCATCAACCTGCCGTAATGATCTACAAAAGCGACGATGATGGTTTCGATCTCTTCTGCTGATACTTCTTTTCGCAGTTGCTCTAAAGTGAGGATTCCTTTTACCTTCAATGTTCTATTTTATGTTTTATGCTTTATGAAAAACCTTAAACCAAATATACGACACTCCTAAAATTGCAAAATAAATCAGGGCCAAAATCGGATTGTAAATTGTAATCGCTAGGAATGCAATGCCGGCAATGACCAATGCCACGATCGGCGAAAACGGGTAAAGCGGGACCCGGAAAGGACGCTCTAATTCCGGTTCCTTCCGCCGCAAAACCAGCAGGGATACCATTGAAATGATGTATAAGCTCAAAGCGCCAAAACAGGCAATTGTGATGATTTCCGCCGTTTTCCCGGTGAATAAAGCAATGATGCCAATACCCATATTGACTACGAGTGCATTTGCGGGCGTTTGGAATTTTGGGTGTACCTGCCCCAAGGCCTTCGGAGCAAAACCGACGCGTCCAAATTCGAAACTCGCCCGCCCAGCAGCTAGTATAATGCCGTGAAAAGAGGCTACTAAACCAAAGAGGCCGATAAAACTCACCGCTTTGTAAATGAATTGATTGCTCCCCATTTTTTGAGCCAGGGCCAAGGGCAACGGCGAATCCGAAGCGACCGCTCCCGCCTCCGGGTATACGATGGCCTCCCACCCCGCCACACCGATCGATGCCAAAAAAGTGAGAATGCAAAGGGTCACCAAAGTCAAAATAGCCGATCCGAATCCGATCAGTATATTGCGCTGAGGATTAGTGGTTTCTTCCGCCACATTGGCAACGCCTTCGATCGCCAGAAAAAACCAGATTGCGAATGGAATCGCTGCAAAGGCCCCCGACCAACCATTTGGAAGGGCATTCTGTTGAAGATTGCTCCACTGAAAATGGGGCAGCGTGGCTCCAGCAAACAATAACAAACCAACCACCGCTATCACGGTAATGATCAACTCAAAAGAAGCAGCCGCCTCCACGCCATAGACATTTAAGGCCGTAAAGATAACGTAGGCCGTAATGGCAATGGCAATGACTGGTACGCTCGGCAAAAAAATATTCAAATAGGCACCAATGGCAAAGGCAATAGCGGGAGGTGCGAAAATGAATTCGATGTTTTGGGCCATACCACCAAAAAACCCCCAATCCTTCCCCAAAGCACGCATCGAATAATCAAAAGCACCACCGGCTTTCGGAATTGCGCAGGCCAATTCCGTATAGCTGAAAGTAAAGGTAAGGTACATGATGATGATGAAAATGGTGGCAACAGCCAGCCCTAAGGTGCCTCCTTGCTCCAGTCCCAGATTCCAACCAAAATACATTCCTGAGATGACGTAGCCCACTCCAAGTCCCCATAGCATTAGCGGCCCCAGGGTTTTCTTCAATTGTTGTTGGTTCTCCATTTAATATTATACTTTTAAGAAGCTGTTCAATGTTTTTCACCTACAGTAGAAAACTTTGAACAATTTCAATCGAAATTCCAAAATAATCATAATTAAACGCAATCAAAAGGTATGATCGAAATCGGCAAAATGAACATCCTCGAAGTATTTCGCGAATCGCCCCATGGAATGTACTTGATGGATGAGGACGGTTTTGAAGTATTGCTCCCCAACAAATACGTGCCGAAAGATATCGAGATCGATGACGACATTGAGGTCTTCGTTTTCAAAGACTCGGAAGATCGCTTGACGGCGACTACACTGCGCCCAAAGATTACCCTACACGAATTCGGCTGCCTTCAGGTCAATGAGGTCACTAAGTTTGGTGCTTTTTTGGACTGGGGGCTGGAAAAAGATCTCCTGGTTCCTTTTGCCGAACAGAGCCGCAAAATGCAAAAGGGGGATTATTACATTGTGTTTCTCTACATCGACGAAAAAACCAATCGACTTGTAGCATCCAGCAAATTGTCTCGATTTTTCGAACCTGAAGTCCAGGGTCTCCAAGAACAGGATGAAGTGAACCTGCTCATCGGACATCCTACTGACATCGGTTTCAATGTCATCATCAATAATAAATACAAGGGACTGATATACAAAAACGAGGTTTTTCAAACCATCCGCCTTGGACTTAAAACCAAGGGCTACATCAAACAAATCCGGCCCGACCACAAAATCGATGTCAGTCTACAAAAACAGGGTTTTCAAAAAGTGGAGCCCAATGCCCAAAAGATCCTCCAGATGCTGGAACAACAAAATGGCTTTCTGCCTCTAAACGATAAGAGCAGTCCGGAAGAAATTACCCGCAAATTACAAATGAGCAAAAAGACCTTCAAAAAAGCCATTGGAGGTCTTTATAAGAAACGGCTCATTCGTATTGAATCTGATGGTATTCATCTGATCTAGTTCTCGGCTACCTAGTTCCTACTGGTTTGGCCCCCCCATGTTTTCTTATCCATTCACTTAATGGTTTAATCAGGGTTTCAACTTTCCTTTCACCGCTTGCAAATTCTTGGCGGTTGCCAAAGTATTGAAGGACTCGATACTCCTGACAATTACTTCATCGACCTTTTCTTTAATCGCTTTCCATTCCTTCTCCACATCGGCTTTTCTTTCATAAGCCGCTTTTTTGGGCCGCCCCTCTGCTCCTCCGGAGATGTATCCATCTTCACCCGTAACGTAATTGTACAATTCGACAAATTGGTTGTCCAATTTAGGAGCGAATCGAATGGGATCTTGCCGACTTTTGTTCTTGGTTTGCATCAATTGTTCTTCAAAAACAGTCAATTCGTCATTGATCGCCTCCGCCAGATTGGAGATTTCCATGTCGTTGGCACGCTTAGTCAACCACTTGATTTGCTCTTTGATGTCCCGCAATTCACTGATTTTACCGTGGATATCGGTAATGGCATCCCGAATTTGTAATCCAACCGAAAGTTGCGCTTCATAATCTTCACTGCTAATCTCGGGCAACCGCGGATCAGGCAACAATTCAATTTCTTGGGTCGTAGTTTCTCCATCTCTATTCAATATCAATTGATACTTACCGGGAGGGGCCTTCACACCGCCTTGGTATCCCCAAATTACCGCCCCTTCCACAAAAGTAGGGGGTTCATAAGTCAAATCCCAGGAGGTTCTATTCGTCCCGCTCTTGCCGGCCAACAGAGGTGTTTTATTTTTCTTGGCCGCCGTCGAATCACTGGAAAAAGTGCGCACGAGTCGCCCTTGACTATCCTTGATTTCCAACGTAATTTCGGAAGCTGCCGAGTCTTGCAGATGATAGTAAAGCAAAGCCCCCTTAGGTCGTGGATCAGGAGAAAATTCGCCTCGTCCTCCCAGGGCATTCATCCGGAAAGCACTTCGCGGTTCAAAAAGATGCAATTTCTTTTCTGCAATAGAAGCATCTAGCTGATGCAGAGGGGAAAGGTCATCCAAAATCCAAAATGATCGCCCCTGGGTTGAAAGGATGAGGTCTTTGTTGTAAACCTCAATATCGGTAATGGGGGTAATGGGCAAATTCAGTTGGAGTGACTGCCAGTGTTTACCACCATCAAAAGAAACGTAAAGTCCATATTCCGTACCGGCATATAAGATTCCTTCTTTATCGGGGTCCTCTTTAACGGCTCTTACCGGATGATCATCGGGGATGCCGTTGCTGAGTCGTTTCCATGTTTTGCCGTAATCGCTGGTTTGGAAAATGTAAGGAGTAAAATCGTCAAATCGATATTTGTGCACTGCTACCAATGCCTTGCCAGCCTGATGCACACTGACGTCAATCTTATCTACCGTACCGTATTGCGGCATCCCTGCCGGTGTGATCGCTTGCCAAGTCTGACCGTCATCCCGCGTAATGTGGAGTCGACCGTCATCCGTTCCGGCCCAAACGGTACCCTTATCATGTGGAGAAACGGTAATTTCAAAAACCGTGTTGTAAATCTCGACACCCGTTATATCGTGATTGATCGGGCCCCCTGAATATTCCAGATGCTCGGGCGTATTCGTCGTCAGGTCAGGGCTGATAACCTCCCAGGTATTGCCCCCATCTTTGGAACGATGTACGTGTTGAGATCCGTGGTAGATTTCATTTCGGTCCAATAGGGAGACAGCCATTGGAGAAACCCACTGAAAGCGATACTTCAAATTCTTGGCCGCTTCTCCCAACTGCAATTGCGGATAGGCCATCATATTTTGAACATCCTCGGTTGCCAGGTTGTACCGATCCATCACCCCTCCATAGCACCCGGCGTAGACCACTTCTGGGTGATCGGGATGTAGAACGACCGGGCCCGTTTCACAACCACCGACTGAATACCATTCCTGTTTGGGATGCAATGAATTTACGGAGATCCAGGATGGTACTGAAATGGTCGTATTATCTTGTTGCGCTCCATACAGTCGATAGGGAAAGCCATGATCGACCGAAACACCATACAACTCAGCGGTCGGTTGATTGAAATAGGTCGACCAGGTCTTACCAGCATTCAAAGTAACCTGTGCCCCTCCGTCATTAGCCACCACCATAATACTTGGATTTTCGGGATTGATCCAAAGATCATGTACATCCCCGTGCGGCACTTCGATTACTTCGTAGGTCTTACCGCCGTCAATCGATCGATAAAGCCTGGTATTGAGTGCATAAACGGTATTAGCGTCCCTGGGATCGGCAACAATATGGGTATAGTACCATGCCCTCTGGCGCAGCTTATTCTCCTTATTCACCCGCGTCCATGTTTTTCCGGCGTTATCTGTCCGGTAAACCCCTCCTGCGGGTTCGGCTTCAATGATCACCCAGGCCCGATCCGGATTCGCGGGAGAAATAGTAACTCCTACCTTACCGGTCATTCCCTCCGGCAGGCCACCCCCTAACTTTTTCCAGGTATCACCACCGTCCATAGTTTTATATAAACCTCCTTCTTCCGAACCGCTGATCATGGAATAGGGTTTGCGCTCTGCACGCCACATTCCCGCGTAAATTTCTCTTGGATTCATAGGATTCATCGCCAACGATACCGCCCCGGTTTTTGCAGATAATCCCAGCACCTTCTCCCAACTGTTTCCCCCATCGTTAGAGCGATAAACGCCCCGCTCCTCATTGGGACCAAATATATGCCCCAGGGCAGCCATGTAGACTAAGTTGGCATCCTTGGGATGAATGACAATTTCTCCAATTTGCCCCGCTTCCGGAAGGCCAATGAAACCCCAGGTTTTACCGCCATCGGTCGATTTATAAGCTCCCTTACCTGCAGAGATGTTTCCCCGGGGGCAAGCCGACCCGGTACCAACGTAGATCGTACTAGGATCGGCATCCGCGATGGCTACGGCACCAATCGCCCCGCCAAAGAAGCCATCAGTAATATTTTCCCAGCTCGTCCCGGCATCATCGCTTTTCCATACGCCGCCACCGGTACTCCCCATTAGAAAGGTAAAAGGTCGATCTGCATACCCGGTTACCGCGGTGGATCGCCCTCCCCGAAATGGGCCGACATTGCGAAATTTTAATCCTTGGTACAGGGATTCGTCAACTACCTGATTGACATTTTTTTGGGCACAGACAACATTCATCTGCCAGCCCGTCGATAAGATCAAAGTGAGTGCAACCAATCTGAACATGATTTCTATATTGTTTTGATTTTCTATGAAAATTATAAAACTTGACCATCAATTCATACTTTGACTGAAGGCCGTTGTGAGTGAGTATGGCCCAAATTACTTGATAATCCATTGCAGATGAGCCGACTACTATTTATACGCCACGCTCAGGCGTCTTTTATGCAGGAAAACTACGATCAGTTGTCCGAGTTGGGATTGAGACAATCGAAGATACTGGGAGCTTACCTCGCTAATTCCGGTGAAAAATTCGATAAGGTTTTTTTGGGACCACTGAAGCGCCATCGCCAAACAATGGAATGCGTTCAGGAAGCCTACCAGTCCCGTAATTTACCTTGGCCAACACCAGTACTAGTCAACGGACTCGACGAACATCAGGGCCCAGAAGTAATGAATATGGTGCTACCAAAGCTAATGGAAAAGAACGAACGATTAAAAAACTGGTCCCAAAAAATAGAAGAGTTCCCCAATCAAAAAAGGAAAATCCACCTACAAATGTTCACCTATTTCATGAGTGAATGGGCAAAGGGTTCGCTCGACGTCGAGCATGCGCCCTACCTTACCTGGGCTGAATTTCGCCGACAGGTTCAGCAAGGTCTGGAACACATCCTCCATAACAGCGGCAGAGGCGTTACCGTTGCCGCTTTTACCTCCGGCGGGACAACAGCAGCAGCCGTGGGGCACGCCCTGCAGATGAACGATGAAGAAAAAGTGATGGGGCTGAATGGCATTGTTCACAACACGGCCATTACTGAATTCCTTTTCTCCAAAGAAAAAATTACCTTAAAGAGCTTTAACCGAATTCCTCACTTGAACTCAGAGGAGTTACGGACATTTGTTTGATTTTGAACAAGTGCTTAGTATCTTTACCCGGCTTCTAAGATTGTGGTTGCTATGGTTACTGTAGATTCTATAGTAGCCACAGTCACAACAGAACCAATTAAGTTCAAGGTTTCATATTGAAGATGCTTTTCTCACAATGAAGTTTTTTATCACCGTATCGCTGCTATGCTGAGAAAAAAACCGATTCTGAGAACCATTTATCTGATTTTTTCGCTGCGAAACAGAAACTTTAGACAACTTCAATAAATAGATAAAGATCAAGTGAGTTAAAAATAACTTATGAGCAATCAAGAAATAGAAACATTCCGGAAAGAAACTCGGGACTGGCTGACCGCTAATTGTCCTGAAAGCATGCGCCAACCCGTGAAAGACGCCAATGATCTTTACTGGGGCGGACGCAATGCCGAATTCGCTAGTGAAGACCAGAAAACCTGGTTTGAAAGTATGCGGGATAAGCGTTGGACAGTACCTCATTGGCCAACTGAATACGGTGGCGGCGGTCTGAATAAAATTCAGAACAAAATTCTCTTGGAAGAAATGGCCCGGCTGGGATGTAGAAAACCCCTTTACAGTTTCGGTATTTCAATGTTGGGTCCGGCATTGCTCCAATTTGGAAACGAAGCGCAAAAACAGGAGCACTTACCGAGAATCACCAAAGGTGAAATCCGATGGTGCCAGGGTTATAGCGAACCCAATGCGGGCAGTGATTTGGCTAGTCTACAGACAAAAGCGGAGGACCAGGATGACCACTTCCTGGTGAATGGCCAAAAAGTATGGACTTCTTACGCCGACAAAGCCGACTGGATTTTTTGTTTGGTCCGCACCGATTTTTCCGTGCCCAAACATCATGGCATCAGCTTTCTTTTGATAGATATGGCAGCGGAAGGTGTTAGTACCAGACCCATCAAATTGATCAGTGGCAAGTCTCCTTTCTGCGAAACTTTTTTCGATAATGTAAAGGTTCCAAAGACCAACCTGATGGGTGAATTAAACCGGGGTTGGACCATTGCCAAATTCCTCCTCACTCACGAAAGAGACATGATCGGTGGATTTGGCAATACGAACGTCCAAAAGCCGCTCCACGAAGTCGCCAAAGATGCCCTGGGCACCGATGGCAATAAACTGAGTAATCCCTTGTTCCGGCCCGCGGTAGCCCGTTGGACGATGAAT
>JANQRV010000151.1 GCA_028284395.1 Saprospiraceae bacterium
TGGCATGACAAAGGTCCGGATCAAAAGAAAAAAGGAAGTAACCAGGTGAGTAGTTCCTCGGAGGTGTGTGACCTATTTGAAGCTGTAACACCTCCGAGGGCCGCTTTGCCTGAGAATTACCAGATCCTTTCCATTGGGAATCTGCTTTTGCCGGAGACCTCGGAGGAGAGCGACCACTGTGCCTTTACCTCCTCCGAGGTTTTGGCATGACAAAGGTCCCAATCAAAAGAAAAAAGAAAAAAGCCAGGTGAGTAGTTCCTCGGAGGTGTGTGACCTATTTGAAGCTGTAACACCTCCGAGGACCATTTTGCCTGAGAATTATCAGAAACTTTCCATTGGGAATCTGCTCTGGCCGGAGACCTCGGAGGAGGAGAGCGACCACTGTGCCCTGACCTCCTCCGAGGTTTATCAACTTCATTGAAAGCCCCAGAGAATTACACGGAATAATCAATCTTTTCTTTCTGACCACTGGTAATGCTTCGTTTAATCGCTTCAATGATTTGAAGATCGATCAATCCTTCTTCCCCGGAGGCCGTAACCGGCGTCTCATCATTGATATTTAACGCAAAGGCATCCATTTGCGCAATTTGCTGATATTCATTGACGGTTCCGTTGACTGTGATGTCTTTAGAGGACTGGATCACCACCTTCTGGGAGGCATTAAAACAAGGTTTTAGTTCCATCCATCCCTTTTCTCCGGAAGCGTGGAATCGATCTACATAGGCGCTATAGGAAGTGGTGCCGTTGCAAATGGCCCCCGAGGCGAATTCCATTTGGAAAGTGACCGACTCATATATTCCCTTAAAGAGTTCCGGATTGGTATTGTAGCCTTGTGCTACTACACTGACGGGTGGTTCACCGATGTATCGCCGACCTCCCTGAATGCAGTAGACTCCGAGATCCATGATGGCACCTCCACCTCCTTTGTCTTTGTCAAGTCGCCAAATCCCTGGAATGGCCATTCGAAACCCGAGGCTGGATTCCATAAATACGGTGTGGCCCCATTCCTGGTTGGAGCCAATCTTGTGAGCGGCTAGGTGATGGGGCTCGTAGTACAATCGATAACCTATCTGCAAGAGTTTGCCGGCTTTGCGACCAGCGGCAATCATGTCTTTACATTCCTGGACATTGAGTCCCATGGGTTTTTCACAGATCACGTGTTTGCCAGCTTGGAAGGCCCGAATGGTATATTCCGCATGCATAAAATTGGGCAGCACTACGTAGACGATATCGATGTCAGGATTGTCCTTGATCTGGTCTAAGTTTTCGTAGTTGTAGATGTTTTTTTCGGGGATATTGTAACGTTTAGACCATTCTTCTGCTTTGGTCGGTGTACCGGTTACGATTCCTGCAAGATAGCAATGTTCGGTGGCCTGCAGGGCCGGTGCCAATTGGCGGGTAGCATAATTGCCCAATCCGACGAGTGCAATTCCTAGTTTATCAGCTTGCTTACGGGGTGTTAGAGCAGGTAGCAAGGCGGTGCCTGCTGCGAGAACGCCAATACTGCCCAATACTTTTCTTCTATCCATTTTGATCCATTTTTGAGATTTTTTGAATCCAATTGGCCACTACTTCTACCAATTCGGGATTGAAATTTTTGCTCATGTAGTTCATGTTCATCAGGCCGGCTTGCCGCAGACGGACGTTTTCGGCCATGGAAGCTACTTTGGAAAAACCATGCTCCGTTCCCGGCAAAACCATCCATTCGCCTTTACCGGGGTGGTAGTAGTTGACCAGTTCGGCCACATCTTCTGCCCATTCTTCGTCAATGGCGTGCAGGTCGAATTCTCCGTGAATGCCCAGAAAGTAGGTATTGGCACGTTTAAAGGCCTTGGTAATGTTGGTTTCGTTGATCTCTTGCATAAAGGTATAGTGGCGCCCCAGGGTTTGACCATTTTGGAGCAGTGGCAATCCGGTACTCAGATGATCGCGATATGCTGGATTGGCCATCAACTGTTCCGGTGTCATTTTCTTGACCAGGTAGTCGTGCAGTATTGGTTCTCGCAGTCGAACCACCTCTTCTATCCGTTCAAGGTCGGTTCCTTGCATTACTTCTTGTTCACGCAAGACCTTAAGTAAGTATTCATACCAGGTGGTCGCTACGCTTCCGTAATTGACAATTCCCTTCACCGGTATGCGCTCCGCTAATAAAGGAGCAGTAACTCCTCCGAGGGAGTGGCCAAACAGGTAGATCTTATCGGCGTCGATCCCTTCGGTGGATTTCAAGGTCTTCAGTGATTTGGTAAAGGCATCTACTTCTAGGTGATAACCGATCTCGGCGCAATCCGGTGTATCTTTGCTATCGCCCAAACCCGGTTTCTCAACCCGAAATACGGCGATACCTTGTGCGACGAGTCCTTCCACCAATTGCTTTACGGGACCAAGTGGATTGGCGTACGCATCAATAGAAGAACAGCCAAATCCCTGCAAAAAGAAAAGTACCGGGGGATTTTTGACGGCATGTGGCAATTCGAGTATGCTCCTCAACAGCCCCCCTTCAAATGGAACGGCGCCGTAGATCACTTCTCCGTGTTCGGAGGTTTCGAAAGGCTTCCCTTTGACCAGGCCGTTGAGGGCGGTTGTGGTGCCGTCCCGTAGGACTTCCATCTGGATCTTTTGACCGGCTCTCCAGGTTGTTGTATGGCCAACCAGGTCCGGAAGGGTCGTATACGATGTGCCATTGACGGTTTTGAGAATGTCGTTGGCTTTCAAGCCGATGGCTGCTGCGGTACTGTTGTCCAATACGCGGTTGATGAGAATGGCCTGGCCATCTTCAGTCAGACCGATCTGCGCTCCTAATGAGCCTTTGCGTTCGAGCGATTGCCCGGCGAGGACCGAGGTAAGGCCAAAGTACAAAAGAAGGCAAAATGTAAAATTTCTTTTCATAATGGGTGTACTTGTTGATGTACTCCTAATAGACTGGTTTTCGAGGATGGAGTTGCTTTTGCAAAAGATAAAACCAATCGGAGCGTAGTATTTGCCAGCTAGAAATCGGCATTTTACCACTTACCTGTCCATTCCGGTACGGTGCCACATAAAACCTTCAATGTATCCCGTCAAGGTAGTCTTTACCCCTCAATCCCGGTAGTTTTGGAGGGCAATCAATCAAAATTACTTCACCTAAAACCCATTTCAAATGTCAAAAACATTCTTTTTTTCAATCGCCATTTTCTTTTCCGCAATTTCCGTCAACTTTGCCTGTGGAGATTACGCTCTTGATGATGTCACCGGCCGGAATGTGACCTTCATCAAATTTGCCAATGCGCAAGGGAAATTCCTCGGGACCTTCATCATGCGGGGCGGAAACAAACAATGGGAAGAAGAAGGAACTAAACAAGGGGTGGCCCGCTTTAAGTTTGTCGAAACCCATCGCGATGATTGGTCCGTGTATTTACACGATGCTTCCCGTGGTGTTAACGTTCAATTGGATCTGCACACCAGAAAAGTAATGTACAGCGATCGCCGCAATCCCAAACGTCGTCCATTGTATACCATTACCGAGCGTTATGCCGGTGCCAATGGATGGACTGCCTGCGCCATCAAATTTGGATCAAGTGCTTCGAATTTCCTCGGATCCTTCGTGCAGAAAACCAAAACCGATTGGGTAGAAGAGGGCAAATCCCGTGGTGTTACGAGATTCAGATTCAAAGAAGTCGGCAGAGACGAGTGGTCCGTCTATCTGCACGATGCTTCCAGGAAAGTGAATATTCAATTGAATCTCCATACGAAGAAAGTGATGTATAGTGATAGTCGGAACCCTAAGCGTCGTCCGTTGTATGTGATTAACGTGGCTAACTAGACTTCCAACTTTTTCCTATATTAAAGGGTGTGTTCACCAAAAATTTAAATGGACCAAACAACACCCATCATCAAAGAATTAATGACCTTCCCTAAGCCGGAGGTCTTTTTCTTCTTCGGTTACTGGCAACTGGTTACCTGCTTATTTTCGGCCATTGCTTTGGCCGGCATTTGGTGGCACATTGGCAAGAAAGAGCGCGAATCCGGCATGCTTTGGCTTTCCCTGGCAGTTTTATTTTGGAGTTTTTCCGGACTGGTTGAAATTTACTATGGATATGCTTTGCAGGAAGTAATTGACGGCCGCTTTAACAATTCGGCTGGGAGCGCCCAAAATGGCAGTATGCAGGAACAAATGGCGGCTACCAATATTCACGTGGAAAGTGCACGGAGTATCTTGTCTCTATTCAACAGTGCTTTTATATTGCTGGCATTGCCTTGTTTTCGTCACATTCCCCGACCGGTCCTGCCCATCATCAAATCCCCGAGTTGGGTATTCATCGTATTGTTTCCATTCATCATTTCTCTTTGCATCAATTTTGGCATCTTAATGGGGTGGTTTGCACCGGCCGAAACAAAGTTTGTCAATGCCTTGGACTTTGTCTACGCCATCCTGGTGACGCTGCCGTTTTTAGGCTGGATACTTTGGGAGTCTTTTGATAAGAGAGGGCTGAAAATCCTGGCGTGGTTGTCGTTGCTTTCCATAGGGCTTACGGTCATTGCGCAGTTCAATAAACTCAATGAAGATTATCTGTTTGCAGTCATTTCATCGAGCATTTTCAAACCCATCCTCATCATGCTTTTTTTCGCCTTGGTGATGAGCTGGGTCAAAGAGCTTTCGGAGCGTGCACAGTTGTCGCCTAAACAATTGTTCCTGGCCTTCGAGAAGATCAAGACCAGTACCGGAAAGTTCGAACATCAGGTCCGGCTTACATTACCTCCACATTTTCAATTTCAGACATTGCGTCTTACCCGCTCCCGATTTAACTTACTCTTGAAATTTGCCGAACGCAAGTTGGGCGCTGAGACCGAACATGAGGAATGGCTGGAGATCAAACC
>JANQRV010000183.1 GCA_028284395.1 Saprospiraceae bacterium
AGCACTTTATAGACAGGGGCTCCAAAAGATTATTTCCTCTGATCATCATTGTTTTTTCAAGGAAGTTGTTGGCCTGTGCATCATCAAAATCATCGGCGAATTCGTAAGCTTGAACGCTGGTCAGATTGTTTAAATAGTTGGCAACTTTTGCGGAATCGAGTGGCTCGCTGCCGTTCAGGACCCATTGGTTGGCATTTTTCGAAATCGAATAACCCGGGGTATCGCCACCTGGCGTCACGGAAAGCTCCGTAATTTCCACTCCGGAAGAAAGCGAAACAACTTCCTTGTCCCTAAAGTTGTCGAAGTTCTGATTGCCGAGGGTCATGGAAAGGGTCCCATCTACCGCGTACACTTCGTTTTCATCGGCCAGCCGCACATAGGAAGTAAAAGACATATTGTTGAAATTGGGCTGTTGTTGTTGCTGAAAACCTCCGCTGGGCTGATTGTACGTAAATCGTCCTACAATAAAGTCTTCCAGCAATTTGTTGCCGGCAAATAATTTGATTTGTGTTGCTTTGCCCTCTTCCACCTCATATTCCGCCCACTTTGCGGGATCTTTGGCGGCTACTCTTTTCGTCTTGACCCGACTGACACTTTCCAGGAAGTTAGCCACAGAAGAGGTGGTGGCTTTGACATTGAGGGTTCCGTTGGATGCAATCCACTCTTGGTTTTCTTTCTTGAGGGTGATCTCGGGATCCCCATTTTTAGGTACAATGGTGATCGAGGTGACGGCAGCAGTATCTACCGAAATCAGTTCGGTATTGAAACTACGGTCTTTTTTCTTGGCAAATATCTGCGTCAAACCGTAAATGGCAATCAAAGCTACTAGAATGATTAACAGCGTTTTGTTATTCATGGATTTCGTCTTTTAATTTGGGTTATGCATAACTTTCTTCCCTTCTTCGCAACCGGAGGTTCCGCTGGCGGTTAAAGCGCCAAAAACCGTAGATGATGATCAGGGCGATCGGCAGTGCAAAATTCAACAATTTGATGTTACTGCGTTTGCCGGCGGCTTCTTCGCCGAGATATTCCGGATCAATTGGTCTGGAGGCTACTCCTTTGGTCCGCAGATCGATCAATCCTGTGTCATCCGACAACCAATCGATCCCATTGACCAGGAGGTTGATGTTGTCGGGATTGGAAGAGGCACCCTGGCCGGTCACCGCAAAATCACCATCACCAATGATGACCATTTTTGACGGTGTATTCCCGACAATGGGCCCCTCCAGAACACCACCAGCTACGATGTTACTCTGAGTAAAGGAACTGGGCAGATTGCGAATGTCAAAAAAAGTAGGGGCCGTAATGGTTGCTGATCTTCCGGAGGTGAATAGGATGGGCGTAAACACCAGCGAGGAATCACCCAAAAAATTGACAGGACTGGCAAAGGGCAAAATGACTTGCTCCAATCCACCCGTCACCAGATGATCCGCGAATGAACTTAAAATGGGAAGAAAAGGGAATTGGACCCGACTGTTGACAATAAAGCCGCCCAGGTTTTGTTGGACCGGGATGGCTCCGCACTGCTCATCGATGAGAAATTGGGCCGGCACATCAATTTTCTTGTCACGCAACCAAGTTTCCAGGCCGGTATTGACGGGAAATCCCTGAGAACTTTGCAAATCTGCATTGACGCGGTTGATGGCTACAAGGAGCTTGCCTCCACGGGCTAAAAAGGCATCGAGTTTGGCGAAGTGCCCGGCGGGAATGGAATCGGTTGGGGCAATCAAGGCTATGGTCTTGAACCTTTCTCCAATTGGTTCTGCTCCGTCAAGATTCAGATTTTCAACATTGTATAGTATGCTTAATGAGGGAAGTGCATCCTGTAAACCAGAATACAACTCCGGCTCACCGTGACCCTGAACGATGCCGACCGAAGATTTATCCGGATTGGAGATTTTCTTGATGCCGGTCGAAAGAGAATATTCCATGGCGATGCCGGGCTGAATGATCGGGATGACGTCGCGTTGCTCCCCCATTTGCAGGACTGCCCCCATATAGGCTTCCTGCTGTTTGAATTCGTCGCTTTGGCGGACATTGATCAAGACGGGACCAATGCCGTTTTGTTGTGCTTCTTGTTTTTCCTCTTCCGATTCCGGACTAATGAATTCGAAATCCACATTGCCTTTGGAATAGTTGTTGTATTCCGTGAGCATTTCTCTCAGGTCCTCTTTGGTTTTTGCGATTGTAGGCTCCAAACCTTCTGAAAAATAGGCGGTGACGGTGACCGGATCAGAAATGTTTCGGAGAATATCCTTGGTGGCCCTACTGAGTGTATATTCTTTTTCTTCCGTAAGGTCGATTCGAAAAAATAAGCGATTTGATATGAGGTTAACAACCAATAATATCGCTGCAATGAGAATGACTGATACCGTATTTTTCATAATTGCGTACCGATTATCTTTTAGAAATACTCAACTCCGCCATCAATAGACCCAGCAAGATGACCGAGGCAAAGTAAATGATGTCTTTTGAATCCAAGACGCCCCGGCTAATGGAGTCGAAGTGATTGGTAAGGCTGAGTGTGCTGAAGAGTTGCCCCAGAAAGCCACTGCTGCCACTGGCCATAATGTCAAATAACAGGTGAAAGAAAATGCCGATGAAGAGGGCCAATAAAAAGGCAACGATCTGATTGTTGGTGATGCTGCTGGCAAAAAGTCCGATACTGACATAAGCGGCACTCATCAGAAGCAGGGCAATGTACCCGCTGATGGTAGCGCCGTGATCAATATTGCCCAGACTGGAAACAGTGAGGTAGTAGGGGAGTGTGAAAAGGAGTGCGATGGCGACGGTGATCAGACAGGAAAGAAATTTTCCTACGATGACCTGTCGATTGGTCACTGCTTTAGTCAGTAAAAGCTCGATCGTTCCGGTTTTTTTCTCTTCCGCCAATTGTCTCATGGTGATCGAAGGAATGAAAAAGAACAAGGTCCATCGCGCAATGCCAAAGAACACATTCAGATCAGCTTGCTTGCGGAAAAATATATCACCATTTCCAATCAACCACGTGAAGAATCCACTGATTGCCAGGAATGCGATAATTACGATGTAAGCAATGAGGGAATCAAAATAGGAATTCAATTCGCGCTTAGCAATCACCCAAACCTGATTCATAGTTTATTCTATTTTGAATTTGAAATTAAGATGCTGCCCGACCATGATGAACGATCATGGTCGCCATCACAATCCGGTAAATGATAAAGTAGAAATGCTTTAGTTAACGGTTAAAT
>JANQRV010000203.1 GCA_028284395.1 Saprospiraceae bacterium
ATGGGGCAAGCCAAACACACCTTCCGGCCAAAAGAGTAAAACGGCCTCCGCTAAGCCGAAACAATAAAAGGTGACGCTCAGGGTACGACTGATGTAAAAGGCGATACCAATGGCTCCCCCCGTTTCCAAGCCAAGGCTTCTGGATACGAGATAATAGACCCCGCCCACGCCCACTTTGATATTGGTGGCAATGGCAGAGGCGCTTAGGCCGGAAATAAAAGTGATCAGATTGGCTAGAAGGACTACGACGATGGTCATGCCCAAGCCGAGGTTGCCCACCACCCATCCAAACCGCAGGTACATGATCAGACCCAATACGGTCAGGATACTTGGCAGGTATACACCCAGGAAAGTTCCGAATTTCTTTGCTTCGATAGAGGGACCGGATGGATTCATAGTTATTTCTTCAGAGAAACTTCTTGTTCGTAGTCGACGGGAACTTCAAACCCGAATCCGGCAATCCGGACTCTTGTATTTCCCTGGTACGTAACCTGGACTTTCTTTTTTAGGATGGCGGAAACCAGACCGCTGATGACATCCCCTTCTTTTTTGACCACTTCATTCAAAGGAAAGCTGGCCACCACCGGAATGGTGAAATCGCTGTTGGCTTCCAAATCCGTCGAAAGCTCTTGTTTGATTTGGGCGACTTCAACATCGTTTACGATGACGGCGATGTCCGTGGCCGTCAATTCGCCGCCGATCGGGTTTGGGTTGTGATAAATGGCGTCGGCAGTCAAAGTGACCACACCTTTCTGAATATCTGTTACCCTAATGTTAGCCATTTTTTGAAAGGTCGGCTCCTCGGCGGAGTCGCAGCCCATGATTGATAAGCACAATACTACCCAAAGGTAGACAAGTCGGTTGGATGCATTCATAGCGACTACAATTTAGGCTCGAAAATAAATATAAATAGGGATCTGCTTTAGTTCTTTGTGCAAAATAATACCGCATATTTTCTTAAGTTTATTGCTTTAGGAATGGATTCTTTCCACTAAATGATGTTGTTCAAACGAGATGAGTCTAACAGTTGCTACTAAAAAAGAAGATTACGAAATTCTACAATTGAACCGAGGCAAGGCGAATCCGATCAATAATGACTTGGTCACCACCTTGCGCTCCGATCTGAGCCGGATCGCTAACTCCGAAAACACAAGGGGCCTGATCCTGACCGGCAATACTCCAGGATATTTCAGTGTAGGTCTGGATTTAAAAGAATTGTACTACTACGATGAGGAAAAGATCATGGAATTTTGGGAAAACTGGGATGCAATGGTCATGGAGTTGATCCATTTCCCGAAACCAATCATTGCGGCAATCAATGGCTATAGTCCGGCCGGAGGTTGTGTACTTGCCCTTGCCTGTGATTACCGGATCATGGCTGCCGGTCCAAAATTTGTAATTGGCCTCAATGAAGTCGCTGTCGGGATCGCCGTTCCGGAGTATATTTTTCAACTGTATTCATTTTGGATCGGCAAACGACAAGCCTATCACGACTTGCTTCGGGGTGAATTGTTCACCGTCGAAGCCGCACATGCCCGTCAATTGGTCGATGAGGTGCACGAAATGGATGCGCTACTTCCGGCGGCCGAAAAAGAACTTCAAAAAATATTGAAAGCTCCGGATAAGATATTGATTCAGACCAAGAAGAGCATGCGACAGGGGTTGTTTGACCGATTGGAACAAATGCCCAAGCCTTCACTTGAAGCCCGACTTGCCGCCTGGTTTGATCCGGCATCTCGGGTTGTGATGAAGAGGGTCGTGGACAGTCTTAGTAAATGAAAGTTTGGTCTGAGGAAAATTCAATGGAAATTTCCATTCTTTATGAATAGGATATGAAGCAATAATTGCCGACAGCGGTTAAAACAAAGATTATTTATGAATTTTGAACATTCTGAGAAATCAAAAGCTTTACAAGAGCGAGTCCAGACATTTATGGATCGCCATATTTATCCTCTCGAAAGAGAATTTGAGGAATTCGCTGCCGAAAACCCATGGCAGATTTTTCCAAGGTTAGATGGATTAAAGGAAAGTGCGAAGGCTGAGGGTTTGTGGAATCTATTTCTGCCGGAAGATTACGGCGAATTGAGCCCGGGCCTCACCAATTTGGAATATGCACCGCTTTGTGAAATTATGGGACGAGTTACCTGGGCTCCGGAAGTTTTTAATTGCAGCGCACCGGATACCGGTAATATGGAAGTTTTTGCAAAGTACGGAACACCGGAGCAACAGGAGCAGTGGCTAAAGCCATTGATGGAAGGTAAAATCAGGTCGGCATTTTTGATGACCGAACCCCAAGTAGCTTCCTCAGACGCGACCAATATTGAAATGTCGATTGTCAGAGAGGGGGACGAATATGTGATCAACGGCCGGAAATGGTGGTCTTCAGGAGCGATGTCTCCAATGTGCAAAGTTTATATTGTAATGGGA
>JANQRV010000208.1 GCA_028284395.1 Saprospiraceae bacterium
GTTGCTGAAAATAGGAGCGTCTGCTTTTCATCGGGCGTATTTCCCAATATGTGATCCAGGTCTTCTTTGAAACCCATGGTCAGCATCTCATCTGCTTCATCCAAGACCAGCCATTTGATGTTGTTGACTTTTAGGTATTTGCGCTGGATCATATCCTTGGTACGGCCTGGTGTGCCTACGACGATCTGTCCGCCGGTTCTAAGTGCCCGTTTCTGTTTCTCCATACTTTCACCACCGTAGATGGCGATGGCCTTCATGCCCTTCACATACTTGATGAAACTATTGATTTCATTGGCAACCTGGATACAAAGTTCCCGGGTCGGACAAAGCATTAGGGCTTGAATGGTTTTGTCGGTTGCATCCATCTGGTGAATAAGCGCCAAACTGAAGGCGGCTGTTTTACCAGTGCCGGTTTGTGCCAGTGCGACAAGATCTCTGGTTTCTTCAAGAAGAAAAGGAATGGTCTTTGCCTGGATAGGCGTAGGGCTTTCAAAGCCCATGTCGGTTACGGCCTTAACAATTTCCGGTTGCAGGCCAGACTCCTGAAAATTTTGCATTCATACTGTTTAGTGAGACAGTTCCGCGTTCGGGCGGATCCAACCTCCTGTGATTTCATTGGTGAAACTTAAGTATTTATGCAAAATTCCAAGTGGATTGGTTTACCTGCTGCAAAGAGCTTTGGAAGGTAACCAAGCTGTTCGTGATCTTTAAATGCTTCCTCTGCAAGGAGCTATATGCCAAAATGCTGCATATCTACTTACTGCACCTCCAAAAATAGAGTGCAAATGTAAGGTTAGTTTGTCAAAAATGCTGAGTTATGCGGTTTTTTTTATAAAATTCATCCAGACCCGGCTCGGTTTTGCCCTTTCATTTAAATGATGGCGATCTCAAAAAATAGCGTAATTTGGTAATGGTAATCTATCAGGTAAGACCGACCATCAAAAACGCGAAGACAGCTGTTATGAAACAACTATTTCTTTTATTTGCACTATTCATGATTGTGGAAAGCTCTGCGCAACAAACGCCGAGGCCTCTAAAAACGGTCACTTTCTCAGGGAGCGGCTATGAACTTGGACTCCAACACGGCAAAGCACTGAAAAAGGAAATTGGCGAGGTGATAATGGCCTGGAAGGAGAATACCTCCATTCAATTGGGAAAAGATGCCAATGTGGTTTTGGAGGAATTTTTCGGTTATGCCAGATTTGAAGAAGCGATCAAAAAATGGACCCCGGAGTTGTACGAAGAAGTGCAAGGAATAGCGGAAGGTGCGGGACAAAGGCTCAAAGATGTACTGGTATTAAACCTGCTCGACGAATTCTGGGTCTACGTCGTCGCATTACAGAATCACCACTGCAGCGGCATGGGGGTGCCCGCAAGGAATGGAAACCCCGGTTATATTGCACAAAATATGGACTTAGAGAACTACATCGATGGTTTTCAGGTCCTGATGCGATTGAATCGAACGGAGCAGCGTCCAGAGCAATTAATTTTGACCTATCCCGGATTGATCGCACTTAATGGGATTAATGAAAGCGGGATTGGCGTCTGTGTCAATACCATTATGCAGCTAAGAGCGTCCTCCTCCGGTTTGCCGGTCGCATTTGTCATCCGGCGTATCATCAATTCAACCGATAAAGAAGATTTATTGTCTTTCATCCAATCTGTCAACCACGCTTCCGGACAGAATTATTTGATCGGAATCAGGGGAGAAGTGTTTGATTTCGAAGCATCGGCGAATAAGGTCGTTCGATTTGATCCTCAGAATGACAATGGGACCGTTTATCACACCAATCATCCCATTGTCAATGATGACTTAAAACCTGGATTTGAGGCGTATAATCCAGATCGGCAGGAAGAATTGGCCGCCACCAGTTCCAATAGCCACCTTCGGTTAAAAGCAGTAGAAAGTAGAATGATGGCTAATGCCGTCATTGACGATGTAATGATCAAAGAAGCTTTGCGATCCAGGGATCACGCCGAAAATCCCGTCTGTCGTTCCAACAATCACAATGGACGCGGCTTTACATTTGCCTCCGTAATCATGACACACTCCGACCAGCCGTTCTTGCAAGTACTGGCGGGTCCTCCGGATGAATCGACGTTTCAACGAGTGGAATTCAGTTCCCGGGAAAAGTAAAAATGGATTGGGAATAAAGTGAATCAATCAAAATAATTCGAATGCCTACTTTACGAAAAATCAAACGGAACACCTTTCATTCTGCCTTTTTATGTGCAATGATCTCCTTTTTAGGGACCTGCCTGTTCGCTCAGAGCACCGAACCCATTAGACTGCATCCCCAGAACCCACACTACTTTCTCTACAAAGGACAACCTACTGTGCTGATAACCTCTGCAGAGCATTACGGTGCGGTTTTAAATGCTGATTTCGATTATGAGACCTATCTCCGAACGCTTCACGAAGAAGGAATGAATTACACTCGTATTTTTACCGGATCCTACGCAGAAGTACCCGGAAGTTTTAATATTGGAAATAATACGCTTGCACCCGCTACCGGGCGTTTTCTCACGCCCTGGCAAAGAACGGAGAACGAAGGACTGTTTGAGGGAGAACGTCGATTCGATCTTGGTCAATGGAGTTCCGATTATTTTGATCGATTAAAGGCCTTTGTTACCCTGGCCGAAAAACTTGGCATCATTGTCGAAGTAACCTTCTTTTGTTCTACCTATCGCGACGAACAATGGCAGCGTAGTCCCTTCAATCCAAGTAATAACGTCAATAACTTACCGCCAAACCTGGAGCGTCGTCAATCCAATACTTTGGCCAATGGAAACCTGACGGACTTTCAGAAAAAGATGGTAGAGAAGATTGTTGTGGAATTGAATGCCTTTGGGAATGTATTTTACGAGATCCAGAATGAACCCTGGTCCGATGATCCCCAAGAAGTAATGCGCACGCTTAGGACTCTTGATCCCAAGCAGGCGGGATGGTTTAAATGGGCGCACGCAGCCTCGCCGGCTTCACTCGAGTGGCAAAACGTGATGGCGGCTACAGTTGTCGAAACAGAACGCGATTTGCCAAAGAAACATTTGGTCGCCCAAAACTATACCAATTTCAAACATTCGCTGGAGGCAGTCGATCCGAATATCTCGATCCTCAATTTTCATTATGTATGGCCGGAAGCGGTTTGGATGAATTATGGGTGGAATCGTCCAGTTAGTTTTGACGAGTCTGGCTTTGCCGGGCGATCGGATACTACCTACCTTCGCCAGGCTTGGCAGTTCATGATGGCCGGCGGAGCTGTTTTCAATAATTTAGACTATTCCTTTTACGTTGGCAAAGAGGATGGAACCGGAAAAAATGATGCTCCCGGAGGCGGTAGTACCCGACTGCGAAAACAATTGACCTATCTGCACGACTTCCTAAAATCTTTGGATTTTATTAGGATGAAACCGGACCGAAACTTAGTACATCATTCCCCGGGCGCGGAATGGCAGGCCCTGTCGGATCCAGGTAAGCAATATGCGATCATTTTCTCTGGCGTGGCTACAGACTGGGTTCAATTGCATTTGCCAGCCGGCCGCTATCAATACGAATTCATCAATCCCTTTACCGGCCAAATTTTGAAAAATGGATCATTGGCTTTGGAACACACCGGTATTTCGCAGTTGGATCTTCCCGAATACGACGAGTTGGTAGCGCTCAAGATCGAGGCAGGTGTTCGATGAACCGCTTTATGGTTGTACCCTCAATTTTGCCTTCATTAGATTGTAAACCCCGTGACTGCTAATTTCCGGGATGGTGTCTCCGTTGATGACCTCACCCCCGCTCACCCTGACCGGATCCGACTTTACCGAAGAGATCTCGTAATGCAGGATTTCTTCGTTCTTACAAATACGCGTCAAAAGTTGACTGCCGAAACCACCAAAATTGATGAATAAACAGTTGTCGTAAAAATAGGCATCCAGTATAATGCTATTGTTTTCATCGATCGCATAGTGCCCAGTGGATCTGTCGATTGTGATCAGCGAATAATTTCTGATGTCGGGTTTGTTTGGGTCTCGGTCATAACTAATGATGAACTTCCAGCTGGTGTCCATTGGAGAAATCTCCAAACTCATGGGGAAGGAATCTACTTTTTTACCGGAACTCCAGATGTCTACCGGCCCCGACCATTTACCGGCCCAGGATTTGGGAAAACTTTGTGCCTTCATTTCAATCACAAAGGTGATGAGGAGCATCATTAAAATGACAGTTGTGCTATTTTTCATTCTGCGTCTGTGTTTGATTTGCTTGCGAGCGCTTGCCAGTTTTCCTTTAAGATCGCTCTTTTATTTTCATCCTGCAAGATTTGTTGTAGCCAGGCCTGGTGGTTCTGGGTTATGCTTTCTGATGGTTTGTTTTGATAGCTTTGGAATGGTTCAAAGTCAAACCAGTTCTTCTTGTAAATATTTTGCAGACTATAAACGGCCAGCTCTCCCGTTTGGGCATCCGAGAATGGACAGGTGTGTACTTTGGTAGTGATGGTATCACTCAACTTTGAAAGCAAAAATTTAGTGATTTGCTGTTTCTCCATTGCGAAAAATGCTTTCCACTCCATGTCGCTGGTCATGGCACAGCCTTTTCCACCAAATTGGCCTTTACGAACATACTGTTTGCCGGTTAAACAACTTGGTTTCTCAAACACCAAAAGTTTCCAGAGACTATCGATTTCCCTTTCCGTTACCGATGACTTTCGATCGTCGCTGGTTGCTGAAGTTGCGTCGGACCTCGAGATTGGTAAGGGCGTATCTCGAGCATTTTGTTCGGAAGATCTGATTTGGCAGCCTAGCATCGTAAGTGATGTCAGCACGAG
>JANQRV010000239.1 GCA_028284395.1 Saprospiraceae bacterium
AGACATTGGCAAAAACGAAATTGAAGGAATTTTTATCCATGTCCATGCCGCCGATTCGGCGCCATAACCTCCAGCTAATGAGTCTGCCTTCGTCCACCGCTTCCTTTGCTCTTTCCGCCCAGTAGGTCGTTTCTCGATGGATAAACTCGGCGATGTTTTCCTCCTGGACGGAACGGAATTCAACGACGGCGATTTGAGCCTTTAATTGCGAGCTAGGTAACAGGAAAAACAGTACAAAAAGCCCTGAAATAATGGTTGGAATACTCAACCACGTTAATTTCAAATTTTTCATTTTTATTAGGTTTAAGTGTTATGAATTTTTCGATGAATCCGAAGAGGAAGCCTTGCCCGAAGCAAACCCCCACCTGGTTGGTAAGACAATTAAAGTGTACTGCGTGACTTAGATCAATTCTTTTACTTATCACCGGGTTTCGAGCGTACCTTGATTTTAGCACTGAACTCAGCAAGATAGTTAACCACTTGCGTCTTTTTTTCTAATCGCTCAGGATACATCAGGGTCATTGTCCCGTTTTCGAATGACATAATCTCCGGATCGGCAAAAACATAGGAATAAAAAGCGCTGAGGTAATTCCGGGGTTTGATGTTCATCCCGAGCAATTCCCTGGCGATTTGCAAGGTTAATAGTTCGTTCTGATCAAATAGATTAACCAGATACCACAATGCCAGTTGAGTCTTTCCTTGTTCAATCAATGTTGGAATCACCTCGAAAGAGTACGCTTTGGGAAATATGCTGGCGCGATAAACCGAATCGGTCAATAAGCGCTTACTATCCTCGGAGATATACACTTTATCTCCATCTTTAAACACACCAGGCCTAAGCTCCGAACTCATTTTTGCATAGTGATCTGCCAAAGAAAAAGTGGAATCAACCTGGTTCTGTGCATGTAGTGCGATCGCACTACATGCCAGTATAAAACCAATTGAGGAGAGGTATCTTTTAGCTAATTTATTCATTGGTATTGGATTCAAGGTTTTCAATTCTTTCTGCCAATTGAGAGAGGATTCCATTTTGCCTCGTCTGTTGTTGTTCGAGTTGTTTTACCTGCCGTTGCATTTGCTGCACTGGTGCAACCCACCCATTGGTGTGCATCCCCACCAGGGTATTCACAAACTTAAATCCTGTATTCGGTTTGGTGTCCCAGCTTCTGCCTACTGCATATTTGAAGTCTTCAGCGGTCATTTTGCCGGGGGCAATTGCCTTGGCATACCCTTCCCGGTTCAGATCCGCAACGATGTAATCACCACTACTGACCGCTCCCATCACTTTCACCGGCACCTGGCCGATAAATGCCACATTATTGCCATAAGCTATACTATCTGGATTTGGGGCATTTCCCATAATGATCGGAGCTTTGGATACCACCATCACCTGTTCGGCGTCAGCCAGGTCTTTACTGATAACCCCGGATTTGATGCCTACGATATCTCCGTAGGAAATCACTTCATCAGGCGCTTCGCGGGGCAGCCACTCAGCATAATCCCCAAATGTAGATTCATAGGTGACGCCAACAGAGTTGTATTCTTCTGTCCAGTTATAGACATAACCGTACAAGTCTATGACACTTGAGACTGCCCCACCGTCAAAAGACACTAGCCCTGGGATAATGCTGGCCAACTCTAACAAATTATTAGTGCTAATTTGGTCCAACAAGTAGTCAGCAGGGTGTTGAGCTTTGATGGCTCCCAGCTCCCGATTGGCTTGATCCACAAAAGTGATGAAGTGGTTGTTGTGGTCCAAACTGGTGGCCGTTTTCTCGAGCTTGTCTGCCAGTTGAAGATCGAAATTATAGGTTTCTACAAAAGAAGGTGCATTTTCACAACCGGTGATTGATGTAATTACCTTTGTCAAGTCCAATTCTCCTAATTCCGACTCCAATGAACTCACGGATTTACGCATTTTATTTAGGTCGTCACCTATTTCGTCAAAAATTCCGTTAGACTCATCAATAGAATCATTAAATATATTGAACTTGGATTTCGGAATCCTTAATACGGGCAAATTGGCAGGATGGGGGATATTTATTGCATTTTCAAAGATTACACCTATTGCTAAACTTAGTGGATCAAACGTTGCTACATTTTCAGCAAGGTTATCACTTGGAAAATCTGGTAGGTCAATATTTACGATTTCTCCAAGTTCCGGAAGCGTGGGAAAATCCTTGATTTCTGATGGCAATTCACTCTCAAGATCTAGTTCCGGAATAATGCTTTTTACGATCAGTTTCAAACCATCACAAAGTGCCGGCCGCATCAGGCCGTTTAACTGAATTTCCGTGAGAAGTTCGATCTCATTCAATGATCGTTCGGAGACATCCTTCAGATCTCCGGTAGTTGAAAAATTGAATTTTCCATCATCTATCAAATCGCGGAGACTACCGACCGTAGCATCTATGGTGGGTGAGACAGGTAAGACGGCCTTATCGATGAACTTTCCTTCTGCAGGATTAAACATGCCATGATGCCCATCGATCTTTATCTTAAGACCACTTCCATTTGCATTGGTGTTTTCGATCAATGCTACGTGTTTATTCGTACCTGCCGATCCTCGTACATGAATTTTCGAGCTGGGGTTAGTTGTACCTACTCCCATGTTACCATTTGCATGATTGATTGTCATGTATGGCGTATAAACAGGGTCGTTATGATTTTTGTATAATAAATGAAAAAAGGGACTGCCTGCCGACTGATCTCCACCGACCGTCATTCGCCATTTCCTATTGGCAGCGTTGAGGGTAATGCCATCATTGGTAGCTTCGCTAGAGAGCGGCATTTTAACCTCTATACCCTTACCCAGGCTTGTAGTGCCCGTTATATCCAAATTGCCGGCAACCTTTGCGCTTCCTGCTACGTCTAGCCGGCTTGATGCGGTTCTTTTGCCAATAGCTACATTGCCCAGTTCGTCCACTGCAATGGCAGTGAATGATACTCCGGAAGTATTAGTGCCATCGATCACGAACTTCTTTTCTCCTCTTAGAATATATGTATTAAACCTGGTCTTTTGACCTCCCGCGGTTCCATCTCCCAGGAAATAAGTTAGCCCTAGCCCTCCTCCGGGGGCTCCCAAATGTAATTCCGAACCTACGGGTGATCCGAGAGGTTGGAATAAACGAATAAACGCGCCTGAAGCACTGATTTCTTTAGAACCAGGGTCAAGGGTGAAGAAATTCGCAGGCGCTTGGTTATTGAAGCCAAAAAGAAAGTCCAATTTGCCGGCTTCATTCTGGATTCTCCAGTCCAGGAAGTTGTCTGCTCCAAAACTCCCTGCCCCGTTGACGAATTCCAGTCCCGTTTTCACATTGTTGTCGGATTGGATCTTGAGGATTTGTTTGTCCGCTCCCCGGATGTGTACTTTTTCATCGGGTTGTGGTGTGCCGATACCCAGGTTTTGAGCTCGGACGGAAAAAATGAGCAAACAGGCAATCAGGGTTAAATAGGTATTTTTCATAGTGATAGCATTTAGGTGTTTTAATAATTTTGAATGGTGATTATGCCGGAGATGGGGAGAAAATGCTCAGAAATGATCTG
The DNA here is from genome assembly GCA_028284395.1 of Saprospiraceae bacterium. Taxonomy (GTDB): domain Bacteria; phylum Bacteroidota; class Bacteroidia; order Chitinophagales; family Saprospiraceae; genus JANQRV01. Next base: position 3,547 of record JANQRV010000239.1, read on the forward strand.
TAATGCATAAGCTCCCGACGGCAATGGAGGCAAATCATATCTTTGGATCTCCCCGGCAGCACCGACGGTCGATCGTACTTCCCAAATTTTGCTTCCGGCCATGGTGGTGAGTCGCAATTGATATGCACCCGGCTCCATACCTTCGACCCTCAGTTGCTGGCCATTCGACATGGGGTTGGGGTAATATCTGACTGATAGCAACGGCAGTTGGTTTTTCGAGCTGGTCGTGCCTTCTCC
>JANQRV010000071.1 GCA_028284395.1 Saprospiraceae bacterium
AGAACTGAAAATGTAGGATTGCTATTGTTGCCATAGCAGCCATAGCAGCCATAGCAGCCATAGCAGCCATAGCAGCCATAGCAGCCATAGCAGCCATAGCAGCCATAGCAGCCATAGTAGCAGCCACAGCTTCATCCCAACAGCAGCAACTGCTCCGTAGTTTTTACAGCCTGCTTTTTCTTAATTAGGTCCTCGTGGTTGCTGTGCAGCGTGACCATCTTAAAATTGCCCGCGATGTATTTTGCCCAGTTGTAGCCGTGGTCGATGTTTCTGAGGTAGGACCTGGTCGACTTGATGAATAGACAATTGGTTTGAATGGTCGCAGTGGCAGTATGATCCAGGATGTGGTTGATGGCCTGGATGTAGTTTGCGTCTAAGGTTGAGTGATCCTTAGTAGTGCCGTTTGCGGTAGATCGGGTAGACAATAAATTCTTTAATTGACGATTCAGCAAGTAGATCGGGTAGGAGAAGTCCTTTTCACCAATGATCCTGTAGAGTAATGTCTTGATGGCTGAAAACCGGCCGCTGTTTTCATATCCTCGGTATTCGAAATAATTGGGTGGATCCAACATAACAACGGAAGAGACATTGGATAGCCTGGTCGCCAACTGAAACGCCATATAGGCACTGAAGCAATAACCGACCAGAATTATTTCCTTGTCTTCGCAGACTATTTCTTGCATGCTCCCTAAGATTTTTTCCGTGATGTCTTCCTCATAGGCATGATTGTAGATGTCGTAGTGAATATAAGATAGGTTAAACTGTTCGGACAGTTCCGGGGTCAGAAAATTCCGAAAACTATAATTGGTGTAGAGGTCAAGAAAATAGATGTTTTTGCGATTGGTCTCCGGGAGGTTGATCCTCGATACGGCGATCACTTCATCATAAAGTCGATATTTAATGTATTTAGACAAATAGAAGGGGGTTCGACAGGAGGCAATGGCGTAGTTCGGGATTTTGACCTGCAGACTCCGTTCAATTTCTCCGATACAGAGCATGGCACTCAGGGAATCTCCTCCCAAATCGTTGAAGAAATCCGTGTCGAGGCCGGTCTGGTTGGTTTTCAATACTTCATTCCAGATCCGAATGATTTCCTGCTGGGTTGGGGTCAATTTACTCTGCTTCCCAGATTCCTCTTGCTGCGACCAATTCTGTTCCTGAACCATGGCCGCTAATGCTTTTCGGTCGGTTTTGCCGGTATGGGTCAATGGAAATTGTTCGATTTGGAAAAAGAAATGAGGCAAATGAGATATGGGAAGTTTTTGACTCAATTTGTCTCTGATGGCGGCGCGATCTATTTCGCTTTTAGCTTCTATGCATAAGACGATGTTTCGACGTTGCGATTTGGTCGTGGTGACGAGGGCGACCGCCTTATCGATACTCAGATGCTTTTCAGCTTCTTTTTCGATGGAATACAAATTGATTTTGACGCCATTGACCTTCACTTCTTGGTGCTTCCTGCTCACATAGTGTAAATAGCCGTCCGCGTCAAAATACCCAAGATCTCCGGTTTTGAATACACCGTTCTCTTCGTCAATTGGTTTAGAAGTCGCCCCGTTAATAGACCTGGCAATGCAATCGGTTTTTACGACGATTTCGCCGGAAGACCCTACCGGTAAAAGCTCTCCTGATTCAGACCGAATTTCCACCCTTTTACCTTGTACTACCTGTCCAACCGAGGTAATGTAAGCCGGGGCTTCCTTCAGTTGATTGGAGAATTTGTATTCGGAAATAGTTCGTACCTCGGTAGTAGCATAGGCGACCTGCAAAACAGCGCGATCCGAAAATGTACGGCGAAACAGATCGATGTCTTCGAAGGTGACGGGCTCGGCACCAATACAAACAAACCGCATTTGTTCGAGGTATTTGAGATTCGGATGCAGTTGGCAGATGGCCCGGAAAGAAGAGACCGAGATGGTTGAAAAGGTGATGCTGTTTTCCTTCCAAAAGACTGGTATTCGAGCGATCCCATTTTTCTTGAGGTCGTAAATGCAGACGGCGCCGCCAGACAACAGCGCGGGAAAGATGCAAGCCAATGAAGCGCTAAACGTAAAGGAGAACAACAGGTCGATGCGGTCGTTCTCACCAATTTCATTTTCCTGAATTTGTCTTTGCGAATCCGACCAAATGTGCCGAATGGAATGTACCACCAACTTTGGAATGCCGGTACTGCCGGAAGTGCTGAAAACGCTACAGTATGCGGTATCATCAAAAGTGCTTTGAGAGATAACGTTAGGATCCGGGAGCGACGAGGAAAGGATGTCATCCAGGGAATGATAGGTCGCACCGTCTAGCTTTTCGGCGGGTGGGGTCGTACCGGAAAACAGCACGTGACGAATTGACAACTGATCTTGCTCAGAAAGAAAATAACTGTTTTCTCGGGTGATGGACAGATAGTAATTTCGCGACAGCAGAATACCGACCAGGGCATAGATATGCTGCACAGGAGCATCGGTTTGAATGCCGATGCACTGTGCTGTTTCGTCCTGCGCATTTAAAAAAGCCGCAACTTTGAGGGCATTACCGGCCAGGTCACCGTAGGTTATTTTTTGACCTTGGTGACAAATGGCCAACTTATTGCGGTAGACTTCGAAGTTTTGTAGGAGCTTATTTTGTAAACTCATAGATGTCAAATTCTGTATCCTTAACCATGTTTAACTTAACCATATTCTGGTGACTGATTCCATCCTTGTCTGCCCAGGAGTAGATGCCCGCCAGTTGTTGATCCCGTAAGCATTTGCGGATTCTCATGCGCAAACCAGATTTGTGGTAGTCTTTATTTCGAAATCCTGGGAGGATGGCTCCACCCGCTAAAAAATAATGGTGTTCCTGTCCGTAAAGAACAACGATGCCGGCATTTTGCCCCTCGTCCCTGACCAGATAAAGTTCGGTGCCCGGAATTGTCAGTAGACCTCTGAAGTTTTCTGCTACTTGTTCGGGGTCTCTCCCTACGGCTTCGAAACTGTCTAGATAAACTTTGGTGAAGGTTACAATATTCGATTCGTCAACCAGCACAAATTCGGGGGTATTAACATCTGGGCAATCGAAAGTTTCTGTGACGGGAAAGTACGTCTTTACAATGGTGCCGATTTTGATGTAATCATCTTCCAGTAAAGCCCGGCTTTCTTCCTGGTCAAACGGTATTTTGATGCGGTGTTTGCGGATTTGACGGGAATTATAAAATGCTTGGATTCTTTCGATTCCTCCTTTCTCAAAGGGTTGGTTGTCCTTCGTAAAGGCGTAATTGAAATAGCCAACTTCGGGAAAAGAGAACGCAAAAAAATCATCCTCTTCGAGAATCTTGATCTGATTTTGGCCATTGCGCGCCCGATCATAGGCCATTAACCGTTTGTGGTCATAGTTAAAAAAAATTTCCATGCTTTGATCAATTAAATGACCTGACAATGCCGGTACAAGTAACCTGACAAACCAAAGACCTTCCCATAAACCTCCTGAGAAGAGTTTATACGGCGGATTTGCATTGAATTGTTATTCAATGATTAATTAAGGAAGAATGGATCTAGTTAAATGGTATTGTCTTGAACCTGATACTGCACTAACGAAACTGTTCTCTTTCAGGGAGGATGAAAGGGCCCTTTGGCGGTTCGCTAATGAGCGGTATTGCCAAGCTGTTTTAGTAATTAGTTCAAAAAGATGGCTTTCTTGGTTTGGTCAAGAGAATGGATTTCACTCTCTCTGTCTAGGTTGTTTTGGATGTTGCATAATTACTATGCGATCGGAGGATGTTGAAAGAGACCGCAATTTGCAAGAATTATTCGATATTTTTTGATTTTTCTCTACTTTTTTGACGTTTTTTAGGAAGACTGTCCTAAAATCACTACTGAACGTCGTCAAATGGAGAACTTTCGGTAAACCCCGCTTTGTAGTTGGAGTCGCCCATCTTTAAGGGCGGCTAATAAGTTGCCTAACTTCTGCGGAGCGGAGCCCTTCATCAGTGCGTTTACGCCTAATTTTGGTGACCCTTGTTGGCGGACTCTTTCAAATAGACGATTGAAAAAGGCGATTCCTTTGGCCGTTTGATCGGTCGTCCGGATTTGTTGTAATCCGAGACCGGAAAGCAGGGGCGCTAGATCGGTCACTGGGAAGAGAAAGCTGATACGATCGGTATCTGCCCACGGGACGGGGTAGTCGATGGGTTTGGAGCCCAGTTTAAAGATATCGTAGTAGATAAAAGTACCGCCGTTGTTCAGGACGCGATTGATCTCGGAATAAAAACGGGTTTTGTCCTCGATGTTCATTTGGACGTGTTGCGTCCATACGACTTCAAAGCTTTGATCTTCAAAAGGCAATTGCAGGGCGTCTCCAGTAATGAAATTGACTTTGTCTTGTAGGCCGATTAATTCGGAAAGTTTGCCGGCCGTCCGCACGAATTCTGGGTTCAGGTCAATGCCCGTCACTTCACAATTCATTTCGTCGGCGAGCATTCGCGCCGGACCTCCGATGCCACATCCCACATCCAATACCTTTGCCCCTTGCATGGGAAGCAAGCGCGCCAATTCAAGAGAAACTTCCGCCCCCCGAACGTGGAATTCGTCTACGGCGCTAATGTCTTTGCGGCTAACAGAGTCCTCTGAAATCCCTAATTCACGCAACCGCTCCAAGATGTTTTCGAATAAGCGGGGACGATGGTAATGATCTCGGACGGTTTCCTGATGGGTATTCATAGTGGATGGTTTGACTCGTTAAAGTTATGCATATAGTGCTTAAGGTAGAGCAGAACATTATTCTGTAGGAAGATGTTGACTTTAAAGTAGCGTTGCTATCAAACAAAAAAAAGCAGACATCATTCACAAGAATCTTTCCTTAGAGCAACTGTTTTCAACCGGTGTGAAGTTAATGATCATTGCTACCTTCTTCATGGTTGGCGTTCATTTTTTGGTTAAAACACTGGCTGATTTTCACGTTTTTCAGATCATTTTCTTTCGATCGGTGATCACCTCTTCATTTTGCATTATTCACTTGCACCGCCACGGTCAATCGTTTATTGGGAAACGACAAGGTTTGCTGTTTCTACGTGCTTTATTTGGGATTCTCTCGATGGCTCTCTTCTTCATCACACTGCAAAGAATGCCGATGGGCGCTTCCGTTACCTTGAAATATCTATCACCGGTGTTTACGGCGATATTTGCAGTGCTATTACTGCGCGAAAGGGTTCGGGCGGTGCAGGGGGGTTTGTTTTTGGCGGCTTTAATCGGCGTCGTATTATTGAAGGGATTTGATGTTCGAATCGATACTTTAAATTTGATTTTAGGGATAGTCGGTGCACTGTTTGGCGGATTGGTATATGTGGTCATTCGAAAGATCGGGCAGCGTGAACACCCGATGGTCATCATCAATTATTTCATGTTTTCTGCGGCAGTTTTGGCCGGCTTTGCCATGATCCCATTTTGGCGCAACCCCAATTTATACGAATGGCTGATGTTGTTTGGGATTGGTGTTTTTGGCTATTACGGCCAGGTTTACATGACACGGGCATTCCAGTTGGAGTTAGCCAGTCGGGTAGCTCCCATCAAATATCTTGAAGTCATTTACTCATTGATCATTGGACTCATTTGGTTCGATGAGCGTTATACCACGTTCAGCTTCTTGGGGATTTTGTTGATTGTTGGTAGTATGCTTTTAAATCTGATGTTTAAGCAAAAGACTTGAAAACTTTAGACAATCTTCCGTTAAAACTGAATTCTCTTAGTTGTTGACTGATCGCCATTTTTGATCAGAATCTCAATGAAGCTTTCTGATTGGCCGACTTGTAAATCTATGATTTCGACATAGCGGTTGTCAAGTTTCCTCATGAAAAGATCCTCTCTTGTATAAAAATGGGTCGGTTTTGTGGTGGACTGAAAGTATTGTTCACAATCATTATTCGCACAATAGCCAGACTTATAGAGGATTAACTCGCCTTTGCGGTTAAGTGTCGGATGGACTTCAGAGACTTTTGAGAGAATTTCCGTGAGGTCGGCTTTAACGGATGTTTTTTCATGGACTTCACTAGTACAATTCAGTAATAAAAAGAACATACCAAAAATTAACAAGCATTTTTTCATAACAACCGATTTTGTCTATGAACAAAGATGTCAAACTGGATGCTATTGGTGGCTGTGTTCCAGCATTTTATTCAGATCGTTCATTTCTTTGCGACTCAAGTTGCGCCATTGTCCAACTTTAAGGCTGCTCAATTCGATGTTCATGATCCGAACTCTTTTTAAGGTGATCACTTTGTAGTCGAGGTATTCACACATGCGTCTGATCTGGCGGTTGAGGCCTTGGGTAAGGATGATCCGGACGGTATTTTTCCCTTCTTTCCAGATTTCACAAGGGTCGGTTACCGTTCCAAGAATGGGGACGCCTGCACTCATTCTTTGGAGAAATCGTTTGGTGACGGGTTTGTCCAGGGTGACGATGTATTCCTTTTCGTGTTGATTTTCTCGCCGCAGGATTCTGTTGACAATATCCCCGTCATTGGTGAGAAGGATTAGGCCGGAGGAAGCTTTATCCAGCCGGCCGATTGGAAATATTCGCTGCGGATGGTTCACAAAATCAATGATGTTGGCTGGGTCTTTGCGATCCGTGGTACAGGTAATGCCGGGTGGCTTATTGAGCGCAATGTATATTGCTTGAGGTTTGTGTTTTAATCTTTTGCCATCGATGGTAACGGTATCATTTTCTACTACTCGATTGCCTTTCTGGGCTACCTTGCCATTGATTTTGACCCGACCGGCCTCTATCCAACGATCTGCTTCGCGCCGGGAACAAATACCGGTGCTGCTGATGAATTTATTCAAACTGATCGATTGGTCGTTCATTAAACGATGGCTTTATACACTTAATGGGGCAAATATAGGACTCCTTGCAGATAAAGCACGGCCTTTCCACTGATAAACACTCGATTGTCCTCGATTCGGCAAAGGAGAAGCCCACCTCGTTTGGACAATTGGAGAGCGGTGAAAGAAGATTTGTGGAGCCTTTCTTGCCAATACGGTATGAGGGATGCATGAGTGGAGCCAGTAACGGGGTCTTCTGGAATGGAAGCATTGGCATCGAAGACTCTCGAGACAAAATCCACCTGTTCACCCGGAGCCGTTGCAGCAATGCAAACATAGGGAAGATGTCGAAGCAAAGGCAGGTTCGGTTGTACTTCCCTGATCTGCTGTTCACTTTCAAAGCGCAGAATCAAGTCGCGACTGGCCAAAGCTTCTGTTGGTATATGCTGGAAGGCGTGCAGAACGGAAGGAGGGATGGAGATCGGGTTCGGCGGCCAAGAGGGAAAGTCAAGGGTGATGTAGTCGTCCACTGTTTTGGCGGCACTGAGTGGACCACTTTTTGACAAGAAATCTACCCTTGTTGCCTGCGGTCGTAGAAAATGAAAAATGATGTAAGCTGCGGCTAGCGTGGCGTGGCCGCATAGGTTGATTTCGGCATGCGGCATGAACCAGCGGATCTCGAAATGATGTCCTTTTTCAACAAAGAAGACCGTTTCCGATAAGTTGTTTTCTTCGGCTATTTGCAGCATCAGGCGTTCATCCATCCATTTTTCGAGTGGGCAGACGGCGGCGGGGTTTCCACCAAAAATACGGTCGGAAAAAGCATCGACCTGATAGATGGTCAACTCCATTGCTGGAAGGGGTGTTTGGCAAGTTGTGAATTGTAATACCTGCTATCACTGGTTATTTCCTTGCCGATCCATTCCGGAAAATCGATGGTCTGGGTCTCATTTTCCAATTCGATTTCTGCAAGTTCTAACCCTTGGTTTTGACCAGAAAAAATGTCGATCTCCCATTTGAGCCTACCCATTGGAATGATGTAGCGCTTCTTTTCAATGATGGGTGCTTTGCACATTTTTAGGAGTTCTTCGGCGTCAAGGAGTGGGATTTCGTATTCAAATTCTGCTCTGCTCATGCCGACGGATTTGCCCTTGATCGTGAGGAAGCCCTTTTTTCCCTTGATACGCACCCTGACTGTTCGCTCGATTTCAAAGTTCAAATACCCTTGTTTGATAACTGTACCACTGGTTGCATCCTGCTGCCAAGCGGTATTCCTGATTAAGAATTTTCTTTCTATTTCTTTACCCATTGTTTGATGGTTTGTTTTTGGTACTTTGTTCTAGATATTTACTGACCATCCGAAGCTCGCCAAAGGTACAGGCATCTCCCAGTTTTGCTTTTGCTTCTCCGAAACCCGAAAAGTCATTGTTTTGCAAGACTTTACTAATGATATCGACCTTCTCTCTCGGGATCAATTCGAAAATGTCCAATTCGCCAATCTGAATGTAATGAGTTAAGTGGGATTCAATCGTGCCGGTAACGAGGTTTCTCTCTTTGGCAATTTCGGAAATGCTTTTACCATTTCGATAGAGATCATAAGAAATGGCTTTGGTGTTGACTTTGGGGGGCTTAGGCTCTTTTTTGGTGGCCTTGGATGAAAATTGTAATTGGTCGGTCGGTAGCCCTTGTTGGATGCAGTAGTCATTGATGAGTTCGATCAGGTCCGCTGCATACTTTTCCGCCCGTTGTTTGCCGATGCCATTGATGCGTTTGAGGGAAGTGAGATTGGTGGGCAAAACTTGTACGATTTCGAAGAGACTGCGATTGGGGAGTATGGCATAGCGCTCGGTGGCTTCGGCGGCGGCCATGTCCGACCGCCACTGTGAAAGCTGTTTGTAGAGTTCTTGGTTAGGAATGTTTTTTGGGAGTTGAAAACGACGAGGTGTCGTCTTTTGGATTTGCTCAACATCTAATTCGGCAGTAGAACGGGCCTCAATGAAAGACTGGGCATCAAATCGGTCCAGGCAACACTCAAAGCAGGCATTTTTGATGAACAATTCTTTGTGGATTTCGTCCAACTTATCCTTGGCTTTCTGTCGGACTGCTTTGTTATCAGTCAGTAAAGTGAATTCTCGGATTTGCTTCAGCAGATCAGTTTTCAATTGTTGGCAGAAGTAGGTACTGGCTTTCTTCAGTCGGCCGATTAGCTCTTGGTTGTGCTCTGGAAGCCCTGGTTGCCTAAAGTAGTTGTTGAGATGTGGCACAAACTTTTGCGCCAGGGATATGACCTTTTCCTGGATCTCCTGTTGCAGGTTCCGAAAGTGATCTATGGGATTGCCCTGAAAAGCAGATTCTTGTTCGAGCAGGATGCGCTCCAGATCGGCCAGGTATCTTTCCGCTCTTTTGAATGAGAACAGTTGGAAAAGTAAGCCCTGTTGGTATTCTCTTTTGGCTTGGAACAATTGTTCCGAATTGGGTTGTTTTTGTTGTGCTTCTTTGGTGAAATTTTTAACGACTCGGTCGGTTTTTACACTGGTGGGCTTGATCTGGGTTCGCAAAACGATGCCTTCAAATGATTTACACCGACTGAGGGCTACGTAGACTTGACCGTGAGCGAAAGCAGAGGCCGCATCGATGATGACCCGCTCGAAGGTGAGGCCCTGACTTTTGTGAATGGTGATGGCCCAGGCCAACTTTAGGGGGTATTGTTGAAAAGTGCCCAGAATTTCTTCCGTTACTTCTTTCGTCTTTTCGTCTAATTTGTACTTGATGTTGCGCCATTCCGCAATTTCGACTTTAATCACATCCTCGTCATCAGGGCACTGGACATGGATCTTGTCTTTGCCGATTTTTGTAATACGCCCTATTTTCCCGTTGTAATATCGGCGTTCCGTTTGGAGGTCGTTTTTGACAAACATGACCTGGGCATCTACTTTAAAGGAAAGTGTCGGTTCGGTGGGATAGGCATGGGCCGGAAAGCTGCCTTCGATCTCCGCGGTAAATTGATGGATAGATCCAGGAATTTTATCCAGTTTTTCGGCGTTGATTTGCTGGGCGGTAGCATTGTGCGAACTGAGCGTGATGTAACCTTCGTCTTCCGCGGGTTGAAATTCCGGCTGGAAGCGGCTGTTCAGCAATTGCATGGTGGCTTCATCGAGGTGGTTGCCGCGGACCCGGTTGAGCAAATCGATGAATTGACTGTCCGACTGCCGGTAGATATGGGTCAATTCAATGGTTACGGCATCGGTCTTCTTTAAGGCTTTGCTGCCAAAGAAATAAGGCGTTTCATAATGAAGATGCAATTGCTCCCATTCTTCCTGTTTGACCACCGGAGGCAGCTGATGTAAATCTCCGATCATAAGCAATTGCAATCCGCCAAACGGACGGCTGTAGTCCCGATACCGACGGAGTACTTCATCAATAGCATCCAGCACATCGGCTCGGACCATACTGATTTCGTCAATGATCAGCAGATCCAGACTTCGGATTAGTTTGATCTTTTGCCTGGAGAAACGCCGTTGGCGCAATTGTTCTTTAAGGTAGCCCGGTACCAGAGTGCCAAAGGGTAATTGGAATAGGGAATGGATGGTAACCCCGCCTGCATTAATGGCAGCAATACCGGTCGGAGCGACCACGGCTACCCGTTTGGGAACATTGGCATGTACCCGCTTGAGGAAAGTTGTTTTTCCTGTACCCGCTTTGCCCGTCAGAAATATATTCTTATTGGTTTGGCAGATGTAATCGTAGGCCAGTTCAATTTGTGGGTTGGAAGTCCGACTCATAGGTTGCAAAAATAAATAAATGGCAATTCGCGATCAGGGTAAACATCCCCTTTTATCTAATTTTGGAGGTGCCGCCTGGAACCGCAATTTATTCTGAGGTCCACATCCATGCTGTTTTTAATTGTTTACTTTCGTTTGTAGCCGTTTATAATTGCTCCTTTTCAAATTCGTCCGAATAGACGATTGCTCCTTCCAGGTTCTTCAGTCTGAAATAGTCGATCGATCCCGGACCGGTGAAGGAGTAGATGAAGCCGACAATTTTTCCGAAATCATTTTTGAAGGAAGATTCTAGTACCTGATTGCCGTTGAGCTTAATGGCTACTTGTTTTTGCTCGGTTGTCCACTCCAGGGTTTGCCATTGGTAGACATTGGTTCCCATGGCGGAGAGGTCGCTGTTGCGGCCGTATATATTTGTTTCTCCAAATTTCAACTCTGCCTTACTGATACAACCTTTGGTCATGAGATCGATGTAGAAGACTCCGTTTTCAGTGAGGAACATGAAGTCAATGAATGGACACGCAAGATTGCGGGTACTGTCGCAACGGGCCCTTGTTTCGAAAATGAAATTGTGGGCATCAATCCCTCCAAATTCACGAACATTGTAAATTCTCATTTGAAATACCCGGTCGATATCGACTTTGGAACGCCTGAAATTTTCTTCGCTAATGCTCAGACTGCCGTTCTGGAGAAGGTCGTTTTGGTCCAGGTAAGTTGGGATTTTGTCGAAGCGATTGTACTTTGTAACGGCAAACCAGCCATCCGATAGGATGTGGACCGGGGCCCATTGAATGATCCGTTCGTTGGCGATAATTCGCGCCCAATGGAATCCCGGGGTATAATATATTTCTGAAAAATAGTGGCGCTTCGGGTCGATCCTGATCTTATTGGCCGGATTCCATGATTTTTGGAGGAAGAAGCTATCGGCTACGCATTCCGTCAGATCATAATGGAAAATTACGGAATTCGGTAGACCGGACGTTACTGTCTTATTGGCGGAGAATTTGATGTGCTCAGGAATTTTAACGGATGTCCCAGCAGCTGTGCCGGGAGCTTCAGATGACACTGAGCCCGCCGAAAAAATTAAGATCATCAAGGCTGTTCCGGCGACGATGGCGACCGGCCAATATAACCACTTCAGATTTTTGATATTGGATGAGGTGATCGATTTTTGTTCCTGACACAACACCTCGCTTTTAAAACTATGCCAGTCTTCGTAATCGATCAAAGAAACAAGTGCATTCAAGGTGGATGGGTGCGGTGACTGATGGTAGTCGTCCTTCCAGAGACGTTTCATGGTAGACAAACTAATTCTGATGCCGGATTTGTTTTCGATCAATTCAGCGAGGTATTCCAAGTCGCGCTGTTTGAGAGGTGCACCTTGCTTTTCCGGAAATATGCCGGCTTCAATCCTTTGTTTGCAAAGAGTCAAAAAGCGGTTGTCAGAAGCTTCCATGATCAGTGTTTTGAAGAAATGACCGGAACTTGAACGCTAAAAGGCCGGTCAATAATTTCTAAAATTGATGGTTTGACTGCAGTTTTGAGGAGCGTTTTTTTAAATAACTTCTCAGATAAAGGTAACAACCATTTGAGAAATTTGGTATCGATTGTACTATTTCATCGTCAGCATCCTAACAACCTACTCACAATGAAGATCACTTCTGCTTTCGGGCTTTTGGTAAAACCGATTTCCCTGCCGATAGCCCATACTTTTTTTGATTTATCCGGTTATCCGTATGCTAATGAATTAAAAATAACAAGGTCATGGAGGCGGTAAAAATATCTTTGTTCGTGTTCCTGGCCTTATTTTTTGGAAATTCCTGTTTGGATCCAGGTAAGGATCTGTCCAAAAGGGAGGCTTTAGAAGATTTATCTTATTTACGTAATAAGATCGAGGAGATCCATCCGCATCGGTTTTTTGCCATCACAGAGCAGCAAGAAGTTGCGTTGTTTGATTCGATTCGCGGCGAGGTAAAGGGGCCCATTTCGATTGCTGCTTTTTACAATTGCGTTGCACGGTATTCCACCTGCTTCAAGGATGGACACACCTTTCCCTCCATGAGATTGGTCGAACAATGGTATGAAGCTTCCCTAGGACACGGCAATACCGTACTGCCGGTAGAAATTGATTTTCGGGAAGATTGGTGGTACCTAAAGGCAATCTATAACGACCAGCATCCTGATTTGATTGGGAGTAAACTATTGTCGGTCAACGGCATCGATGCCACTGACATTATTGAACGATTTCAACAGTATTATGCCAAGCGAGCACACCTTCTGGACAATGCACACGCCCGTTTGTTCAGAGCGTATTTTTGGAAAGCTTTCGGCGATTATCGGAGTTGGGCTTTGGCTTATGAGCTACCGAATGGTCAGCGATTCACATTGGAGATGCCCGGCCTTTCCGCTATGGAATGGAATGCTTGGAAGCGTTCTGCAAAAGGTTCCGTAGCAATGACTCCGCCCTATACTTTTCAGTATCTGTTCGAAGAAAAGGTAGGATTGTTGACCATTAATTTTATGGGGGAGGCAGAACGATTTGACCTCTTTGTCAGGGAAGTTTTCCGGGAGTTGAAAGAGCGATCGATCCAATACTTGGTAATCGATATGCGCCAGAATGGGGGCGGTACTTCGCGCATTGGCGATGCGCTATATGCTTATTTATCAAATAAACCCTATTTGGATGGTAAAATGTACGTTAAGACGAGTCGGACGATCAAGGAATGGTATCGAAGCCAAAGGCAAGGGCATCCGCTGTACGATTTGGTAACAAATGGAGCAGACGGAGCACTGATCCTGTATCCCGATACGGTGCCGGTTGTTCCCGCTCCCGTGGATTTTCCCTTTCGCGGAAAAACCTTTCTTATGACGAGCAAGAAGACTTTTTCAAGCGGCCACATGTTTGTGGGAAACTTCAAATGTAATGACATTGGGGTGGTAGTTGGTCAGGAAACAGGACAGGCAACCAAGACGGTCGGAGATGCCTTTAACTTCCGGCTGCCGCATTCCGGTATAGACATTAGCGTTTCGTACAAAATATTTGAAAGTGCCTGTGAATTAAGTTTTACTCAGGGTTTTCACCCGCATCATAAGGTAGTATACAGTCCTGCAGAATTAAATGCGGGTAAAGATAAAGAACTGGAGATCATCCATCATTTAATCTACAATCAATAAGCTGTTTATTATGAATAAGACCATTGACGTTTTGATTTTTATCTGTGTTTTTCTGGGGTTGAATGCATTGTATGCACAGGCTACAGAAAAAACTTATCCCTTTACTTCTAAAGAGTGGACCATTCAAGGCGATTACGAATTGATCCAATACGATGGCAAAGAAAGTCTTTTGTTCAAGGAAGGTGGAACTGCAAAATTAGCAGATGTTCCATTTGAAAACGGCATCATCGACTACGATTTGGTTGTCAGTCCAAAACGGGGATTTGTCGGTGTCAAATTCAGAATGCAAGACGATGGAAATTGTGAGGAATTTTACATCCGTATGCACCAGTCGGGAAATCCCGATGCTACTCAGTACACACCAGTTTTTAATGGTCTGGCGGGATGGCAGTTATACCACGGCGAGAATCACAGTACGGCGATTGCCTTCAAGCCCGATGAGTGGATGCACGTACGATTGGCCGTTTTTGGCGATCAGATGGAAATATTCGTGGACGACATGGAGCATCCGATCTTGCATGTTTATGACTTAAAGCGGGATGAAAAAAGAGGTTATCTGGGAGTTTACGGATCGACGACTTGTCACTTCGCTAATTTTAAGGTCACTCCCCTGGACACATATACATTCAAAAGTCCGGCGAAAGAAAAACCAAAAATGGCTCCGGGGACCATTGCCACCTGGTCGGTATCGGAGGCCTTTCCCGTCAATAAACTCACGGATTCTCCAACCTTGCCATCAGACTTACAAGGTGCATTGAAATGGCAAAACCTGAAGAGTGACTATACGGGCATTGCCAATCTGGCTAAAGTGGCAGCGAAAAAAGGAGATGCCAATGTCGTTTTAGCGAAAGTTGTCATTGAATCGGATCGAGACCAGGTCAAAGAACTGAAGTTTAGTTACAGCGACCGTGCCCGAATCTACCTCAATGGAACTGCTTTGTACCAGGGACAGCGGGTTTTTCGTTCGAGAGACTATCGCTACTTGGGAACGGTGGGATACTTTGAAAGTGTTTTTCTCAACTTGAAAAAGGGTCGTAATGAAGTCCTGTTTGCCGTTGCCGAAAATTTTGGCGGTTGGGGAGTCATGGCGAAGTGGGTCGACGCAGAAGGTATCCAAATGGTGCAATAGCAAAGGCGTTTTCCAACTTTTTAATCATTCAGGGGTCAGTTAGATATCACATTCTTAACGAAATCACCTGTTATGTTATTGAAGAAAACCTGTTTTAACCGGATGGGACAAACATGCCCCTGGTCCACATTATTGACATTTTTGATCGTTTGGTCCTGTCAATTGTCCTACGCCCACAGCGGTTCTATTTGTTATGCCTATGCCATGGAACCGGTGACCATTGATGGCGACCTTTCCGATTGGCCAGTTCACATCCAAAGGGTGCCGTTTGATTTTTATGCAAACGCACCGAAGACTGGTTTGGAGATCGATAACTACGCAGAAATGAGAGCCGGGTACAATACGAAAACTCAGTCGTTGTACATTGCCCTGGAACTGATTGACGATGACTTTGTGCGAAATCCTGAAAAACCGCTGTGGAACCTTCACGACGGACAGGTATTGTATCTCGATGCCGATCACGACCTAAATGCTACCGGTGTAACGGCTTACGAGATCAATTTGGATACCCAAAAGATCGTCCATCAAAAAGACATGCCGTGGTTTGAGGACTTGCAGCAAGCATCGTGGGAAAATGTCGAACTAAAGATCAATCGAAAGGGGAAAAAGACCATTTATGAGTGGCGCATTGATTTGGGGGATCACGTAAAACCCGGCCATACCATCGGATTTGATTATCTCATCCTGGATAAGGATACGGATCAAGGAACGAAATACATCAACTGGGGTCGAGGGCAGGGTATGAAACATGCGAATTCGAAGATATTGGGCGACTTGGTTTTTGTACCGGAAGAGGCTACGCTGTATACCATTGAAGGACAGGTACGTTGGGCGGCAGAAGGGGAGGAAAAACTCCCGCCAACGGTCCGGTTTACGGCTGACAACAAGAACAAGACCTGCCTGGAAACTCCGGTGGATTCCAGCGGTCATTTCTCGATTTCTATTTTCCCGGGCAAGTATCATCTTTCGGTACCGGATGAATTGGTGTTTCTTGAAAGGAGTATCTATAGGGTAGCGATGGAGACGCCAGTCGAAGTCTCCGTTGCAGAAGGATTAGCTGTTCCCTCACCATCCGTCGTCATCACGCGTGTTGCCGATCCGGACTTGATTCCGGAAAAGGGACTTTTGCACGATTTCGATGAAGAAAAGGCAGCCCATCTGGATCAATTCATCCGTACTTACCAAAAACATTATGCCATTCCGGGGGTCTCCCTGGCCTTGATAAAGGACGGCAAGTTGTGCTATCATAAGACGTACGGGGTACAAAATAATGTGAGTCGTGAAACAGTCAAAGAACATTCATTGTTTGAAGCCGCCTCCGTTACCAAACCCGTTTTTGCTTACACGGTCAATCGACTGGTGGAAAAAGGGGTCATCGATCTAGATAAGCCTTTGTATGAGTATCTGCCATTTGAAGCATTGGAAAAATATGATTACTACAAGAAAATGACGGGACGTCATGTTTTAAAGCACGAGAGCGGTCTGCCCAATTGGGGGGTTGAGATGATTGCGGAACCAGGGACTAAATTCGGCTATTCCGGAGAAGGTTTCGAATATTTGAAACGGGTGGTTGCCAAGATTACCGGAAAGAACATTGAGCAAGTGGTAGCGGAAGAAGTCATTAAGCCGATGCGTTTATACAACATCCATTTTTCGGAGAATGAAACTTTGAAAAAAACAGCGGTCTCCGGTCATTACAATGCCGTGCCCTCCATTCATTTTTGGCCATCTGAAGCGGGGATGGCGTGGAGTATGTTTACGGAGTCAAAGGCATTTACCCGTTTTGCCATTGGCTTGCTTGAGCGGAGAGGGCTAAAGCCGGAGACTTACAAAACTTTCCTTGAGATGTACAACGAAGCTCCTTTGGATGAAGGGGAAGAGGAGAGAGCTTATGCAAGGGGAATGGGGTTGGGTATTGCCGTTAGGGAATCTCCGTATGGTCCCGTATTTGGTCATGGTGGTAATAATGGAGATTTTCAGTGCGAGTTTGAAGTATACCAAGACTTAAAAATGGGATACGTCGTGTTTACCAATGCCGATACGGGGTATGCGATGTTGCAGCATTTGGCTAAGCTATTGGTCGAAGGCAAAGATAAATCGTTGGTGAGCAAGTGATATCGGAGCCTATGAGAGCAGATCCTTGATTATGAGATCAGAAACTTCTTTTCTCATGATTAAGGATTTCGCTTTCGCTGATGAAATTGTCAATTCATCTTCATCGCTTTGAATTTCATGCGCATGATCTTGCTGGCATTCTTAAGAATGGGTTTGCCGTGACCAAAAACGGCTTTTTGAAAATCATTCCGACAGGCCTTCAGGATGGAATCTCGGGCGACTTTTGCATTTTCATTGACCGTTGAAAGCCCAAGCCCACTCATATTTGCACAAAGGTCGCCGGCGATCAGCAGATCTTCTTCGGGCAGCAACAGGGCGATATGTCCGGACGAATGCCCCGGGGTGTGAATGACCTGCATGCCTCCCGAAATGGGAAGCAACACTCCATCTTCCAGTTCTTCTTCTACGGCACATGCTTCTATTTCATTGGCGACATTCTTGATAAAGAGGTTGAAAACGATCCAATTGACAAAGCCCTTCGTGACAATGAAAGGTAGTCGGCCGGCCACTCCGTTTCGGATTAAGGCGGCGTCTTCTGCATGTGCCATGGCTGGCGCACCGGTCAGCCGTTTGAGTTCGGCCAAGCTGCCGGCGTGATCGGGGTGCGAATGCGTCAAAATGATGCGTTTAATATCACCCGGTGCGTGATCAATCTTGGCCAATGCCCGGAAGATCTTATCGCTTTGTTTGGCGTAACCGGTATCGATGAGGGTCAGCCCATCGCCTTCCTTAATTACATATGTATTGACAGCACCGAGGGGAATCTGGTAAACACTTCGAGAAACTTGTTTAATCATCGGGGAGCATTGGTTTGCATTTAAAGGTACAAAACCATTTGAACATTCAGTCACAAACCCCGAACAGTTCGAACCCGGAACCACCCAACTAGTTGGGCTTAAGCTTGCTAATGAAATAGACCTTCCGCTTGCGCTTTTCAAGGTCATCGACGACATTCTTGACTTTTTGCCTGCCGTAGGCAATGAAATATTCATCGTACCAGTGATCCAAATTACTGAAAGTGCTTTTGGGCTGGTCGTCATCAAAGATCATCAGCATTTCATTGGAAGAAGCATCTTTGAGGATGGTCCCGTCGTATTGAATGGATTTTGAAATAACCTCATTACCATTGGCAAATACCAAATCGATGGATTGTTCCGGGGCTGTGGTCATCGTTATGAACTGTTTGACGAAATGAGGTTTATGGGCAGGCCACATCTCAAATGTCTGATCCCATTCCAAGCCCCCCAATGCATCGAATTTTGCCAATACGGCATGAGTGTATTGGTAGCCGTCAAAAACTTCGGTCGTGCTGCCATCCGGGCAGGTCTCGGATTCGTAGGTAGCAAAGAAAGCTTCGCCAAGAAAGAGGTAGCCATCGGACACCGGTATGAGGTCGTGGCCGGCAAGGTGGTAGGGAGGATTGTAGGTTTTTCCCTTTTCCGATCTACGCGTTTTTTTATTTACAATTTTGTTTTTCTGTTTTTCCGGTAGGTAATCGAGAAAGTCTTCCAGGTCATCCAGGAAATTGTAAAATTGTAGGGCTTCAATCTGCTGGTTTTCGACCTGACAGAAGAAAAGGCCCTCAGATTGATGGGTGTAGCGAGTTGAATAGGTGCCGGTAAAGATCCATTCACCCCTTCCCAGCCAAGAGGCAGAAATACTGATGAGGTTTTGATCTACAAATCTGGTGAGATTGTAGTTTTCCAACTCTTGTCCCGATCTATCCAGTGCAAGGACGTAGGTGTCGCTTTTCCTTTTTTCCTTTTTGGCCTGTACGAAAAGAAGCACTTGCCCCAAATTTTCCATGATTTGAAAGTGCTGTAATCGTGTTTTCTTCGGTCCGTAGTACGGAATCCGAATGGGGACCATCCGGGTTTGACCGGTTTGCCAATTCGCGATCATGAGAAAAGGTACCGCGTTGACGGAGAGGGCTATGTACAGCTGGTCATCCAGCACCTTCATCACTCCAATTTCAGCTTTTTTGGGAATTGCCCCCTCCGTTCTTACCTCTTTCAGACTCGGTATTGCCATACTGGCGATTGAAAAATTACCTTTACCATTGGTAAATAGGGTGTGAAGATGGTTTTCGGACGTTGCGGACTTTCTTACGCGATACTTTTTAGGAAGAGCTGTTTTGGTTTCTCCTACGGATTGCATTTCCGAGTCGAACAACTCGTACCTCCAAA
This sequence comes from Saprospiraceae bacterium, assembly GCA_028284395.1. Classification (GTDB taxonomy): domain Bacteria; phylum Bacteroidota; class Bacteroidia; order Chitinophagales; family Saprospiraceae; genus JANQRV01. Next base: position 19,166 of record JANQRV010000071.1, read on the forward strand.
AGGATAGCTGACTGGTTTGTTGTTCGTCACGGGAACGTACCATAAAACCCGTTTTTCCAAATCCAAAGACCTGTTCTTGCGTGTATCCATCTTTCAATTCGAATTCCATTCTTTTTTCAAAAGCCAGTTGTCCGAACAGAGCTATATGCGAAAGGGAATAAATGATCAGAGGCAGAAAAACCTTCATAAGGACGATTTTGATGTGATCAGGACTTGCAATATAATGTATGCAGGAAGACTCTGTCAAGTTTGTATGACCAATTGTTGGCAAAGTTGGACAAAGCGTACAGAACTGAACAATTTATGTTCGAAAATGAACACATCTGTACCCCTGGTTGATGGAATTAGGTCTTATAATCAGGTTGTTATAGTTGACTCCTGTCACTTGGCATAGATTTGGGAAATGGTAGTATAAAGAACCTATTGAGCCATGATGCTGCCTAATTTCAATTACATCTTTCGTCGCTTGATGCGGCAGAAATTGCACACCTTATCACATATTCTGGGCCTGACGTTAGGAATTGGCGTTTGCCTGGTCATTGGTTTGTTTATTCACCATGAATTGAGTTTTGACGGTTACCACGAAAAGGCCGACCGGATTTATCGAATGAATCAGGTTTGGACGATGCCCAACGGCGAATTGGAGTTGGACTACGGAGCACCTGCACCATTGGCGGATGCCATTCGGGAAGGGTTGCCAGCGATCGAGGAGGTGGCCAGTGTGATGCCCCAGTGGCCAACGGTGGTAGAGATTAATCCACAAAAACGCTTTAAGCAGGAAAAAATACTATGGGCGGAAGCTTCCATATTGGATGTATTTGATTTTGAGGTCGTCGAAGGGAATGCTTACGAAGCCCTCCGGAAACCCTGGCATGCTTTGTTGACCGAGTCAACCGCCAGGAAGTTTTATGGTAGGGAAAACCCAATTGGCAAGACTTTCCTCTACGACAATGAGCGAAGCGTCACGGTCGCGGGAGTCATCAAGGATCTGCCCAATAATACCCACTTGCCGGCTTCCATGTTGATCTCCTACCTGGTCAATGAAGATTATCTTGGTTTTAAACCCAACAATACTTGGGGGATGACTTTTGGGGCTTCTACTTATGTCGTTTTGGCGGAAGGTGCCGATCCTAAAACCCTGAAAGCACCTTTGCAAGCAATTTACGATCAAAACCTAAACACCGATCCGGAAGATCCTGAGAAGGCAGGTGTCATCGTTCAGCCACTCCGCAAAATTCACTTTGAACCAGAATACAGTGATGGCGAGGAGTGGGTGAAGGCAATGAGCCCCTATTGGCTCTGGTTTTTCGGAATTATTGGCGGCATTGTATTGATTCTGGCCTGCATCAATTTTGTGAACCTTTCTACGGCACAGTCCCTTGCACGATCAAAGGAGGTGGGGGTTCGGAAAGCCATTGGTGCCGGTCGAAAAGAGTTGATCACGCAATTCATTGCCGAGGCCCTCGTCCTAATACTAATCGCCGCTCCACTGGCGGTGTGCCTGGTGCAGTTTGCCTTGCCCGCCATCAATGCCATGTTGGGAAAAACCATTTCATTAGCGGTTTTCTATCATCCTTTAGTCCTTCTCGGGTTTGCAATAGGACTGGTTTTGACCGCTTTAATGACCGGCATCTACCCAGCCTGGCTGACAGCAAGATTCCAGCCTGCCGTCACCCTGAAGAGTGGGAGTCACACGACCGATAATCGTTCTTCCTTACTACGAAAAATACTGGTCACTACCCAGTTTACATTATCCGGCGCTTTGGTAATCGCCGTATTATTGATCTCCCAACAAATGAAACTCTTCTACTACAAGAATTTGGGGTTTGATAAAGAGAACGTTCTTCTGGTGGATTTGCCGGATCGGAAAAAGGCGGGCCTGTTGGACGAGCGGATCCAGCAAATTCAGGGAGTCAAGGGCCTCACCTTTGCCAGTTCCGTACCGAGTGAATTGGACCACAACGGCACCGATATGCACCTGACCAATCTGGAGAGCAAAGACCGGAAAAGTGTAAGCCTCATCTTTGGAGACGAGCGTTATCCGGACTTTTTTGATTTTGAGTTGAAGGCCGGCCGGTATTACGATATCACGGATACCAGTGCGATCTCTCGTTCGCTGGCTCGCGACCAAAGATTCCCCAAAGTAGTAGTCAACCAAAAATTGATAGAGGAGTTGGGACTTGGAACGGCAGAGGAGGCACTCGATCGTAGGTTTAAGATCGGATGGAATGGTTGGCAACCGGAAATAGTGGGCGTAGTCGAGAATTTCGTTACGCATTCACTACGGGAAGAACCGGTGCCCATTATGATGTTTCAGTATTCCAGGTTTTATCATAAGGCGTGCATCAAGTTGGAAGCAAACACCGAAGTGGCTACGACCCTTTCCGCGATTCGGGCCGCTTGGGAAGACATCTTCCCGAAGGAGATCTACGATTATGAATTCCTCGATGAGCAAATCAACACTTTCTATGAAAGTGAAAGCAAGCTGTTTGGGTTTTTCAAAGTCTTTGCCGCATTGGCCATTCTCATTTCCTGCATAGGGCTATGGGGACTGGCAACACACGCCGCTTTACAACGGACTAAGGAAATTGGGATTCGCAAAGTGCTGGGTGCCTCTGTAGCGGGATTGGTGAAGCTTCTATCGAAAGATTTTTTGAAATTGGTGATGATTTCCTTTGTTTTTGCGGCTCCGCTGGCCTGGTATTTTGTGAATCGATGGCTACATAATTTTGCCTACCGAATTGATTTGGAATGGTGGGTATTTGCCGTAGCTGGACTTTCGATCATCATCATAGCTTTTTTGACCGTCAGTTTGCAAAGTGTCCGAGCAGCACTGACTAATCCGATCAACAGTTTAAGAAACGAATAAAACAACTTATCATGTGGCAAAATTATCTACGAGTGACCATGCGTACATTGTGGAAGAGCCCTCTTTATTCACTCATCAACATTGGTGGCCTGGCGATTAGTCTAGCCATTGCATTGCTTATGATATTGTGGGTTTGGGATGAAGTGAAATACGATCGATTCCACGAAAAATTACCCCGCATCAATCGGCTTTATATGGCTTTTTTTGATGCTAATAATAACATCGATCCCTATGAAACAGTTTCGTATCCTTTGGCAAAAGCGGTTGTAGAACGGATTCCGGAAGTAGAGGCGGTCGCCATCATAAGCGAGAATTTTGAGGCGACGATTCAACAGGAAGACCGGACTTTCAAGGTATCCAGCGTAGAAGCGAACTCGGAGTTGTTTGACGTATTCTCCTTCCCGTTGATTGCCGGTAACTCGCTGGAGGCAGAAGAGAATCCGAATTCAGTAGTCGTCAGCGAGAGCCTGGCAGAACGATTGTTTGGGACCTATTGGCGAGATAAGGCAATAGGTAATGTCATACGGATGGAAGAAGGCGCTGAATTGGAAGTGGAAGCAGTGATGCGAGACATACCAAAACACTCTACCCTGCAGTTTGATATGGTGACGAACTTAGAAAAAAGAGCGGAGGAATTGGCCTCCATCTGGGGGAATCATTCATTTCGGGTTTATCCACTGTTGCAGGAAGGAGCCGACCAGCGAGCAGTAGAAGAGAAAATATCCAAAATATACATCAATAGTGATGCCTATGATGAGGGAGAATTTGTGATTGCTCATCCCATGAAGCAAGAATACCTCTATGCAAGGTTTGACAATGCCGGCCAGGTTATTGGCGGAAGGATCGAATACGTCCGATTGTTTTTGTTTGCCGCTTTATTTTTATTGGTGATCGCTTGCATTAATTTCGTAAATATGGCTACCGCCCGCTCTTCTACCCGGGCGAAGGAGGTTGGGGTTCGCAAAACTGTTGGAGCCCGGAAGTCCGCCTTGATCTCACAGTTTATGACGGAAGCGGGTATGGTCATCTTGATCGCTACGGCGGGAGCCATACTCTTAGCGGAATTGTTGTTGCCATCGGTTTGTGGATGGACAGAGAAAACCCTCTTTCTACCTTATCATCTTCCGGTTTTTTGGCTTGTGATCACCGGGTTGATCCTTTTTACAACTGCACTGGCAGGAGCCTATCCGGCCTTTGTTTTGTCTTCTTTTCGGATTCGTCAGGTTTTCCAAAGCGGGCAAGGTGGATCGGGCCGGAAAGTCAGTCTCCGACAAGGGTTGGTCATTGCCCAGTTTGTCCTGGCTATGCTGCTCATGGTAGGAGCCACCGTTGTGCAGCAACAGACCAACTACATTCGAAACAAGAACCTGGGGCTCGATCGAAGCCAGGTACTATTCGTCGAACTCGAAAAAGAGGCCATTCAGAAGTACAATGTATTAAAAGCCGAATTGTTGGAGAAGGAAGGCATCGCTTCGGTAACCTCCGTTAATGGGAATCCATTGGATGTCGATTTGAAAACAACTGGTGTGCATTGGGAAGGTAAATTGGAGGAGGAAGGCCATATTCATTTCAACATTTTAATGGCCGAACACAACTTTCTCGATGCTTTTAGCATCCCTCTAATATCCGGCCGCGATTTTAAAGAAAATATGCGTTCGGATTCATCCGGTATCCTTTTAAATGAATCCGCGGTTGAAGTGATGGGATTGAAAGCACCGCTGGAAGGACAGATGCTGAACTTTTGGGGGACCGATCGGAAAATTTTGGGTGTCGTGAAGGACTTTCACATTACGTCGCTTTACAGTGCCATTCCGCCCATGTTATTCTCTCTGAACTTATGGCCCAATAACTCCCTTTATATCCATACCAAACCAGGCCAGGCAGAAGAGGCGATTCAGGGTTTGCAAGCCACCTTTGCCGAGGTGCTACCGGGAGAAACGTTGGCGTACCAATTTTTGGATGAGGCTTATAATCAGCAGTATAAAGCAGAAGAGTTAACGGGGACCTTAGCCAGTTACTTTGCCTGGTTGTCGATTTTTCTTTCTTGCCTAGGTTTGCTGGGACTGGCCACTTTTGTCGCCGAAAGGAGAACCAAAGAAATTGGAATTCGCAAAGTACTCGGCGCATCGGTTACGAACATTGTCAGATTGCTTTCGACCGGCTTTCTAAAACTGGTTGTTTTGGGACTGATGGTCGCTATTCCGTTCTCTTGGTATTTGATGCAATTGTGGTTGGGTAAATTTGAATATCACATCGATCTGCAATGGTGGTTCTTTGCCGGAGCGGCAGCGGTGGTGACTATTTTTGCCCTGGCGACCGTTGGCCTACAGGGATTGCGGGCTGCTATCGTTAATCCGGTCGAATCGCTCCGAAATGAATGATAATGATATAAGTTTCATATATTCTGTTATTTGAAGGGTTGGGAAGTGGAAGAGAACTTCCCCCCTTTCTTGTTTGGATTTCCTAGTTCGAGTTGTTTGAGTTGTTTGAGTTGTTTGAAGTTTGAATTGTTCGAAGTTTGAGTTGTTCGAACAGTTCAAACAATTCGAACAACTCAAACCCGAAACTCCTAATTCGTAATATCCGACTCCGTCAACACAAACCAGCTATTTCCGGCACCCTGACCATTGACAGCGCCTCTGGCCGCATCCTGATTGTAGTAATAAAGTGGTTGCGAAGCGAAAGTAATTTGCGGGTTGCCGTCGGTACCGTTGATGACCCCGAATTTTTGGACGTCAATGGTAGATGGGGCGACGGTGACTTCGGTTGAAAAAGAAGGCCATGCGGTCAGACACCCGCCACTACAGGCACTTTCATTGGGCTTATCGGCTGTGAACAGATACAGCGTATTGCCTTTGTCGTCTACCAGGTATTTTTCATTTTGACCGTCGATTTGTCTTTCCCCGATCATGACATCGTAATCGGCTTTTGCAACAAACCAATTGCCACCGACGGCTTCGCCGTTGGTATCACCCGCTTGGTTGTCACCCACGAAATAATAGAGTGGCCAGCCCTTGTAAGTGTTTTGTTTGGAGCCGTCTGCTCTGGTTATGACGCCGATCCCGGATTGCTTTAAGCCGGCTCCGGCCACTAAGTTTTCCCGATAATAGATGGGCCAATTGGTCTCGCAAGCTCCGGCGCAAACGGAAGTGCCATCGACGTCTTTTGAGAAATAGTACAGGGTCAGTCCCGCTTCATCGGCGATGTAATCACCTAGTACATCGTCTTGGAGAATCTGGATCTGAATGTCTTCAGGAATATCAACAATATCGTTTTCCTTTTCGCAATTCGTAAAGGAGGATAAGGCTGCTGCCATGAATGCCAGCAAATAGACTGCTTTCAAAATCTTCATTTTTGTGGTTTTTGATTGATGAATAGTTGTCCGTAAATGATGGGGCAAAGGTAGGTGAGTTGATGGCAGAGCACATCCTCAGAAATGGGGGAAAGGCGAAAATCAACATTTGGGGGGAGGGTAGTCCGTAGTTTTGAAACCACGGACTACCGGACATTGTGTGCAGCTCATTCTACCATCACATCAACAATGCGGCCAACATGAATCTGCGTTGTATCATAAACTACAAGGTCCTCAAAATCACTTTGCTGCAGGATGAGCGGTAATTCGGTACCGCCGAGGATAACGCCCTGAACACCGTGCCGATCCTGAAGTTCCCGGATGATTTTCATGAGCTCCTGTTTGGTTTGGGGCAGAATGCGGTTGAAAACCAACTCGCCCATGTATTTTTCGTGGACATAGTCTTGTTGCGGCTCGCTTGGGATAAACATTTCAATGCCATGTTTTTCGCCGGTCTTTTGGTAGAAACCTTCGCTCATAGTGGACTTGGTACCAAGAAGGGCCAGTTTTGTTTGTCCCTTTTGGGCAATTACCTGGCAGGTGGCATCTACGATACTGATCATGGGTAAGTTCACGATCTTGTTCAATTGTTCGAACACCAGGTGCGGAGTATTGGAAGCCAGTACTGCGAAATCGGCACCTGCCTTTTCCAAAACGTTTACTTTTTCGACCAATAGGGCGACCAGTTGATCAAGTTCTTCCGCAAAGACATGTCGAAGCATGCCGGTCATGTTGATCGAATGAATGAGCATTTCGGGATATTCCTTGGTGTTTAGCTTCCGTTGGTAATTACGAATGATCAGTCGGTAGTACTCAATGGTGGATTCGGGGCCAATGCCTCCGATGATGCCCAGTTTTTTCATAATGCTTGTAATTCTCTTTTCAGATTGTTTCTCGCCCGAGATTCATATTTGTCGGCGAAGTGATTGGTATGGTAAACAGATTCCATGTCTAAAAAGTGCCGCAGCACTTTTTTTCGTCCTCTTTTGTAAAGAAATTCCGGATAGATGCGGTATTCTTTACGAATTTGTTGGACGTAATTTTCGTAGGTCGGCCAGTCTTGTCCCAAGATGCTCAGGTCGGCATCCAGAAAGTAGTTGGTGTCGCTATCCTCACTTTCTTGATGGTTTTTGGAGGCTTTGATTTGCATTTTACAATGTTCAATTCTCTGAAAGGAGGTCTTTGATAGGCGGCTTTCCATAAAGTCGGCACTCTTGACTTCGTTGTCCGATCTACGGACGTTGTAGATGATGTCGTGATAATACACGGAGAAGAGTATGGCATCCCAGTCTTGAAGCTGTGGTTGGCAATCTTCCAGCTCACTGATCATTTTTTGCAGATGCAAAAGGTTGTGGTAATGACGTGGATTAGCGGAATAGTTTCGCTCAATTTCCTGCCAGCACGCCATGTTGAAAGCTTCCTCCTGGTGGTACTGCCGGATCAGATTTAGAAAGGTTTGTTCTAGTTTCCTTTCCATACAAGTCCGTGAATTTTTATATTTTTTTAATTTCGTCCAACGATCAAAGATAAATACCGTTAAACGTGTAAACAAGTTTTCCTTTTTCCTGGAGTATGTCCGAACAGACACAATATGATCCCTTAGACAAAGCGCAGTTTGAACGGCTTTTCAAAACGCATTTTCAATATCTCTGCAATTTTGCCCAGCAATACGTCGGTGATGCGGATGCTGCGCAAGATCTGTGTCAGAAGGTTTTCATAATGTTGTGGGAAAAGCGAGAACACATCGATCCGCGAAAATCCATCAAATCCTATTTATTTACAGCCGTAAAAAATCGCGCACTTAATTACCTTTGAGATCACAAGAAATATCGAAGTCGGATTCTCGATGTGGATTGTGCGGATTTCGATCTGATTGATGAAGAGGAAGATCATTTTGCCGCGGAAGATTTGCAACAAAAAATAGCGGCAGCTTTAGCGGCATTGCCCGAAAAGTGTCGATTGGTTTTCGAGATGAGTCGATTTCAACAAATGAAATACCGGGAAATTGCCGAGGAGTTGGAAATCTCTCAAAAAACGGTGGAAGCCCATATGAGTAAAGCGATGAAGAGTTTGCGGAAGCAGCTGCGAGACTACGTGACTTTAATGGTTGTGCTGGGATTATTGGGATGAAATGAGTGAGCAAACATTGAAATTTTGGATTTAAAATTGGATGAATCCTTGAATTCATCCCTTGCTGTACTAAGGGTATTATGAAACTTAAGGGTATTAATAGTGAGAAACACCCCATTATTGAATAAAAAATGTCGGACCAGGACTTACATAGCGAATATGCCGACCTAATCTCCAGGTATTTAAGCGGAAACGCGAGCGATGCAGAGGTGCAACAATTGGAAGACTGGGTTATGGCTGCTGCTGAAAATAAAAGGCAGTTCAAGGCTTTCAAGAAAGCCTGGATGCTGAGCGGCGTGCAACAACAGGGATTAGAAGTAGATGTCGATGGGAACTGGCAAATGGTCCAAGGTGTATTGTTTGGCGATACTCCCGTTATCTCGATTCGAAGAAAGAGCCGCCGCCGTCGTTGGATGGCCCTTGCCGCTGCAGTTGCATTGATTGCTGCCTTTTCTATCTGGCTGTTACAAGATGGGAGGTCAGTGGAGCCCGTAGTGGTGGAAGCGACCGATCAATTGAAAAGATTCGAACTGCCCGATGGTAGTCAAATTGCCCTCAATCAGGCCTCGAAACTCCAGTACAGCGAAGAAAATGGTCAAGGCAACAGGAAGGCGGTATTGACCGGAGATGCGTTTTTCGATGTGGCAAGGGATGCAACACGCCCTTTTATCATTGATGCCAGTGGATTGAGGATAGAAGTTAAGGGAACTTCCTTCTATGTTGATGCCCGGTCGAATCAAAGTACCGTAGAGGTGACGGTAGCTTCGGGATTGGTTGCCGTGAGATACGGATCGGTGGAACTGGAAATTGGTGCTGGAGACAAGGCTGTTTTTTCGAAAAAATCAGAAACCTTAACGACCCAGGCAAACGACGACCCTAACTTTGCATCACTCAAGACCAATGTACTTGAGTTTAAGGGAACCTCGTTAGAAGAAGTGGTGGCCACATTGAATCGCCATTTTCGGGCGAATATTGTACTTGACGTAGAAGATACGGCAAACTGTGCTGTTGAACAGACCATACCTTTGAAAGATCTTTCCTTGTCTACGATTATCAAATTGCTGACGGGTTCATTGGAGGGTATTAAAGCGAATGAAACCGAGACATCCATTGTTTTGTCCGGTGTTGGTTGTAAATAAGAAAAATCTTAAAAACCCAATGTTCATGCAGAAAATTGGACCGATCATTTTTCTATTACAATTCGTCGTTTTTTGCCTTATTGCCCAAAAGCGAAATACTTATCCACCCATCACCATTCAGGAATCCAGCATCACCATCCGGGAAGTATTGCAGGAGATTACGCGCCAAACTGAAGTGGGTTTCTCTTTCAATCCCAAAGGGATCGAAGCCAATCGAATCATTTCCTTTTATGTACGCAGAACTAGGTTGAAGCACGTGTTGGAAGCTTTCTGCGCGAAGACCAATTTGAAATACCGATTTATTGAGGGCGTAGTAGTGTTGAACCGGAGCGAAGAAATCATTGAAGAAGAAGGTATTTTCCATACTTTGAGCGGCTTTGTGACCGATGAGACTTCCGGTGAAAGCCTGATTGGGGCTACGGTCGCCGTGACTGGTACGACTCAAGGGACGATTACCAATGAATTTGGATATTATGCTTTCCAACTGCCGGCCGGGAATCATGATTTGAGTTATTCCTATGTCGGTTATGAAGGTAAGCATGTTCACTTGGAATTGGCATCCGACAAGAGGCATAGTTTGGCATTGCAGACCGGGGCGATCGCATTACCCCGCGTCTTGGTAGAACTTCCCGAGGATCTGACCGTGGATCGTCCGCAATTGGGTCAAATCAACCTGAAATCGGGGGAACTTACCAATTTGCCGGAATTTGCCGGAGAATCCGGACTCATCAAGGGGTTGCAAAGCCAACCCGGTATTCATATGCACAGTGACGGTTCGGCCTTTTTTTATGCCCGCGGTGGAGAGCGCGATCAAAACCTGATCATCGTTGACGATGCTCCGATCTACAATCCATTCCACCTCTTTGGTTTTTATTCCATTGTCATTCCCGATTTTACAAAAAGCATCGACATTTATAAGAGTGATGTACCGGCAAGCTTAGGCGATCGTTTGTCTTCGATTGTCAGTATTCGCACGAGGGACGGCAATTCCAAGAAGTTCGAGTTCCGCGGGGCCATCAATCCGTTCATCAATCGATTTTCGGTCGAGACGCCCATTACGAAGGAAAAAGGTTCCATTTTTGTGTCCGCCCGCGGCTCCAATTTTGAACGATTTTGGCGGGAAACCAATCCCGATCTCGAATTGAGTTTTGGCGACGTGATTGTAAAATGGAATCATATCCTGAATGAAAGAAATCGCCTTTTCTTTACCATGATCTTGAATGGAGATAACTTTGCGGCCAAGCCGGACAGTTTGACCTCCGTTCGCTCACGCTACGGTAATGCCGCGGCTTCCTTTAGATGGAACCGAATTTACGGCCCCAAATTGTTTTCCAACACGACATTATCTACCGGCAACTATGGATACAACTTTTCCTTCGCTCCCAGTACCTGGCGCTCTAGCCTCGGAACACTTAGTTTGAAATCCGATTTTACCCATTACGCCTCTCCTCATTATACGGCAAAGTTCGGATTAGAAGCGACGCGCTATTTTATTGATCCGGGTAGTTTTTCGCTCGACAGTACCATTGCAATTTTGCCCGAAGTACAATCAAATTCTTCTCGAAAAGTAGCCTTGTATTATCAGGGAGAATGGACCTTAAGTGAAAAATTGAAGTTAAACGCCGGTTTGCGATTGTTGAGCTGGGCCAATTTTGGACCAACCGAATATTTTGGATTCGATGAGAATTATGAGGTGGTCGATACTTTCTCGGCAGGAGAAGAGGTTTTTAATCGTTTCGTCCACCTCGATCCCCGGTTGAGCCTTCGCTACCAGTTGGATGACCATTCCCAATTAAAATTCAGCTATGGCCGGTATCACCAATACTTACAATTGATCTCCAATTCGGTTGCTCCATTTTCTTCGTCAGAGGTATGGTTGCCGGCCGGCCCCAATATTCAACCGCAATCGGCATTTCAACTGGCTGTTAACTACCTGCGGCGATTCAAAGATCCGGGCGTCGAATTTAGTTCCGCTCTTTACTACAAAAAGTATCGACATCAAATCGATTATCGGCCTCATGCCAGTACACTCCTCAATCCATTGTTGGAGGGGGAATTGCGTTTCGGTGATATGTATTCTTATGGAATCGAATTGATGCTCAAAAAGGAACTCGGGCGCCTGAATGGCTGGTTCAGCTATACCTTTTCAAGGACAATCCGAAAAACCAGGGGGTTAAATGAGGGGCGTGAATACCCGGCATTTCAGGATCGGCCACACGATTTGTCCCTGATGTTGAATTATCGACTGACCAAAAGGATACATTTTTCGACCTATTATACCATTTACAGCGGATCGGCTTTTTCATCGCCCACGGGCTTTTATCGTTTTAACGGTCGGGTCGTGCCGATTTTTGACGAAAAAAACAACGACCGATTGCCTACTTATCAACGGTTGGACTTCTCTTTCCAGTTTATTTTAAACAAAAGAGAAGATCGCCGTTTTCAGAATAGCCTGGTATTTTCGCTATACAATGCCTTGGGGCATCGCAACGTAGTATCCGTCAATTTTAACAAAATTCCGATATCCGGGAGTCGCCCCAAGCTAAAGACCAATTTACTGGCCGAGACGGCCCTGACTCCGACAGAAGTCGACCTCATTCGTTTTTTCCCATCCCTAACCTACAAATTCAAGTTTTAACTGATGACTGCTCAAAAGATAATCTTTCAATATTCATTTGGAATTATATTGGTGCTGATGTTGACGTCGTCCTGTGAAGAAGCCAGGAATTGGCAACTGCAAGCCGGCGAAAACGGGGCCTTAGTGGTAGAAGGTATATTGACCAATGAAATTCGGCGGCAGGAAATTCGCCTTAGTTTAAGTTATGATGGACTGGGAGATGTGCCTCCGCCGGTAGCTGATGCTGCAGTGCAGGTCAAGGTGCGGAATCAAAGCTATCCTTTTGCACGGATTCCTTCTCAGGATGGTTTGTACCGAAGCTTAATTCCGTTTCAGGTCTTTCCCAATTTGACCTATACGCTGGATATAGAATGGGAAGGACAGACATATCAAGCCAGCAGTGAGTTATCTAGCGTTGCTCCCCTTCCCGCCATAGAATTTACGCCATTGACCCAAAACCGGGACAGTCTTATACTGGCCACTTTCGCTCCCATATATAATGGGAACCAACAGGCTATGTACGAGGTAAACGTCGATTGGTCGCATCTCAGTGATGTCGGACTGACCAAGGCACGGATGCTCTATTATACCTTTAGTTCTTTCGATGCGGGGGCATTGTCTCCGTCCGTTCGAGATACGGTTGTATTTCCGACGGGAAGTATCGTGATCGCCAAGAAATTTGGCTTGAACGACGATTTTGCCAATTATCTGAGAGCACTCGTTATTGAGACCGACTGGAACGGTGGACTTCTGTTTTACAGTGCACCAGCAAGCTTACCTACCAACATAAGCAATGGCGGACTGGGTTTCTTTAGTGCCTGTGCGGTCGTTTCTGATACCATCATTGCGGAGTAAGTAAGTGATCAAATTTAGAAGTTATATTTGAGCACTTACTTAACATTTTTTAGAAAAAATAAAAAAGACTAAGGGTAACGATCGTCTCTGGTGTATTAAGGGCAAACGGCAACATTTTCGCCGAATTTGAAAACCTATTAATCTTAAAAGAGAAATGAAAAGAATCTATTTGTTTTTAGCCGTCACACTGTCTTTAACATTTATGTTTTCCTGCGAGAAAGATGATCCGACTACTACTAACCAGGAGGCAATTGCTCCGCCGTTGCCGCCACAGGAATCGTTTGTGATGCCATTTACCGGCTTTGAGAGCGTCGATACACCCGGTGTGGCCAGCAATGGCGGCATTGATATCCGTTCTACTCCCATAAGCTTTCGCAATTGGTTTTACGCTGGCACCAGTGTCGTGGCGTGGAGTGCGATCGTCGTTTTGAATTCCGCGATTCCCGTTGCTGCTTTTTCTGCCTCTTTCAATGCCACTCCCGTCCGGAATGATAACGGAGTTTGGAGTTGGACCGCTGAGTACGAACTAGGGGGTAACACGTTTACTTCCACCCTCACCGGGGAGTTTATTAACAATGGTGAAGATACACGTTGGGCGATGACCATATCTCAAGATGGCGGGTTCACCGATGTCGAATGGTATACAGGTGTCGTATCCGTCGATGAGAACCGAGCTTCCTGGACCTTAATGTATCAGCCCGAAAATCCACAACCGTTTCTCCAGATCGATTACGAACGGGATCCCGTCACTGACGACGGCATGATCCGCTATACCAATATTATTCCAAATGACGATGGCAATGGCCACTATGTCGAATATCGCGAGGACATGGATGGAGATTATAACCGGGCTTACGATGTTTTCAGAGGAAGCGATGATTTTTTGGAGATCCAATGGAATGCACCAACCAGAGAAGGTCGGGTACGGAATCCGAATCACTTTGGGGACAACGACTGGCGCTGTTGGGATGAAGACCTCCGCGATACGGATTGTTAGGAAACACGTTACAACATAATGGATCGGCGTAGACAGAAACGCCATTTCAAGGCCCTATTCTTTGTGATAGGGCCTTTTTTTAATGTATGATGCTATTGCTACTATTGCTACTATTGCTACTATTGCTACTGTGGCTACTATTGCTACTGTGGCAGCTAAAGTCTAACCACAGCCACAATAACCACAATATTCCCAACAGCTGCTCTTGAAGAGAAACGCCCCCCTTTTTGGTCTTTACCAGACAAATAGCATTTGAAAAGTTTGAACGAGTTTCTGGGGATAGATTTCCGATTCTGTGAAAAAATGACGATAATCACATAGAAACCCTGGATCATTTATCGAAACTCACTAGACAGCATGAACAACTACTTTGACGTACTCATCATCGGGGCCGGAATTTCCGGGATTAGTGCAGCTTATTACCTACAACGCGACTGTCCCGGTAAAAGTTACGCTATACTGGAAGGCCGCAAAAAACTCGGTGGTACCTGGGACCTTTTCAAGTATCCCGGAGTTCGCTCGGATTCGGACATGTATACATTGGGTTTTGCTTTCCGACCCTGGACCGACCCCAAGGCCATTGCCGATGGACCTTCCATCATGAAATACCTCCACGAAACGGTCGATGAATTCAATATCCGTCAGCACATTCGGTTGGAGCATCATGTGGTGAGTGCTGCTTGGTCTTCTCAAGATGCACTGTGGACTTTGGAGGTCCAGACCTCGGATGCAGACCAAACAGTGACCTATACCTGTAACTTCCTTTCGATGTGTTCTGGTTACTATAACTACGAGCACGGATATACCCCTGACTTTCAAGGCATGGAAGATTTCGAAGGCCAACTTCTACATCCGCAGAAATGGCCGGAAGGTCTCAACTATGATAACCAGCAAATTGTCGTGATCGGCAGTGGTGCTACGGCTGTTACCATCGTTCCGGAAATGGCGAAAAGAGCAGGGCATGTTGTTATGTTACAACGTTCGCCTACCTATGTGGTATCCGGGCCGGATGAAGATTGGATCGCCAACCTGTGCAACCGGATCCTGCCCAGCAAGTTGGCCTATGCGCTGAATCGTTGGCGAAAGATCCTTTTTCAGCGCTTTTCTTATGCTTTGCTGCGGAAGTACCCGGAAAAGATGAAGCAAGGGTTGATCAAAAAGGCGGCTAAAGAGCTTGGGCCCGACTACGATGTCGAAACGCATTTTACGCCCAAATATAATCCGTGGGATGAAAGACTCTGTCTGGTTCCGAATGGAGACCTTTTTAAGGTGATCAGGGAAGGCAAAGCATCGGTGGTAACGGACCACATCGAGCGCTTTACAACAAAGGGGTTGTTGCTTAAATCGGGGAAGGAGTTGGAGGCCGATATCATCATTACTGCAACCGGACTGGACCTCCTAGTGTTGGGCGGCATCCGATTCAGTATTGACGGTAGCCCGGTAGATGTATCCAAATCGGTATCCTACAAGGCGACGATGTTTAGTGATATACCTAATTTGGCGCTCGCCTTTGGATACACCAATGCATCGTGGACCTTGAAATGTGATTTGTCGAATCAATACGTATGTCGTGTCCTGAACCACATGCAAGCCCGTGGTTATCGACAATGTACTCCGCGACAGAATGATCCGGATATGGAATTAAATGATTGGCTGGATTTTACCTCCGGTTACATTCGCAGAAAAATTCACTTATTGCCGCGGCAAGGCAACAAGAAACCGTGGAAACTAGCCCAGAACTATTTGTACGATCGTAAGTTGATTCGTAAAAGCCAGATTGATGACGGAATCCTGGAATTTCTTTGAGAGGCATGGTGTTTTAGACTAACCAATTATTGCAATCGCGAAACCAAATAAAGCAATGATTAAACAAAGTGGTGCGTACACAATTGTGTCGAGACGTGCAAAATCAGTGCCTTTCACCTTTTTGAAAAAACCGACGTAATTGAATTCGCCGATGGCCCGCAGCAGAAATATCACGGGGATAGCCCATCCGATAAAATTGGTGAACCAAGCCGGCAGGATGGAGGGGACCAAAGAGGAGTCGATCAAATAGAAGGAGGACAAAGCGGTTAGTCCGATGCCTACCATCGCGCAATCAAATCTTTCGGGGCGGAATAGTTTTTCTCCGTTTGGTTTGGACGGCAACGCTCCTTCGAATGCCCATCGACCACCCAGCGCCCAGAAAAAGTGTAACAGGGCCAGGGAAAAGAGTATTAAGAATTGGAGAATCGATAATCCAGTCATTTGTTTATGATTACAACTTCAATCAATGAATTTAACAATAATTTTTTCCCGATTTTCTGTCGGCGTTTTATTTTCGTAATAATGCGGTTACACATTGCAACTCTTCTTCCAATTCCCGACATTCCCGAATTTGATTTTCCACATAAGCACTGAATACGGGCTTCAGATCCGGATGTTTTTCATTGAGTTCCTGGGCTCGCTTTTTAATCGATTCCGTATTGGCCTTATTGACTTGTTTCAACTGCTCGCGATCCCATTTGATCACTTCGACCAATCTTAAATCACTTGCCTGCAATTGATCGTAAAATACCTCTTGGTCGGGGTAATCTCCATGCCCAGGCGCTAAGGAATACAAGGATTCGAAAATGATCCACCCACGTATGGATACTGCAACCCCAATGCGCTTGAGAGTGTGTTCTATGTCCCCAAGGATGTCGGAGTCATGTCCGTAGATGGCCAAGTCAATGTTTTGATAATCATTTAGTGCGTCCCTGATGTCCCCAACCAGGAATTGCAAATTTCCCCTTGTTTCCGAAGTATCCGCATATTGCCGCGCCGATCGGATGAAGGCCGGCATGATGTCAATTCCAATTCCCTTACAATTTAATTGTTGCCCCAATTTGATCAAAGTCTCACCCTTTCCACACCCTAAATCTACCATTAACTGCAGGGAATTGGTCGGGATGTGCTTTTGGACCAATTGGAGAACATATTCTGGAATGCTCCCCAGGCCCCAAAGGTCCTGAAGCAGATAGGGAAGATAGGGAAATACGGCCCGATCCGAAGCGTCCAGTGAATCGAGGAAATCTTGACTAAGGTCCTTCATAGAGTGTTAGTTAAATGAGGGTTTTGTATATTCTTGCTAGAATTAAAATTTACTAATGAAGTCAATGAAAATAGGGGTTAAGGCGGTTTTAATTGTTTGTAGTCGGTTACAAACGACTACAAACGACATTAGCCGCTTATTAAACGAATAACCCTTGCTATCTCCCTTATCTTTGTATTGTCAATCAAATTAAGGGTACAGGAAAGACTCCCAAAAGTCAAACATAAGAAGCATCTATACTTAATACCAAAGAAATGATTAATGAAGTAGAATTTTGGCTGTCGGTAGTCAAAATAAGCATCAGCCTGTATGGGATTGTAAGGTCGGGGAATTGGAAAATGTCGCAGGAATTGAAAGACCATCTTTCGGACCTTTTCGAATTCATCTTGGAAAACTAACAAAAGAAAACATCATGTCAACGAATTGTAAATTAGAAGAATTTGCCTGCTGGCAAGCTGCTCGAGTATTGGTCAAAAACAGCTATCAGGTAAGTAAAATTGGCTCCCTGGCCGAAGACGATTACTTAAAGAAAGAACTTTGTGCAAAGGCCATACAAATCATGAATGAAATTGCCGAATGCCCCGCTGCCTCCAATAAAAAGGAGGTACGGCAATACCTCGGCAGGGCCAGCAGAGGATGTTATGAGATCAAAAGTCTTCTCTTTGCCATTGAAGACCTGGCCTACCTGCCGCCCAATATGGTGGGTGGTCTGCATCAGCATGTGGACATTGTACTTGGTCGTATTGAGGATTCCCTGGTGCAGTTGAGCAAACAAATTAACCTTGGCTTTCTATCCATTCAATTATAAAACAAATGATATGAATAATTTACGCAACAAAGTACAATTGATCGGCAATGTTGGAGAAGAAGTAGAATATCTCCAGTTATCAAATGGTAAACCTATGGCCCGCGTACCCATCGCTACCAAGGAAATTCAACAGAATGCACACGGTGAAAAAGTAGTAGAGATCCAATGGCACCACTTGGTAGGATGGGGAGATACGGCTGACTTCATGAATGTGCTGCTTAAAAAGGGGAAGGAAGTGGCCATTCAGGGAAAACTAAAACATCATTCCTACAAAGGCGATGATGGAAAATATCGCTTCTACTCGGAGGTCATCGTTAGTGAATTCATGTTGTTAAGCTGAGTGCGACAACTTCAATTACTCAATTTCAAAATCAAAAATCATGTACAACAACTTAAAAAACTCCGTTACCCTCATTGGACATTTAGGTAAGGACCCGGAGACCAGAGAGTATGCTCAGGGAAAGAAAGTGACGAGATTTACGCTTGCCACGAATGATTACTACAAAAATAATGAAGGGGAACGCATGCAGCGGACCCAGTGGCACAATTGTGTCGCTTTCGGGAAATCGGCAGAGTTGATCACTACGCTATTGCGGAAAGGAAAGAAGATTGCTCTACAAGGTAAATTAGAATATCGGGACTATGAGGACAAGGACGGAAATAAGCGGAAACTTTCCGAGATCATTATTAACGAATTCCACCTCTTGGATAAATTGGAAGAATCCATCAAAGAGGAGCCGATAGCAGCTTAAACGGCAACGGGCATTAGTAGCGAGCAGCGGCTGGTATGCCGCCTGCTACTAATTTAGAATTTTTGTTGGTGCATTAAGCAAGTTATCGTTTGGCCACACCGTCTACCAATCTCAAAATACCTAAGGGGTTTTCATCCCTCAATTCCGCTGGTAGTAAGAATTGTGGGAAATTCTGATAACAAAGTGGTCTGGAAAATCGGGTGATTGCAGCTGTTCCAACGGAAGTCATTCGACTATCGGTCGTCGCTGGGAAAGGGCCGCCATGCACCATAGAAGGACACACTTCGACTCCCGTTGGGAAGCCATTGATCAAAAGTCTTCCTACTTTTCTTTCAAGTATTTCGAGTAAGTCTCGATATTCTTTTAAATCTTCTTCAGTGGCCTGTAGCGTAGCCGTGAGGTGGCCGTCGAGTGCTTTGGCCATGTCGAGCAGTTCTGCTTTGTTATCAGCAGAAATGAGTAGGGTAGAGGGGCCAAAAACTTCGTGCTCCAATACTTGATTGGCCAAAAAGGACTTTGCCGAGGCCTGGAAAACATTGGGAACCCCCTGTACTCCATCACCTTCGTTATGGCCCGTCGCCAACAAGGCTACACCCGGCTGCTCGGCCAGTTGTTCGACACCCCGGACATAGTTGTCGTGTATCCCAGGTGTTAACATCGTTGCGGATCCGGCCTTATCAAAATGACCCGTTACCTGATTGGCAAAGGTTTGAGCTTCTTCAGAGTTGATCGTCACGGTTAAGCCAGGGTTTGTACAAAATTGGCCAACCCCAAGGGTAACCGAACCCAATAACCCCTGGGCTATTTGTTCTTTACGTTCCCGAAGTGCTCCGGGTAGGATAAATACTGGGTTGGTACTTCCCATTTCAGCATATACTGGGATGGGCTCCGAGCGCCGGTTTGCTTCATCAAAAATGG
>JANQRV010000251.1 GCA_028284395.1 Saprospiraceae bacterium
AGCACGGCTGCCCGAAATTGCCGTGGACCGTTTACATAAGAAGCGTTTTTTTCGGCATCGTCATACAGGTAGTTGCCGCCCGAGAAACTAATTAGGGCAAAGAGTTCCAAGCCCTTCCATTTTAGGAGATTGGACCACCCCCCAAAGTAGGTCGGCAGTCCGGACTTGTCTGTCAAGTCGAACAAGTGTTTTTCCAAATTGGCCCTGGTAGCGGGCACTAAGTTGCCGGTTTCCCGTCGTTGACCGGTAGCGGCAAAGTATTCAAGGTCCATCTCCCGAATCATCTCATAGCCACCCTCGGGATGAATGCCAGCATATTTTGCCAGGCGGTAAAACCCCAGGCGCTGGCCCACTGCCGTAACCAGTGCATTGCGTCCGGGTAAATAGATCTCCGTTTCTCCGCCGCCTAAGGCGATGACTTCATTTCGGTTGGTCGTCAGGTTAAGTCCCGTCTGCCATCGAAGGTCTTTACCCAATGACTGTTTGAGTTGTAATTCAAACTCCCAACCTTGGTTTCGCATATCGCCAATGTTGTCCCAAATGGTAGGATTCGAAGTAAAAATGCCCGCAGATACCGGCACCGGCACTCGATAAAGCATATCTTCCACCAATTGGTGGTAGTATCCAAATCGACCGCTGAGTTTTCCGCCGCTCATTTCAAAATCCAGAGACAGATCCATCGAATGGGTCGTCTCCCAAGTAACGCTCTCGTTACCAATGTTTGAAAGCAGGTCTCCCGCGCCGACATTACCGTACCGCCCCCAGCCGGCATATCCCGTCTCGGTGGCAGATTCGTGAATCGCAGAATTTCCCGTTTGCCCCAGACTGCCCTTCAATTTAAGAAGATCTAAAGCCTTTACTGTTTTTAAGAAGGGTTCTTCCGAGAGGACCCACCCTCCGGAAACGGCCAAAAAATTGCCCCACCGTTCGCTTTTCCGGAAAATGGAAGAAGCATCGCGACGGAAGCTCCACTCCATCAAATAACGGTCCTTCCATTGGTAATTCAACCGGGAAAAATAACCGCGGAATTTGCGTTCATCAGCCAGTCCGATGGCGACCCGTTGAATGTCAGCAGGACTGCCAAGATCCTGCTGATTACCAAATAAGCCCTGTGCTTCCACGTTTCGGTCGCGGCTCTTCTCCTGTGTAGTCTCGGTACCGAAGGTCCATTTCAAACGGTGTGTCTCGGCAAAAGCCCGTTCGTAAGTGGTATATAAATTGTAGTTGAGCCGGGTAAATGTGCCGGAAAAGTCAAAACCGTATTTACTTTCTTCCCGGATGGTACGTCCGGCCCATTCGATATTGCTGGACTGCAAGAAGTCGATACCTAATTGGGCGTCGATTCTCAGTCCGGGCACAAAAGGGAGCTGGTAATCGGCACTGAACACGCTTAGTAACCGGTAGATTTCCAAGTCGTTGATGTAGTTATCGCGATCAAAACTCGCCATCAAATTGCGCCCCGACAAGGGATCAAACAACAATCGGTTACCCTGGCCGTCCATCAATTCGGGATGATAAACGGGCAGAATGGGTAGAACGCTGGTATTGGCGAATCGGTATCCACCCGCACCAAAATTGGAGTTGCCGCCTGGTTCTCCACCATCGGGAGCTCGATGACGAACCGAATAACTCGCAATGAGGTTGGTGCCTAATTCCAAGTTTTTAGAAGGCTTTGTTTTTAAATTGGAGCGCAGCGAAAAACGTTCCAGCGCATCGCCTTTTAAGACCCCCTGCTCTCGGTGATAATTGCCGGAAACATAATAGGAAGTGCGGTCGGACGATCCACTTCCGGATAGGTTGACGTCGTAGACAGCCCCGGAGCGGAGGATCAGATCAAACCAGTCGGTATCGGCGACTTGATCTCTACTAAGTATGGCATTCGGGTCGCGGCTGTTATCCAGGATCTCATTCGGGTCAAAAGGCAGCAAGCCACTATTGCGGCGAGCTGCATCCGCCAGGGAAAGCCATTCCGGACCATTGGCAAAGCCAACCTCTTGTGGTCCGCGCAAAACTTCGGACACACCGGTCTCCACGCTCAGCGATAGATTACCTTCTCGGTTCCGCCCGTTTTTGGTGGTTACAATGATCACTCCATTCGCCCCTCTTGATCCGTAGACGGCCGTTGCAGCCGCATCCTTCAACACTTCTATAGATTCAATGTCATTGGGATTCAACGTAGCCATAGGGTTGAAAGGCAGTGTATTTCGATTGGGTGTAAATCCAGTCATTTCCCGACCTCCCTGAGCACTTAAAATCATACCATCTATGATCCAAAGTGGTTCCGTCCCGGAAAAAAGGGAATTGGTTCCACGTACCAGGACCCTGGTCGGTGCTCCGGGCGCCCCGGAAAGGGTGGTCACCTGGACTCCCGATGCTAATCCCTGAAGTCGACGTTCGAAAGAAGCCGATGGGAAAGATTTGATCGATTCTCCACCAATGGTAGTAATGGCCCCCGTCACTTCCTTTCTTCGTTGCCGTCCGTAGCCAACTACTACCACTTGTTCGAGGGGTAAGGTACTCTCGTGCATCGTTACATTGAAAGTCCCCTGATTGGCAACGACCACTTCCCTGGAAGAAAATCCCATATAAGAGAAAGTGAGTCGGTGTCGGCCCGTATCCAGGGCAAGCTGGTATTGACCATCTTTATCGGTAACCGTCCCTAGTCCATCCGATGCCGTTGCCAGCACATTGACGCCGATTAAAGGTTGTCCCTTCTGGTCGGTCACTTTTCCTTTGACCACAAGTCGTCTGGAGATCAGTAGGCGCGGTGGCAATCTACGCACCAGAGGCAATTGCTCCAGTGTTACAGGTTGTTCCGTGTCGGAGTGTTGGAAGATGACGTAGTTTAGTTCTCCAATTCTCTTAAATGCAAGGTCGGTATCGGCGAGCAAGGTGCGCAAGTGTTCTTCAACAGCCACCTCCCGAAGCTCCGAAAGGGTCACCTGATAAGGGCGCAGCAATTCAAGATCATAGGTAAAGAAGACGCGATGGCGTTGACTCAATATCTTCAATGCTTTGGGAAGAGGTATGCGTTCCAACACTTTATCCAGGATCGCCTTGGATTCAGAGACCGCAACTCGATTGTCCTGAGCCGCCGACTCCGGCACGGTCGTGATTAAGCTCAGAAGCGCTACCAATATGCCACAAGGCCATTTATTCATCGACGCCTAAAACTAATAAACAAAAAAGCTATTTGATCAGCAATAAATTCTCTTTTCTGGTAATTTTGGTACTGAAGAGCGTTTCCATGGTTTCGATAAGCTCGGATAAATTCCGGGTCGGTAATGTTCCTTCAAAGCGCTTGTCGAACAGTGAGTCATCTTCCAAAACAACAGTCATCCCGTAGTGGTTCTCAATGCGTGAAATGATCTCCTGTACCGGAAGATCATCAATGATCAGATACCCATCCATCCAGGAGCGCTGAGCGGTCGGTTCGGCATTTTCACGCAGATTGTAACTATTGTCTGGCGAAAAGCTGATCCATTCTCCGGGGGCCATTACCAGCGATTGTGCATTGCTTCCGTCTTCGCGGTCGAAATGTAATTCAATGCGGCCCTCTTCCAAAAAGATTTGGGTACCGGAGATCCGAGTATGTACATTAAAAGAGGTACCCGTCACTTCGATATCGGGACCGTTGGTATGCACAATAAATCTTCTGGCTTGGTCCTGTATGGACCGGACTTCAAAGAAGGCTTCTCCGTCAAGCCATACTTCGCGTATTGATTGGCCCTGCCATTGGCCACTTACCTTTAATGCAGAATTGGCATTCAGGACTACCTTGCTGCCATCGGGCAGTCGGTATTCACTGACCTGTGCGTAGTCGGTCTTGTGGGTAAAAGAAGCGGTAAAGTAGTGGACGACAAAAACGGATAAACCGATTACCGCTGCCGCCGCAACGGCCCACTTGAAGACTTTGCCGATCGGCACCAGCGCTGCTGCTGTTGTTTTTTGGGTCTGATGGACCGCCTGTATCCGACGAAAAACTTCGGCCCGCTCCTCCGCTGTAGGCAATTGGTTCTGATAGTGCTGATGCAGGGAATGTACGGTCTTAACGGCTTCCTGTATGGCCAGTTCTTTGGCCGGATACTTCCGGATCAGCCTTCGAATCAAACGATTGTTACCAGTAGCAATGCTATTTAAGGCCGCCCGTTTGAAATCAGGATCCAAAATAAAATCATCAACGTCAAAAGTTCGATAATGCTCTAAATTCATACTGTCAGGAGTGGGTCCACTACCAGGTTCCTTGAAACCCGATAACGTAACCTAAAACGCTAAAAAAAGTCTAGTAATTTGGCCATCAAAAAAACGAAAACTTGCATTAAGTTCAATAAGTCCCTGTAGAATCCGCTCATCTTCTTCCTCAATTTCTTGACACCGCGATGGGCATAATTTCGCGTAACCTGGTGGTTGATCGACAAAATCTCGGCAATCTCCTTGTAATCAAAACCGTTGAAGAAGCGAAGAAAGAGAATCTCTCGTTGTCGGGTGGGCAACGCATTGATCTCCAAACGAACCGCTTTTTGCAAATCAATTTCCGGGGGATCTGAAAAAGACTGAAAGGGTTCCTGGACAGTAGATTGCCCCTGAGCATAAATTTCTCGGTGATTCTGATGATTGCTCCGAACAATCAAGGATTTCTTCAGGTGGTTGCGCAATGCAACAAAAAGATAGCTATTGATGTTATGGATCTGCAACAATTCTTTTTCCCGCTGTAACAACTTTACGAAAATGTCCTGGATGGCATCCTTGACCAAGGCCTTATCTTCCACAATACTGCAGCCGTAAAGGTAAAGTCGATCGAAAAACAATAAGTACAATTCCGAGAAGGCCTCCTTGTCACCTTTTAGGAAACTTTCCCAAACTTCCTGTTCTTTTTCTCGAGAACACAGATTTTTATGAGTTGGTCCGGGCATAAATACTAGTTTGCTCTACTCACGAAAAATTAAGATAAAACAAAAACTCGGTCTTTCCAGCTAAATTTTGCTCCGAATTGTTACACTAGGTTAAACAAAGGAACCTTATGACGGGTTTGTTGCCCTTTTCTATGCAAAACACAATATATTTATAACAAATGAGACCATCCATTTTAATTCGTTGCATCGTCTTTTTTCAATTGATCACTGCATCTTCACTATTGCCAGGACAAGAACCGTGGATCATCAGTGGAACGCAAAAGCGCACGGGGACCGATCCATACCTCCAAAACCTATACTGGCAATTGAACGACAGTCCGATGCAGCAAAAACTGCGCAGCATCAAACCCTTTCCCGTTGGTGTGGTCTATTACCAGCAAAGAGGGGATCGATTGGCAGATGCCACGCGCGAATTCAATACGATTAAAGAACTTGGCTTTACAGCACTGAAACAAGTCCAGTTGAAGGCTCCCTACAATCCGGAGGGTTTCACCGAAGAAGTGTTTCACGCCGCTATCGACGCCGGCATTTCACCTTGGTATTACGGAAAAGGAGGATGGGTTGGCATTACGGACGAACTGCTTACCGAATTAGGGATTGAGCTCCCCCTAACAGCCGAGAACATGGCAGCCATCCAAGCTAACCCCAGTATGGTCGCCTTCCAAAATAAAATCTGGCACGAACGCGTTGATCGCCTTGGACAAAAGCCACCCCGCCCCAAAGGTATGGGCGAGCCCGGCCGGAACAATCCCTGGATGCCGGAACATTTGATCCCTCCCTTTGCCCAATGGCTCAAAAAGCATTACAAGGATCTACCAACGCTACAAGAAGCTTGGAATTGTCGATATACGGAAACTTGCCGGTTCACCAATTTCGACGAGGCAGCACGCGAGTTGCTCGGTACTGGTTTCGATCAGTACGGCAATGGGACCGGCAAAAAGAGCAAAGATTTTCGGCGCTACCGCGATGCCATGAAGTTCCAAAGCGAATTGATTGTCAATAATTACCAGCAAACCATGGATTTGTACTACGATTGGGACCCCAACGAACCGGAACGCACCGGTGGCCATCAAATATTTGAAAATCAGGCAATGAACACCTGGGATCTGGAAGCTCAGGCCAAAACTGCTTCCATTGGTGGTTCCTTTTATTCTTCCATTCATTTGACCCACCATTTTTTCTTGACTGACAATGAGTTACTAAGACCGGTATACTGGCAGGCGCGTACGGTGGCGGATATGTTTAAGGGAGGCTGGGCGGCCACCTGGGAGTCGACCGGCGGCCCTACCCAATGGAGTGGTCATCAGGGTTTCACGGTTGACGGCCAAACGATGTCGCAACTTTTCGTCTCTTATCTGGCCGCCGGATTGAAAGGCATCGGTATCTGGATGTGGAACTCCCGAGGAGAAGGGTGGGAAGTCGGCGAATATGCCTTAACCGACGTTCAGGGCCAGCCGTCCGATCGAGCAGTTATTGCCGGCCATTTTTCGAAGAAATTACAACAGCAAAGATTTGAGTTGTGGGAAGCCGTCGATGAGCCTACCGTGGGCATTCTCTACAGCTGGGAAAATGAAGCTATGTTAGGCAGGCTGTCATTGGGAGCTTACGATATGAACACGCCCGTCTACAAAACGGACCGGGATCTTAAATTTCGGCAATTTCATACGGAGGCGCGACTGGGTATTTCCCGTGCCCTGATGAACCATCACATTCCATTCGAATATCTAACCGAACGCGATCTGGATGCCGGGCTGGCAGCTCGTTACCCCGTGATCTATCTCCCGTATATCCTTGCACTGGATGCAAAACACCTCCAAATTCTCAAAGACTATGTAAGGGATGGCGGTCGTTTAGTAGCCGATTTTCCGCTGCTTATGCTGGACAACTATGGTCGCCTCAACAAGCAGCTGGACGGTTCTGACTTTGCCGAGCTATTTGGCGTACAGACCGCCGACTATTATCATTCCTTCAACCGTGAGATGGTATTAAACGGCGACCCGCTTCAAACTCAGTACGGCCAATTGAAACTCAGTGGGGCCGAGGTGGTCGAAACATTTGAAAATGGGTTGCCAGCAGTAGTCTCATCGACTTACGGCAAGGGCAGCACGCTGATGTTTAATTTTGAAGCTTCCCGCATGGTGTATGCTCCGGGCAATAACAAAATGGAACAATTCCTATCTTTTCATACCTTGGGACAGATCAGACCACCATTTGAGGTTAAGGGCGCCGCCAACAGTATGGTCATGAGGCGGTCCGCTCCGGAGGCCGATCACTACTTCATACTGAACGAGGGAAAAGCTGAGGAAATTGAGATCTGTTCTGATGTCATTTCCTATGCATCGGCCACAGATGTATATACCGATCAATCATTGAAAGTGAGCGACAAAAAAATCCGCATTGCGGTTCCGGAGCGGATGGGGGTCTGGATTCGAGCCGTACATAAATAACCTTATCCATTTCTTGCATAGGCCGGCAAAGGAAAATGAGACGGCTGTGATCGAAAGTAATTAATCGCAATTTGGAAAACCGAAAACAATGAAAAAACAGCCTCTAAATCTTATCAGCACGTCTCTCTTCTTTTTGCTGTTCGTTTGTACCTGTAAGTTCGAAGCCAAAAAAGCTGACCACGGGGCTACTCAGCTTCAAATGAACCGTTTGTCTTTTTTGAACAACAATGGACGGATCGACAATGCGTTGGATAGTCTGGTTGAAAACGAATTGATCCCTTTTGGGTACGTGCGTATCGAGAACCAGGATGGCACCACCTTGTATGAGCACACTGCGATCAACCGGAAATTGTATCCGGAGACGGAAGTAAATAAAGATTCCTGGTTTAGGCTATGGTCTATGAGTAAGATCGTCACCATATCCCTGACGATGGATCTGGTGGAGGACGAATTATTGCATTTAAATGACCCGGTATATCGATTTATTCCCGAGTTCAAAGACCTCCGTATTGCAACGGCAGCCGACGGAACACCGATTTTGGATGTACCATCGGAGGCATTGGAAAAGATTTGCCCGATTCGGTTTGTAGAAGCAGAGCAACCAATGACCATCGCTCATCTCATTCACCACAAAGCAGGTTTTTACTACCCCTGGACATCCATATCCTGCCTGGACAGTATTTGGAGGCATCAAGATCTGAATAATGCTCATAACTCAGATGAGTTGATCCAGTTGCTTCGGGAAATGCCCTTAATGCAACAACCCGGTACAGCCTATTATTATGGTCTCAACACCACTGTTTTGGGGCTTGTCCTGGAAAGAGCGACCGGAAAACCCCTAAAGCAATTGGTGGAGGAACGCATTACGGGCCCGCTAAAAATTAAGGGTCTGCAATATACCAAACCAGCGGATGTAGCACTGTTACCACGAACCAACGGCGTAGAAGGCCTGGAAAAAATCACGCGTCAAAACGACAAGAAAATTTTGGGCGCCCAACTGCCAGGTTACCGGCCAGAGCAGCTCCTCTATCTCGGCGGTGAAGGCATGGTGGGTACAACCGACGGCTATGCCGATTTCATGAGGATGCTTCTGCATAAAGGGAAGCTCAATGGACACCGACTTCTGGAAGAAGCTACCGTTGAGGAGATGTCTGCTCCTCATACCCAGGTGAATAGCCCTTGGGGCTACAATGGCTACAACCTTTGGGTCACAGGAGACACCCTTGAGATCATGGGCACCGGCGAAGCCGGATTCTGGGTCAGTGGTGGGTACGAGGGTACCTATTGTTGGATTGATCGAAACAGACAATTTGTCGGACTGGTCATGACCCAGATGTTCAACATGAAAACGGCACCAAGTGAGGTGGTCCGGCAGGCGGTATATGAGGAGATTTGGAAAAACGAATCGAAATTGGGTACCAGGGAGGAAGTTCATTGACGGATTTAGTGCGGTGCCGAGGAGGTGTCCCTCACTGTTATCAATTTCATTTTATTTAATATTACAGGTAAGAATTTGCGTATAAGTTTGTTTAAACTGGTCAACAATGAAGCTGATTTTCGGCACCGTAGTTATTTTGTCCTGTTTTCTAATACTACTTTGTCAAGTTAACAAAACAGAAATATAAAGGTTTTTTTGTTATGAAAAAGAAAGTTTAAGCACAAGAGGATTAAACGGTTATGGCCATA
>JANQRV010000274.1 GCA_028284395.1 Saprospiraceae bacterium
TAGGAGAGTGGGTTTTAGCGGTTGGTAACCCGTTTTCCCTGACGTCAACCGTCACAGCTGGGATCGTTAGTTCTAAAGGACGAAATATTAACATTTTACGCGGACAGTATTCAATTGAGTCCTTTATTCAAACGGATGCTGTCGTCAATCCGGGGAATAGTGGTGGTGCACTGGTGAATACCGAGGGAAAATTAATCGGGATCAATACTGCCATCATTACGGAATCTGGTAACTTTGAAGGCTATTCTTTTGCCATACCCTCCAATTTGGTAAGAAAGGTAATTGATGACTTAAGGGATCACGGTAAAGTAATGCGTGCTATTTTGGGGGTTGGCATTACGGAAGTGACAGCGAATATAGCCGACCAAATGGATCTTCCCTTTGTGGCTGGTGTCATTATCACCAGTGTTTACGACGGGAGTAGCGCGAAAGACGCCCAGCTGAGGGTGGGAGACATCATTATGAAGGTCAATGGCGTTGTAACTAATTCTGTTCCAGAACTACAGCAACAAGTGGCTCTTTTCCGACCCGGCGAAAAGCTTTCTTTAGAATTTTATCGAGATGGAAGACGCTATTTGAAAGAGCAGATAACGCTGAAAAGCCTGGATAATACCGTGGAAAGAAATCGTTAGCAGAATAGCTTCAGTCGCCATTCAGAGAATCTTCTTTTTGGATGCCTTCAAGCAAAGGGACAAATCTGAACCTTCCAAAATCTTCAGTTTCAAATTGGCTCTCTGAAATACGCGTGAGTCTGAGCATTTGTTGTCCGTTCTGGCCCACCGGGATGACTAACAATCCGCCAATTTTTAACTGCTCTTTCAAAGCTGCAGGAATTTCTTTTGCGCCAGCGGTGACCAATATCTTATCAAAGGGAGCGAATTCTGGTAATCCTTTATAGCCGTCCTTTAAAAAGCACCTTATATTTCGAAAATTCAATTCCTTTAGAAGCTCTTTCGCCCGGTTGTACAACAATTCCTGTCGCTCGATGGTGAATACTCGAGCTCCTAACAAGGCAAGAATTGCGGCCTGATATCCGGAGCCTGTACCTACTTCGAGTATTTTTTCTCTCGGTTGAACTTCCAATAGTGATGTTTGAACAGCGACCGTATAAGGTTGAGAAATCGTTTGCTTGTTACCAATTGGAAACGGTTTATTGCGATATGCCCATTCCTCAAATGCTTTGTCTAGAAAGAAATGCCGGGGCAGGGATGCCATGGCGGTGAGTATACTTTCATCGGTAATGCCATCAGAACGCAGTTCGTCTATCAATAATCGGCGCATTCCCTTATGTCGGTAGTTGTCCCTTAACATTTAATCTAAAGTTAAAAACTGAAAGTGTGCTTCATGGTAACAAATTATTATATTTATCCGTATTCCTTTGGTATATACCGCTTTCAACGGGTTGGGTTGTCAACATATCACATTTACGACTCCAATAATTGTTGATTTCCAAATAATTCAAAACTAAGTAATATGACAAACATAAAGTTTGGTACAGATGGCTGGAGGGCCATTATTGCCAAAGAATTTACGGTTGATAATGTAAAGCGTGTTGCCGAAGGTACAGCAAAATGGCTTAAGAAACAAGGTGGTGATAAGGTGGTTATTGGTTACGATTGCCGATTTGGTGGAAAGATGTTTTCTGAGGTTACAGCCCGAGTTCTGGGAGCCTATGGCATTAAATCTTTTCTGGCAAGGGGCTTTATTTCAACGCCCATGGTTTCGCTTGGTGTGGTGAAGGTAGGAGCAGATATTGGGGTAGTAATAACAGCCAGCCACAACCCTCCGGCTTACAATGGCTATAAACTGAAGTCTAAATTAGGTGGTCCGATGATACCAAGTCAGATCGCCGAGGTGGAGGAAGAAATGCCGGATGTTTGTACCCTTGAGCTACCCGCCCTCGAGGATTTGGAGCAGCAGGGGTTGATTGAGTACAAAGACTTTGAACAAATATACCTAGATCACGTAGCCGCCAGTTTTGATTTGGACGCCATTCGTAATAGTGGCCTAAGGTTTGCCTACGACGCCATGTTTGGTGCCGGTCAAGGCGCGATGAAAAAATTGTTTCCAGAAGCATTTCTCGTTCACTGTGAGGTAAATCCATCCTTTAAAGGTCAGGCTCCCGAGCCGATAGGGCGTAACTTGAAGGTGATCTCCCAGATCATTCGCGACAGTCCAGATATCTCATTGGGAATTGCTAATGATGGAGATGCCGACCGGATTGGTATGTTTGATTCGAATGGGAACTTTGTAGACTCTCACCATATTCTGCTTCTCTTATTATTGTATCAATGCAAATACAAGGGGCAGACCGGTAAAGTGGTCGTTACTTTCTCAGTGACCAATAAAATGCGGCGGATGGCCGAAATGTTTGGTTTGGATATCGAGGTTACCAAGATTGGTTTCAAGTACATTGCTGAGATTATGGCAAATGAAGATGTGATTGTGGGAGGAGAGGAATCTGGCGGCCTGGCGGTGAAAGGACACATACCAGAACGCGATGGGATTTGGATTGGGCTAATGATTCTTGAGTTCATGGCCAAGACCGGAAAAACCATGGAAGCATTAATCCAGGAAGTTTATGAATTGGTCGGCTCCTTTTCCTATGACCGAGATGATCTTCACCTCAAAGAAGAAGAAAAATTAGCCATCATTGAAAAATGCAAAGTTGATCCGTACAGTGCATTTGGGGACTTTGCAGTCCAGTCTGTCGAAACAATTGATGGTTTTAAATTTATATTGGAAAATGGGCAATGGCTATTGATCCGACCTTCTGGTACCGAACCAGTCTTGCGCGTCTATGCTGAAGCAGCTACTGCCAATGAGGCTCGAGCTATTCTCAATGCCGCACATGCAACGGTGTTGAATTAAGCACCAATTCAGATACTGATCGTTCAATCCGGAGGTGCAAAATGGCTCATCTGAAGGTTTTGAGGTCTGGAGCTAAAAATCCTCACCCATTGCCTCCTGATTTTCTGGTTCATTCACTTTAGAACCGATAGCACCGAACACCCTGATCCTTTTGCCTGCCATTTCTGCCGCCGTTTTGGCCACTATTTTTGCCGAAGGGGACCAGTTTTAAGCCAAGATAAAAATCAATCCCGGACAAATTGGACCGACGGACGTAAGAAAGGAGATCTTCCGAACCGAGATAAAAGATACCTAGCTTCATAGCCAGCCCCATTCTGAGCTGATTAAAATTATAGAGGCTGATAGGAGTGGCAATATTCAACCAACGGCTTTCGTACCGCGGAGTTAATGCGATGAGATTCGTGCGGTCAATTCCATTCTTAGTCAACGGTGTACCTTGTACGATTGTAGCATTCAAGAAAATTCCCGGCTTAATGTTGTAATCCGCCTGAAAACTAATTGCGGTTGGTAAGCCTACGCTGTATTCTGTTCCAGCCCTTGAGGCCAAGGAATCACCGAGCACTTGGAAACTAAAATAACGAAGGGCATCATCGTATTTAGATAACTCGTCAAAATCGGCGTATTCGGTGCCGCCGAAAACGGTGGTTCGATCGGTTTCAGTGATGTGAAGTTCTGCATTTTCGTTAAAGTTCAGCACGCCGAGGTCGAGGATAGATACACCAAGTTTCCAACGGTAATCTGCACCTTCGGCTTCTCCAAAAGAATAAGTGACACCCAGGTCTATTCCAATGCCACTGCCATTTTTTTGTACCGAATAATCGTCTTCGGTTAATTCCAGCAAGGAAGTCGTATAGCCGTACTCCACCCGTCCAATGGAACTTTGAACAGAATCTGTTCCAACTTTAGCGATTTCCAATGGTGTTTCATTAAATACAAATGCCGACTCATAACCACTCAGAGATTTTAAGTTGATGCCGATCCCCAGCCGACCATTGGCCGTTTCTTTCTGAAATAGATAATTGATGCCAATTTCACTCCATGTCATCAGATTAGCACTTGCCTGATCCAAGATAAAACCCTTTCTTCCTACATCGGAATTGAAGGTATAAAAGCTAAGTTCGTTAGGGACTCCAGTGACACTAGCTGCAGCCCGAACCCGGGTAATAAGCCCGACTGAGTGTTGAGGGTTGATTCGTATCGAAAACGATGGTCCCATAATACTGGTAGAACTGATCCCGAACCGATTGGCGTCATCATCTTGAAAATCTAGGACCAAGCCATCGACCGGCTGATCTCTTAATCGATTGTTTGGACCATATACATAAGGTTCGTCGTTGCCGATCAAACTTAGTATGCTTGAATTCGCAAAGAATAAATAGTTGTTAGACGTAAAATGTGCGATTTCCCCAAGATTGACATCCCATTGATAAGGGGAATGGAGATGACCTGCCGGATTCAATAAAGTGGAGTTGATACCGGCATAGTTGTCAAGCCTTATGCCCAATTGCTCTTGTCCAAACATCTGGGCAATAGTAAGCAGTACCAAAAAGGAGTTGGTAATAACGGGTTTAAACATTTGCAAGTTTTTAGTCAGACTACATTAAACTGGATTGCAGGATTGTGGCTTGGATTTCTGTCTAAAGGTTTTGGTAAAAGTAGCAGTACTGAGATAAATTCATTCTTGAATTAAGGGATAAAGATGACGATCTACGAAATCAAGACGGTTTTTCTACCCATATTATTATCCAACGGGCGACATAAATCTCTAAATCCCACTAATTAGTGAATAAAGCTAACAATTTCGGAAGGAAAACGACAAGCCCGACAATGGCCGTTCCAATGGCAGTAATCAGGACAGCTCCTGCTGCCACATCTTTTGTTTTTCCAGCCAGTGGATGAAAATTGGGAGAAACGAGATCGGTCAAATATTCGAGTGCAGTGTTAAATGCTTCTGCCGCAAATACCAGGGCAATCGATAAAATGATCACGAGCCATTCCATTGTAGAGATGTCTAACAGAAATCCTGCCAAGATGACCATGGAGGCAACAATTAGATGAATCTTTGCATTGGGTTGCTCCGCAACTAATTCTTTGATTCCCCGAAATGCGTAGCCGAAGCTGGCAAACCGGGCTCTCAGTGCAATAAGCAATGCTCTCTTCTTTTTTTTACTTTCCACGCCCATAAGATTAAATATTTTTTGCTATTTGAGTTGGCCCGCTACTACAATCGGTAACTTATGAGTCAATACAGTACCATCGGGACTGAAAAGTTGAAACCATAAGATATAAATGCCCATTCTGGCTTTGGTGCCGGATGCAGTGAGGCCTTCCCATTTTATCACCCCATTTTGTGCCAATGATTCATTGTTTGCTAGAGAATAGATGACTCTACCCTCTAAGTCAAAGATTTTTGCCTGTAGTATAGAGCCGAAGGAGACCGATTGATATTCAATGAGCAGTACATCTTGAAACCCGTCGCCATCCGGAGAGATGGTCGTCTCTCGAATGGTAAACACTTCCGACAGTGGATTTACGGAGGATTCATCTTCGTAAAACTGTGAGTTTTCTAGTCCCGGTGTGGCAAATCCGGCACTCGATGCCGCAGAATGCCAGTTGTTTTCATCCGAAGTAGGAAGCCCCGTATGAAGCCTCTCAAGTGAGACTCCTTTGACCGTTTCCAGTAGTGGAAAATGAAATCGTTGTTCAAAGGTGAAGGAGTCAATGGTGACCCCATTGTTTCGCAGAGTGACATTGCCCCCCTTAACAGCTAGTGGAGGGATGGGGGTATTGAGAAAAACTTCTCGGGGTCCCGTCTGATACCTTTGTGCAATATCCAAGGGGTTATTGGTTAATACAACGTAAGCACCCGGAAGTAAAAGATAATTTCTTTCAATGGTTTTTGATTTGTTTTGGCTGCTGTTAAGCTCATTGAGAATCAATAATCCCTGCAAATTTAGGTTTTTCTGCGAGCGATTGTATAACTCAATAAAATCATGACCACCTGATTCCGGATCAAAAAGCACTTCGTTGATAACAATATCCCGCGGCCTTATTTCTTCAATCAGGCCAAAGCGCCTTCTTTGGTCTCGGGCTGTCGGATTGCCTAAACAATCCAGTATGCCTTCTTTCACCGTAAGTTCATAGATTCCTCCCGATTGAAGATCATCTGCCAGCGAAATCAATACTTCTGTTTCACTGGTGGCTACCATTTGGACATCCAAAATCGATAAATCATTACTGATCCCGAATTGTTCGAGGGAAACAGAATTTGGGTCAAGAGATTCGTCAAAAACCAACAACAATTCGAAATTGCTTTGTGGAACGGCGGTCAGGAGAACCGGTCCGGTCCGATCCGGTTGAAGCCCTAGCCAAGAATTTGTTTCACCGGGGGTTCCGCCTAAGGTAGCCAGGGATGGCTGCCAATTGTTGCGACAGTCGGGATTTGCCAAATTCGGATCGACAATTTCTAGCGTATAACCTCCGTCTGCTTTGCCGGATGACTCGTACCAGGATTTGGAATAGGAGATTTGAAAAACCGTCATTCCGTTTTCGTCCGTTAAAGAAAGGTCATCTCCTGCATTGGCTAGAGCTGGAAAAGAGGAAAGCGCATTCACCTTTCCAAAAACGGCATATTCTGCCGCCGCTATTTCTGCGCAGACAATGATGAATTCTCCGGGCAAAACCGGCATGGAGGGTAATGGTCTGGGAACACCGCCGGATGAAAAACCAAGCTGTCCCAGATCAATCGTTTTCCTACTTCGATTGTACAGTTCTATGAATTCAAATTCTGGCAGACCGATAGACGGTTTCGGGACTGGATAAATCTCGGAAATGATGATGTCGTTTAAGCCAATTGCCTCAAAGTTAAGATAAGAAAAAGTCAGCGACTGCGGCCCGGCTGAATTTCCCGCCAAATCCACAATGTCGTTTGCCGTGATCTCATAGGAATTGCCACTGATCAATGGATTTGCCAGCCTCAATTCAATTGTGGTGCTGCTTGCATCTTGGAAATTTGCTTGCAAGGGTATCCCGATATTGTTATTTATTACAAAATTGTCGAGTATGATCGATGGAGATCCAAGAGGTTCGTCAAACAACAATGTGAGTAAATCAGGAGCGATGGTTTGTACTTCCAATAACAGTGGAGGTTCCCGATCTTCGACTGCCGGACCAATTTTGATGTCGTCAAATGCAAACGCATTATTTCTCGACATCGTGTATTCACAGGCGAGAATGAGATAGGGGCCAATGGGGATAGAATTTTCCATCGCTTCTCCTTCTAATCTATGAAAGGTACTTTCTCCATATGCCGCCCAGAGCTGCCAGTTGCCATCGTCTTTTCGCACTACTCGGATGCTGACGTTAACCGGTTTTTCAGCAACATTGCCCGCTGTGCCGCTTATCAGGAGGGTTTGTTCTCCATTTTTCTGAACAAATAGTTCGAGGGCATCTTCTTTCCCCGAAATACCTCCGATTTTTAGGAAGTACCCTTCGAGAGCATCGATCTCCGGACTGCTGCCCCCCAGGTAGATCTTGGCAAAATTATCGCTGGAAGGTGCAAAATTCAAATGTGCTTTGATGGTCCATTCTGTAGGTCCGGTTCCAATACTATCTACCGCAGTATAAAGAATCGCGGTATTATTTGAAACGGGGAGACGGTCGTTCAGCTTTAAGATCTGGTCTTCCACTATGAACTTTTCGATGTCGCCCAACCACATCGGGTTGGAAGAGAAGTCCCCATCGGAAAAATCATCCGTCAATTGACAACAAATGGGCGTAAAATAAAAGATCAAGCAAGTGAAGGGGAGAATTGCTTTCAATAACATAAACCTTGTTTTGAATGGTTTAATCCGCTATCAATTGGGAAATATTAAGTAAAAAGGCGAATAATTATCAACATTTTACTTTGGAGGACCATATATTTGCGCTCCATAAAAACATTGCAGGTAAAAGTATAATTTTCCTACTAAACGTTAACCATCCATCGCCGGATCGTACGATGTTCAAGAAGTATTCTGGTGAATGTCGATTTCGGGGGGAACGATTGAAGATTATTGGGGGTTTAGGGAATAAATAAGTTTTTTTGATTCAAAAATCAGAACCATGAAAGTAGCTGTCGTTGGGGCAACTGGATTAGTTGGTACTTTAATGAGTAAAGTCCTTGAAGAACGTCAATTTCCGGTGACGGAATTGTTATTGGTAGCTTCCGAGAGATCGATCGGAAAAGAATTGCTTTTCAAGGGGAAGAAGATAAAGGTGCAGGGCGTGAAAGACGCTGTGGCGGCAAAACCCGACATAGCTTTGTTTTC
>JANQRV010000280.1 GCA_028284395.1 Saprospiraceae bacterium
AAACTACTTCCCACAGTAAACCTTCGACCATCAAACGCTGCAACTGTTCTATCGTTCTAACCCCAAACAATTCACACCTTCAAAGATTCTGCAGTAGAAAAACGGAATATTTGCTTCTGATTAGCCAGTAATCTTTCGTAACAGCGATAAAGAAAGGCTGCAATGCGATCCGTAGAATAATTTTCCTGAACGTATGACTTGACGCTCGTTTGGAGGTGCCGAATGTACTCTTCGTCAAAGTAGTTAATGCGATCCAGGCCTTCTGTCAAACATTGCATTTGCTTGGAAACCTCAACGGCAAGATCCAGATCAAAAAGCTCTTTGGCATCCTTTTGCCTTGGGATAATGGGTATCAGTCCTTTGCTCATGATGTTTGTTAGTGAGGAGTGATCCGGCGAAAAACCAATGAAAAAACTTCCACTTCCTATCTGCTGATTGGTCCCTTCCTGATCCAATGGACCGATACAAAGAATGTTGTCAGCTGTATGTTCTCTCAGTAGATGTTGAATCAATTTGGCACTTTGAGTTGAGCGGGCAATCATCTGCAATTGGTAGTCCGGATTATCTGCAATACGGGACTGGGTCCAGGCACTGATCAATCGTTTAAAAATGGTTTGATTCGAAGCATCTTCCACGAATAAAATCGTTCGAGGACTTTGAGGTTTATTGGAAAAACCAGGACTGATATTACTAATTCCAGAGGGGATCAGGCGAAGTCCTTCATGGTCTGGAAACAGGTTTTGCAATTGAGCAAATTCGTCATAGCTTACGGCGCGAATCACATCTGCCTGAGCGGCAATCGGGCTTTCAATAAATTTGAGGTAAATCTTCTTCTTAAATTTCTTCTGATTTAGTCCTTCGTGATTCAACATGCCATGTGGAGTGTAAATCCATTTAAAACCCATTTTTTTCATTTGCATGCCCCAGAAACTAGGAAAACGCCAACTACCATGGGTAATGACCAGCGTATTGGCGGGTGATAAATGTCTGGATTTCACTAGTTTTTCGAGCAGTTCTTTCTTCTGGGAAGTCACTGCTACGGTTTCGATGTGGGGATCTCGAAGTGGTTTCTCGGTCATGGGATACCAGACTTCAGAAATGCAGTCAAAATCCCGCAATCTCTTTGCAGTTGCTACCATCGGCCCCCAAACATCTTTATTGAGCGTTTGGGCATTATCAATTATATTAATAATCCTCATAATCAATCCATTTGTGATTACGCTGTCAGAGAATTCCCATACAGAGCAATCGATGAACAAATAATTGATAGCTTCTCAAAATTCAATAGTGAAGTCCACAGTGCATAATTCTAGAACCCCGCTACTTTGTTTGCGGCCAATAACTCGCGAAAGCACTGAAATTGAAGTTTGGCGATGTGCTCCAGGGTGTAATTTTGAAAAATGAAGTCTGTATTGCGAAACTGTAAATCAAGGATTTGATTTGAATTCAATCCAAGCAAGGCCTCCAAGCCGCTTCTGATCCCTTCTTCTTCGATCGTGATCTTAATTCCCAGATTGTTGGTAAACACTTCCGGAAAATTACATTGAGGAGTAATCACGGGTACCAACCCATAGGCCATCCCTTCCAATACAGCCATGGAAAAGGTCTCACTCCAGGTGGGTAGAATAAAGAAACTGGCCCGATTGAGTAATCGTTTCTTATCTTCTCCGTAGATCGGGCCGATGTATTCGATCGAGTTATCGGGATGGTCCTGTAACAATTGCTGAATGGTTGGCAACTCTCCCTGATCGGGTCCGGCGATCAACAATCGAAAGCCGGGATGATTATTGATGTTTGACTTCAACCACGCACGAACCATTGGAACCACCCCTTTACCTTTGAATAAACGACTCATGAAAAGAACAATACGTGGTTCGGTTTCCTTGACCGTTAGGTCCTGAACGTGCTTTGGCATGCCATTGGGAATCAGCCTGATGTTCGGATGCTTTGTAAATAGCTCCACCAATTCATCGCGCTCGGGTCCGCCGACTGCTCTGATCACGTCGGCCCGCTCCACCATCTTGCGCTCAAAAAAGCGAAAATAGATTGTTTTCTTGAAGCTTTTCTGGGCAAATCCATATTTATTCAGGTGTCCGTGAGGTGTGTAAATCCATTTGAAACCCTTCTGCCCCAGATGGTGTGCCCACCGAGTCGGAAACCGCCAGCCGCCATGAACACAAAGGATCGTACTTCCCGGTTGCAAAGCCCGTTTCTCAACTATTTGCTTGAGATAATCCAGTCGGGTAGACTTAAGCGGTACATTCTCATGATCTTCACGCTCCGGGGAAACATCTGCACCTGCGGGATACCACAATTCGGATAAAACCCCGTAACTCCGTCTCAGTTCTGATGCGGTAGACATAGCCGAACTCCAAACTCCCATATTGACTTTTGAACCGTCGTGAACAATGTTTACGATACGCATACCTGTACATTTAGATGAATCAAATCGATTAGAATTGCTGCAACCATCGACGGTCTTCTTCATACCGGAGTCGAATCAGCAAATCACCACAATAGGTGTCGAAAAGTTGGGCACTTTCTTTGGTAAAAAGTTCTTTCCAGGCATCTTTTTTACCTTTTCGCAGAGGCGTTTTATGTTGTGATTCCGGGCGTTTCTTTTGCTTGGCAAACGAATTCTTCTCCACGATATCGTGAAGAACTTCTTCATTGTAGCTTCCATCCAGTTGGGTAATCGCCTGCGCCAAAGTCGCATGCGTATTCTTCAGCAATTCCTCATAGGATAAAACGACGATCTCCCGGTTACTTTCAGCGGCATCCAGCCAGATATTGATGTGCTTAGACCAGGAGATTTTACGCTCCAGGTGATCTTTTAAAAACAGATAGAACTTTTGCTGGTTGGTCTGATCATTGAAGATATCCGGCCCCAACAGTTTTCGGTAATACCGTCCGTAGAAACCATCCGGGTTTTCCCTGACCAGTTTCAGCATGACGAAGTAGTAGGAAGTATAAGCATCTCTGCCATCCCGATAAGTATAAAAGGTATTTTTGAATTTTCGATTTGGCTTAAAATGTGTATGCAGTACAGAAGCAAAGGCCACTGGCAGATAATATTGTTTCGGACGGGGCAGGTTGTAATAGTCTGCCACCAAATCGCTCAGCCAGGAAGTACCCGATCGGGGAAATCCCACTACAAAGTACATGGGGAAATTTTTTGCATATCTAAAACCGATGTGCATGGTCAAATAGTGGGCGCTCCCCTTCATAAACCAATCTACCCTACTTTTTACGAGATCTTTCATGCTTATTTATTTTAGTCGTCTTAATTTTTTGATTACCCAAGTTTAATGCTCTCCACATCATCTACCACCCACTTTGCGGACGATGCATGATGGCCATTCATACTACCGTGTAGCTGTTCCATTCGGATTCTTATTTTGGTCGCCGTCTCCAACCAGTTGGGCAATGCTTTGGCATATTGCCGCCCCGCCTTCGAAAGTTGACTTCTCAACCCCGGATCGTTGTACAACTTAATCGTCTGGTCTGCAAATTCCTGCGGCTGAGCAGCGGTCAACAAATGGTACCCCGGTCGCAGGTTGGGAAAAGTGTCTGCGGAAATAGCCGTAGCCACGGCAGGAACTCCTGCTGCCAAAGTATCCTGGATGCGATTGATCAACCCACAATTGTGGAAAATCGGAACAATACAAATTCGAACTGCTTCGTAGGTTTTCATGAGATCCGGTACAAAGCCCAGGACCTTAATCCGATCATCATCATCGATCAATGGAATGGGCCTGGCCGGAGGAGTGCCCACCAGCCATAATTCTGCATCGGTACGTTGACGGACTTGCGGCCATACTTTCTTAATAAACCATTTGGCCTCTCCACTGCGATCTCCATCTAAATGGGTCATATACAGAATGGCCTTACTTTCGGTTTTGCCATATTGACAATCGAAGAGAAATTCCTTGATGCCGTTGGGAGCACTGATGATTCGGTCGGCAAATGTTCGGTCTTTTAACAATTCCAGGGCCTTGGCCTCCTCCTTTTCGGTTTGAAGATGAACCAAATCGAAGTCATACAAATATTTGCGTTCCAATCGAGCGATGAACATACTTCGAAGGCCAAAAGAAAGGAATCTCCAGTCAAATATGCGTCGGTGAATGATCTCTGAAATGTGCTTGGAGTAGATGGATGTAATCAGGTCATTCAATCCTAGAACCAATCGCTTGAATCTTCCAATTCCATGCTTCCTACAAGCTTCGATGAAAGTGTAATTGCCCGGTGGACTCACCCAAACAAAGTCATAATCAAAATGCTCTGCCAATGCCCTCAAGTCTTTCGCCTCAAATTGATGTGAAAAAAAAGCTGGTTTAATCCCCATCACTTCATTTTTCAAACGACGGACCCGGCCCATTTTTCCAGGT
The DNA here is from genome assembly GCA_028284395.1 of Saprospiraceae bacterium. Taxonomy (GTDB): domain Bacteria; phylum Bacteroidota; class Bacteroidia; order Chitinophagales; family Saprospiraceae; genus JANQRV01. The sequence goes on from JANQRV010000280.1 coordinate 4,389, forward strand.
CGAAGAAAATACGCCCGACCAAAATGACCGGGGAGCAGTTCTTTCCGAAGCTCAAAATCAGCTTGATCGTTGCTAATGACCAAGATGTCCACTTCGTGGTGCACAGCAATCTCCTCAAATATTTTGGCCACCGGAAGCTCCAAACCGTTCCGCGGCGGAAAGGGCAGGGTTTTGGTCAAAACCAACACTCGCATTGTTTCACGTCCCATTTATTAACAATTGATTTACAGTATTTTTATATATTTATTTTACGATAAATTATTCTTTTGTTGCGCCCTATTGCCATCAATACTTCTTGAAAATCTGGCGAATAACCAGCATCATTCCACCGTATGCGAAAATCAGAACCAGTTTGACAAAGAATTCGGTCAAGCCCGTATCGAAGCAACCGTTGATGTTCAAAAACATCATAAAAAAGGCGATCAAGGAACAAAGGGCAAATTTCAAATGCTCCAATTCAATCATCTTGATAAAACCAAAAATAAAAGCTAAGATCGCCCCGTAGGCCATCAGCACCCAGGGCAACAAGGTCAACGACTGACTACAAATCGCAAACTCTCCCACCAACCCTACTGCTCCGGCAAATACAAAATCCTTGTCAAACTTGAAGATGTACCAACTGATCGAAATACCGATGGGTACCGAATCCGTCACTTCTACCCCAGGAAGCATCATTTCTAAAATGCGCAGGACGTATTCCTTAAAATTGAAGGAATTGCCAATGGCATCCCAATCAAATTTATTCTTGTTGTTCATGACCTCTGGTATCACCATCAAGCCATCCAGGCCATTTAGTCGCTCCGTAACCGCTTCAAACATTTCCACACCGTCCACCTCCGCAAAACTTTCTCCGCTCAACTCGACAAAAGTGCTGAAAGAGGGATCCAACCCCAGGTAATTAATGGTGCGCATGGTATGTGATAAGACAAAGCTGCAGGTGATCAGAAAAATACCACTGACGGCGAGTATCGTCATTCGAAGAGCGGGGATTTTCACGCGACAATACAACAAGTAGGTAACGTAGAAAAAGCCCATTCGCATAATGAAGATTTTGCTACCCGTCATTAGGATAGCCAACGAAAAGAGCATTGCCGTAGAAATCAGGATGGCCAACTCTCGTTTTGGCACCTTATGTGGTATTACAAAAGCGCATAACATCGTAATGATGAAGAACAAATCCTCCGGTATCAATCTTTGAAGAAAGGCTAAGGAAGATGTATTTGCCACTCCTTTGGCTCCTATTCCAAAAGCAAAAAACAAGAATAATTTCAAGACCACCAGTCCTAGACCAATGATAATGGTAATGTTCAGATGCTTTACAACAAAGCCATCCAAGCCCTTCACTATGATCTTACCCTCAAAGTTGACGATCTTTGTCACGATCACAAAGCCAGCCATGATCAGGACATAACTGAAGCTGGCCATTTGCATCGTTGCGGTTATCAATTCCAGGTCGGGTCGGACTACATCCTTGAACAGGAAGTATTCCATATCTGCCACCAGAATAAATGGTCTTAGATAATACGCCGAAAAGTAGGTCAGATGTGAAATAACCAGTGGGATCAAGAAGAACGACTTGGGCTTATACCACAATACTGTCACTACGTTCACAAAAGCAAAAAGAAAGTAGTACATCCCAATCTCAAAGGTCAGGCTGAACGACTTAATGGTCGCATAAATGACTCCAATCAAATAGTAAGTACTAACTTTCATTGCTCCTTCCTCTGCTATTCAATCAAATCCGCTTTTAAATTGGTTTTTCGTCCAGCTCGGATGATGTTATTTTCAATCTTGTATTTGGTAAAAAGCCGCCGCTCAGCCACTGCTGTATCGACAAAGGCCAAATTGGGTCGGTACTTGATCAACTTTGCTGGATTGCCCCCTACAATTGCTCCTTTTTCTACATTTTTAGTGACCACGGCTCCCATTGCCACAACCGCCCCATCACCGATGGATACTCCGGGCAGTATGTATGCACCCCAACCGATCCACACTCCCTTTCCGATTCTCACCGGCAATTTTTTGTCGATCTGATTGTAAGGCAGCCACTCCTCTTGGTTGTAATTGTGACTGCTGGTCAAAATGACAACGCGAGAAGCAAAAATGGTTCCATCGCCAATCTCAATGCCCCCCTCTCCGTCGAAATGACAGTATGGCCCAATCCTGCAGTATTGACCGATACTTATATTCTCATGAAAATTGAAATTTGCATAATGTGATATGTACGAGGGTTTGCCCAGGTACTCAAGCTGCCCCAACCTCTGCTTCCGCCGGAAGTAGGCGACCTTTAGTTTTCTCAAGAGTGACATCATTTTTCTTAATTTGATAGAGTACAAGAATCAATTGTACCAGAACCGAACCGGAATGGGCGGTCAGCAAAGAAAATACCGCTCCCACTGCTCCAAACCATCCGATAAACAGATAGGCCAGAAAAATGGAAAGGATTCCAAAACTCAGTGCGATGTAAAAATAATAGCGCTGTAAATGCAAGCTCAGGAGGTATTGATTACAGATCAGCGCCTGCCCGTATACCAAACCCCATAAGCAAAAGACCTTGAATATCGGAATGGCCTGATCAAAAGAATGGCCCAGAAAATAACGAATAAACAAAGGAGTCAATAAATACACCGGAACTAAGACCGCCAGGCTTAGGCCGAAGGTCAACAAACTATGATTCCGCAGGCTTCTGCGGATGCGCCGTCCATCCGATGCCTTGGTGACCTCCGCAATCGAAGGCGCCGATAGTCGCAGCACCTGCGATTGAACCAATAGAATTAAGCTGATCAACTGGAGGGCCAAACCATATTGCCCAAGCTGAGTGGTCCCGAGTTTAGACTCCAATAAAAACTGGTTCATATTGGTCATCATCAGGTTGCCGATTGCCGCCAACCAAACCCAGGAATTCCTAAAAAGTAGAGACTTGATGATCGGTTTGAGCGCCGCATCGAAACGTTGGCGAGTCGTTTGAAAAACATATCGCCACTCCAAGCCTACCAAAGTCAATCGCCCCAGCAATAAGACCAGGCAAATGTGAACGATGATCTGATCCGTTCGAGCAAAAAATAAAATAAGGAGTGCACCGACGAAAAAGATCAGTTTGTCCAGGAACATGTAAAGTGCATGCTTACGGACCTGGCCGGTATAGTCGAACCACGCTTTAGGGCTAACACCATAGAGGCTGCCAGCCAACGTACAGATCAGTACGATCAACAACTTTTTCCATTCCATCCCGACCCAAAAAAGAGCCCACGATGTGATGAGCAATATCGCCAAGAGCGAAAAACCAAGCTTCAACACAGTGGCTGAAATCAATATTTTTTCCGCTTCCTTTTCCTGCACCAGATCGCGGACAAGCGTTTTGTCCATTCCAAATTGCACAATGATAAATAGCATCGTATGGAAAACAATTCCGTAAGTGTAGTACCCAAACAAATCACTACCCAACATCTTTGCCATCAGCATCGAGGCAAAAAACGACATAGCTGCTTGGGTATAGTTCAACCCACTAAGCGTCGCGATGTATTTAAAGGATAGGTACTTCTTGAACTTCATGGAACTGGTTTATGATGATCTATTTTTTCTCTTTCTGATTCGTTCAATGAACGCCTGAGTTTTCGGGAAGCGACTCATTCTGAATTTCCGTTTAAACAAGTAAAGATGAATTCGGAAATAACGGAGCATTACGTCAAACGTCATCGGCGTCACTTCCTCTTCTTCTTGCTCTTCGTCCTTATTCCAAATATTGAGTAGAACACGCCGGATCACGATGAACACCATAGCCAAAATGACACCGACAATGGCATTCGAAACAAAGGCCTTTGCGGGAGACGGCGCACTGGGTCGAATGGGAATGCTGGGCAAATCAATCGGTACAATAAATGGAATCTTATTGCGCAATGCCATCTCCGAACTCTGCATGTCCTTCACGGCTTCGGCAAAAATGATTGTCAATTTGTGCACTTCTTCTTCGAGGATCAATTTGTTGGCATCGTACTGTTGAAGTGATAAACCCAGGTTCCGATCATTGTAGGTCAACAATCGACGTTGGGCTTCCGTAATCTCTCCGCGAAGCGAGTCGGCCTCTTCCACCACCAGGTTGTAGATCTCTCGTTGTTTCTCACTTTCCGAATAGATGTAAAACAGCGACAGGTGTTTGAAAATGGCTTTGGTCATGGCGATGGCCAAGCCTTCCGAAGTAGTGGAAGAAGAAATGTGGATAAACCCTGAATCCTGATCAAAAAAACTGTTGCAAATCTTGCCCTCTCCTCCCTGCCCGGTGATCATAAAAAATACATTCTTGAGTGCTGTCAATTGAAGCCGGTTGAATATGGCAATGCTATCGTGTTCAAAAACCAGATCCGCCATGGCCGGGTTATTGGCACTCCATTTTTTAATCAAGTCGTATTCTTCCATGATCTTCGTGATCAGAAAATCTTCGCTGTCATTAATGGTCACTTTCTCAAAAAGTGCATTGTATAATACTCTTTTCGACATCGATAGTTGTACGATCTTGTCCAGGTTGTATTCTACCGTCGTGGCTTCACCAATACCATAATCCGTACTCGCCTGATAGTTATAGACAATCTCCTCCTTTTTATCCGAAACCATAAATGTGACGTCGGCTTTGTACAATTTAGGCGTATTCAAAGCAGCCCGATAGGCAGTGTATCCCATAAACAAAGCCAGTCCGCCGATCAGCCACCACATTTGCAGGAACTCCCATAAGTAGGCAACGATCTTGCGGAATACATCCTTAAGATTTACCTCTTCGTTGGAGAATTCTACTTTCCCGGAATCGTCGATCACTTGCTTAGCTGCCATACAACGCTGTTATTTGGCTAATACCAGGAGTGAATAGCCCCCCATCAATCTAGCGGTCAAATCCCGGTTGGTATGGTATAGGACCTGCCGAGGAATATTGAGGACTTTTGTCCGCAATTTCTTATTGCTGTGGGCTGCCCCCGGGGTATAGAAATAATCAACGATCTCCTGGCCGGTATCCCGAATGGTCGATAGCGCTGTATCCTTACTGAAATAGTGAATGTGGCCTACCTTTTGACGAGCGTCTATCAATTTGCCCCGCATCAGGGATGAAACCGACAAGTCCAAAGGAATGTGATAAATTTTGTAAGTCGCTTTTTGTCCACTCTTGCGAATAAAACCAACGTAATCTTCAACGTGCTCAAATACATCGATCATGAGGAGCAGATCGAAAAACGCATCTTCTTGCAACAGATCTTTATGAAAAAATCTCAGCCGATCGTTAGCTCGACTCTTGCACATTTCAATGGCGTCGGGCGCAATTTCGTAACCGTAAAACCGGATGGTCTGATCCGATAATCTATGTTGAAGCTGGCTCAGGATCTCACCGGCACCACAGCCTATCTCTACAATACTTTTTGGCGACAAATCATTTCGGTGCATCATTTTGATGATTTGGCTCGCTTTCCAGGGAGAATCCTCAATATGCCAGTTGGGGTTTTTCTCCAAGTACTCCCCTTCCGTTTCAAAATAAAGTTCCTTTGTCATTATGTAGCATTTAAAAAATTAATTACCCACCTGATTCAGCAAAATGATGAGACTGAAAACCGAAGTCACGGAGGTCAGGGCCGTCGCCAGTGTTTTCTCCCAGTTAACGGGCTCATCTTCCGTACCTCCTCCCCTTCTCCTGCGTTTCGGTTTCTTGAGCCCTACGGTCACGGTCGAGCCCTTCGTCACCTTCGGATAGGTCATGAAAGGCAGCAATCGCTTGGTACCGTGAATCCGGTGATTGGGCTTTTCCACCGTTACCAGTTTGCGCTTTGCGTTGCGGGCAAACCCAGCTGCAAAATTTTCGATGTACCATTTTGCGTTGTGTGTACCGTGATAAGCCACACTGATCATTCCGTTGTCCAGAAACTTCTCGGGGTATTGATGGCCCGCCACCGTACCTTTGACCCGAATGTAAACGAGATCTTCCTGTTTGGGAATGGTGATCAGGTCTCCTTCTTTCAGAATTATGTTGTGCTTGGATTTGGGGTCTTTGATGGCATCTTTGAGCCGTAAAACAACAAAACCGCGATTCTCACTTGTACGATAGAGGGTGGCTCCCGATTTGAAAGCTTCATCAGTTAGTCCACCAGCCTCCTCGATTAAGTCGGCAATTTTCTGGTTCTCCTGTGTCAGCACATAATAACCGGGATATTTGACCTCACCCTCGATCTTGACTAACTCCTGCATCTCGAAATTGGTCTTCTGTCGGACGATGATGTGATCGTAAGGTTTGAAATGAAAAATGCCGGCAGAGTCGAGAATGATGCTGTCTACAATGGAAGTATCGATCAAATTGTAAGAGCTGTCAATGGCAAAAGTGGTTACGAACTTATAGGCTTGTTCCACCGAATCCTGCAAATTCAGTCGATAGAGGTCGATGTGGTTGGCCTCCGCTTCATACTTCAATCCTCCGGCCAGGGTGATAATATCCCGGATCGTTAAACTATCTCCGAGGTTGTATTCTCCCGGATTTCTAACTGCTCCTAATACTTTCACCGGATGCACATCGGTAAAGTTTCGGTTGTCGAGCACCAGCAAATAGTCCATTGGTCGAAGCAAGAAGTCGAGCCCTTTGTCTGTTAAAGCCGCTTTTATATTAATTCTGATGTAGGTTTTTTCTTCGGGGTTTTCGATGTTCGATCTCAGAATGTATCCCCACCCCGTCGCTTCCTGGGTAAGACCGCCCGCCAGGTAAACCAGTTCACTCAGGTAGAACTCTTCATCAAAATCAAAGACCCCAGCCTCTCTGACCGCCCCTTCCACTTCCACCCGATACAAATCGTAAAACTTTTCTTTGGTATAGACCACCAGCTCATCGAATGGCTTTAGATAGGTATTTTCGATACTGGCTGTATCTTGCATTGCAGCAAAAAGGTCCACTTTTACGTAGTCTACCTTTTCCTTGTTGGAAGGGTCTTTTCGTTTGATGTAACCAAACTGTGCTGCATTGGGCTGAAGGCCTCCTCCCAACAACAGCAGGTCCTGCAAGCGCATGGACTCATCGACATCATAAGGCATGGTAGTTGGCTCACGGACGGCACCCAACACCGATACGGTAGCCTTTTCCGCAAATTTTTTGCGATCAAATACGATCAATTCATCCTGTGGTTCTAACAAGAGATCGGTTTCCGTACCCGTCTCTTTCAGCACTTCGTCCAAATTGACCCGAATGACATTCGACGTCTTATCCAGATTCGTGCGAATAAGATAAGCCACATCGGTCCGGGAAATCGCTCTCAATTTTGCCTTAGTGATCAAATTAGACAGTCGCATGCCACTCTCCAAAGCAAATTTTCCGGCCACTTCCACCTCGCCTTTAACGGTTACAAAGTTTTCGTAGGGCCTGGTAATCGTCTTGACCATCACCGTATCCCCTTTCAACAATCCAATGGTATCCCCCTTCATGATCTGCTCCTTCAGATTGACATCTACTAAAATATGCTCATTATCCTGGTAGCGGGTGATCTGTATATTCTCCGTATTGGCGTATTCTTTCAATCCCCCGGCATAATCAATGAGGTCAAAGATGTCCTCTCCATCCTCTAACTCGTAACGACAAGGGCGATTGACCGCCCCCTGAATCGATACTTCTTTTTCAGCTGCAGGGATGTAAATAATATCGTTGTGTTGTAATTGATAGTCAAAAGCAATACTGGGGTCCAATAAGAATTCATAGACGTCCAGGATCTTCACTTTTCCGTTTCGGATCAGTTGAATGTTTCGTACACTCCCCAAAGTAGTCGGCCCCTCAGCTGCGACAATGGCATTAAAGGCAGTATTGATGGCCGGAATGGTATAACTGCCATTCTTTACGGCTTCTCCAAAAATATTAACGATGATATTACGTACTGAAGTGATGCGGGCGGTGAACTGCTCCGGCACAAAATTGTACGACAACGAAAATCTCTGTCTTAAAAGGCGCTGCGCTTCACCGAAAGTGACGCCCTTGAGAAATATACGATGCATCCCCTCCGGAGAAATATACCCTTCGTTGTTGATCGTATAACGCAGATCGGCCTGAGAAACACCGAAGATCGTGACCGTGATCTCGTCTCCGGCACCTAAAATATAGAAATCCGGTGCCTTTACGTCGTCTGATATTTCGAACAGCTCGATCGTTTTATCCGTGAAAATGTGTTGGCCGTAAATGCCTTCGCCACTGCAGGTGTAGTCGGGTGCCGGCGACGGTGGCGATGGCGGCATAGAGTCCGGTGCAGACGATGGCACAGCGGGTGTAGGAACGACCACGGCCGGCGCAGCAACCGACGTTGTTCCCACTGACTGCAAAACCGTATCCCGAATGATTTGATAGACCGTATCTTTTGTCAAGGACAGTACCTTGCGTCCCTTCAACATTAGGTCCTGGATGATCTCTTCGATCAGGCCAGCATATTCTGCCAGTCGTTCGGGATCCAAGTGCTCCAGCTCGATTCCTCTTGCTAAAAGCTCTGCCTTCAATTCGGATTCCGAAATGGGAAGGTTGGCGAGGTCGATGCGAATTTTCCCGCCGGGCCGAAGCGGCTCATTTTGGGAAAAGCTCCAATCTGATGCACTCAAGAATACCAGAAAAATGAAAACGACTCGTAAATAATTTCTCATATTATCGATCTGTCTGGGAGCTGTCACAACTCCAATACGATTATTGTTTGTCTCTACCAAAATCATTTTCGTGATCTGAGACTTGTATCAATTCAACCGGACGTTAACGTGCACAGTTTGGATTGATAGAGGGGTTAGGCCTGGTTTAACAAGCTTAACAGCATAAAACCTTAAATGTGAAATGCCTCCGGATTACTGATTTGAGGTGTAGGAAATCATGCCGGACAAGGATGGTGACGGCTATTATCGTTCTTAATCAACCTTAGTAGCTGTCCTAGTTTGAAATTGAATATTAATTTGAAAGGAAGATCGGATTTGAAAATGAGGTGACCTTAGAGGCAAAAATATAATATTTTTTCATTAATACGAAAAAATGATATCTTAATTTCTAATATTTGATCATCGAATCGATGAAGATGGAACAAAATAGGGACTAGATCAGGTAAAAATACAAGCCAACCGATGCCAGCAAAAAATAGGGTATGAGTACTGCAGATCCAGCATAATCTTTGGCTATACGCTGCCCAAAAAACAACTGAATGACGGAAATACAAGCCAAAAACATTCCCAGAATGGCAAAATCGGCACTTCCTCCCGCCAAATAAATGACAATCCCGATGGCCGAAAGAGCTCCAGCCAGTACTTCGCTCACTGTAATCACCGGCATCAAAACACCAACTAAACTTTTCAGGAAGGTTTTCTTGAAGTGCTCCTGGTAGAAACCCTTTTCTCCCGACCAGTTCATTATCTTATCAATTCCTGACTGCAAGAACAATATGGCGATCATAGCGGAAAACAGGAGACGAAGAATCTTTTCTGGGGAAATATTGAGATCGTTTAACCAGAGGACAATGTCGCTTTCCATATCGATTTCTTTTGATTAGAACCAAATGTAAAGGATTTTTATAATTTTGCTCATCTTTTACACCATTCAACCAATTGAATCAGGAGTTTGTATCTATTAGGTCAACATTCTGCGGAGTGGGGATTAACATTGTTGAAATTGTGACCAGCATCGAATAACAAAGTTTGAATGTGTACCGTAACCTATATACCTCAAGGGAAAGACCAATTTATCCTGACCTCAAATCGGGATGAACAACCAGTTCGATCACCCCGTGACATCACCCGGCGAAACATTGAAAAACAAACACTTCTTTTTCCTAAAGACACCAAGGCTGGCGGCACCTGGATCTGTGTATCAAGCCAAAATCGGTTGGTATGCCTGTTAAATGGAGCTTTTGACCGGCATGAGCGTAACCCTCCTTATCGTCGAAGCCGAGGACTGATGGTTTTAGACTTATTCTCCTTCAATTCGGTACAGGAATTTCTCTCGAACTATCATTTCCCGGGCATGGAATCTTTCACCATGATCGCCTATGACAAAGGTGCTCTTATTGAATCCCGGTGGGATGAACAAGTTTTACATACCAAGGTGCTCGACCCAAGCCAGTATTACATTTGGTCATCTTCAACCTTGTACGATCAGGCAACCAAAGCCAAACGTCAGAGTTGGTTCAACCAATGGTTGGAGCAAGGCAAACCCAAGACAAAAGCGGAGGTCTTACATTTTCACAACACTGCTGGAGATGGTGATCCCTGGAACGATGTCATTATGAACCGGGAAGATTTGGTACGCACCGTTAGTATTACTTGTATCGAGAAAAAAACTACTTTTATAGAAATGACTTATCGCGATCTTTCCGAAGCGGAAGCCGAGAAAGCTAAAATTGATGTAAGAAGTGAAATGGTTAGCGAATCTAAAATTTAGTCCTTTTTTCATCAAGTTATTCAACTGGGAATATTGGCCATCCTATGCCTTTTATCTACCCTTGATGCCGTATTTTCTAATCCAGGCGCTGCGTTACCGCCACCTCTTCTTCTTCACGGCCGCCAACCCCGGTTTGGAAACGGGGGGTTCCGGCTTGGAATCCAAATACGCTACACTCAAAAAATTGCCGATAGACCTCTATCCCAAAACCTTATTGGTCCCGCCAAAAGAAGATTTTTCTTCCGTCACCAACCGAATCAAGAACGAAGGGATCACCTACCCGTTGATTGCCAAACCGGATGTTGGACTAAGGGGGTTTCTCGTAAAAAAGATTAACTCCGAGGCAGAGCTAAGGACTTATTTACAATCCCTTCCCATTGCCTTCATTATTCAGGAATACATCCAACTCAAAAATGAATTTGGCGTTTTTTACTGGCGGTTCCCCGATGAAGTAGATGGACGCGTGACTTCCATTACTCTCAAGGAATTTCTATCCATTACCGGCGATGGAAAATCGACTACCCGACAGCTTATCGGAGAAAACCCACGGGCAAAACTACAGCTAAAAAGATTGGAAAAGAGTCACGAAAACCTCCTCGACTTAGTTCCGCCAGATGGCCACAAAGTTTCCTTAGGGATAATAGGCAATCATTCAAAGGGTACCCACTTCATCAATGGCAACCATCTGATCAATGATGAAATACATCAAACGTTCGATCGAATAAGTAAAAAGATTGACGGTTTCCATTATGGCCGTTTCGATATCAAGTGCGACTCTCTCGAAGAGTTGTCGAAAGGGATCAATCTCAAGATTTTGGAATTAAATGGCGTATGCGCCGAACCAACACATATATACGACGCCTCCAAATCGTCTTATTTTGGAGCCATCCGCGAAATCAAACGCCATTGGCGCATCATTCATCGCCTTAGTTACGCCAATTTTCAGCGGGGTGCCAGCTACGACGATACGGCAGAGATGCTGGCCTCCATGCTAAACCTCCGAAGGTATACCAAGGAAATGAACAAGAAGTTGGCGGAGATCAATGCCCATTCCTTGGCTTAATAAGATATAATTTTTACTTTTCCGTATTATTCCCAGAACCAAGCATAAATAGTGCATGGAAAACCCTGTCGTCTTTCTGGCTTTCGCCAATGATAATGACAATCACTTACCATTACTTGATGAAGAACGTCGGGTAATTTCCGATCATTTGTTGCCATTGGCCAACAACAACTTTATTCAGCTTTTCGTCGAACCGACCGCCCAAATAACCGACCTCACGAAATACATAACCGACTTCAAGAATCGAGTAATCGTTTTTCACTATGGTGGCCATGCTTCCAGCTCGAGAATTTTTTTAACGGACCAGGAAGCAGATGCTCAGGGTGTAGCACTTCTATTGGGACAACAGGAAAATCTCAAGCTGGTTTTTCTGAATGGCTGTTCCACTTTGGAGCAGGTCGATCTGCTTTTTTCTCACGGCATTCCGGCCGTAATTGCTACCAGTGTTCCCGTCGAAGACCCCAGTGCCCGAGAATTCGCTGACAAATTTTACGCAGCACTCGGTCGCGACCACAGTATCGAAGAAGCCTTTAATCTGGCAGCTGCCAACCATCAGATGCGCGGCAAGGATTTACCCGTCATTCATCGCGGACTACAACTCAACAATTCGCAGGAAGAATCGATGCCCTGGGGTTTGTATGTTTCGGAAGAACATGCTGATGTTCTGCAATGGAAAATCCCTAAAAAAATGGCTTCCTCTTTCATCGTCAGAGGGGCACAGATGAGTTATTCCAATCGCGGCTCCATCAATGAAAAACTAATTGAAACCATAGCCAATACCATTGAATCTTACAGTCAAAAAGTACAAGGGCTTGTGGCGGAAGCGAGAAGAAGACGGCGCAAACCCAAAATGAGGGATTTGCGAGCAGCAGTCATCGATTCATTCCCTACCCCATTGGCTACACATTTGAGAAAATTGCTGCTATCCGAAGAGATCAGTACCATGCGTTTGCGGAAGATCGTCAATGTCTATTCCGTTTCCGTTCGAATGCTGAGTTATGTCCTATTGGCACAGCTTTGGGATGAGTTGCACCGAGATCCCGATTTTCACATCCCACCGGACCAGCGTTCATTGATCGATGAGTTTTTCCATCTCAGTGCTGAAAGCGCTTTAGACTTCGATTACGTAAAATTGATCCGGGCCATCGGAGATAGTTTGGAAGCCAATGACAAAGAACCATTTGTGAAAGAATTTCTGCAGTTGCGGAAGGAATTTTATGAAAACAAAGCTTTTGAGGAAGCCTATTTGTTTTTAGAAGAAATGAGAGAAGAATTGCGTTCTTCCATTGATGCCGATGAAATAGAAAGTTTTTGTGTGCAAGCAGAAGATCAATTGTGCGAAATCTTCACACACATTGGTTTCTCAGCTAATTACACCATGGTCGCAGTCAAAAATATTGAACTGGAAAAAAGGCGCCATTACGATCCGGAATTCCGCCACAACATTGTCATTCTCGATCGGATTACCGCCTCTTTTGGCATTTTAGATGAAGCCCTGATAACCAATGGCTTTGTCGAGAACGAATGTGTGGTCTTGTTGTCGAATGAAGAGGAACTCAGTCCGTATCTCAACTTATCCCCATTTATCATTGATGAGAATGCCTTATCTGGACAACACAATTCTAAGATATTCTTTCTCGAGTATTTTGTGGGCAATGCGATTCACTATCAATTGACCGATAATCTTAAAGATAGATTGGTGGTCAATGATAACCAATATCCCAGCGTGTATGATCAAATGGAAGAATACAAAAAATTAATCTTTAAATAGAAGTGCAGGCCTTTCAAATAACAATTTCATGAATACATCTCCTTTTAAATTTCTCGATGCCTATCAAAAAGAAGATCAAGATATTTTCTTTGGCCGGGAAGTAGAGGTAGACATGCTGTATGAAATGACCTTCCAGACAAATCTAATCCTGGTTTACGGGATGTCTGGTACCGGTAAAACCAGCATTATCCAATGTGGTCTTGCCAGTCGTTTCGATACCAGTGATTGGTTTGAAGTATTTGTGAGGCGACAAGAAAACATCAATAAAGCACTCGTCCGTGAGCTCAAACACAAGGACAAGGACAATTCGTTTGAAGAAGGTTATTCGATCGAAGAGATGATCCGGTCCTTATATTTGGATTACCTTCGTCCGATCTATCTCATCTTTGATCAATTTGAAGAAGTTTTCATCCTCGGCACCGAATCCGAACAAAAAGTTTTTATAGAGTCCATCAAACCCCTGCTTGAAAAGCCGGAACTCCCTTGTAAGATCATCATCGTGATCCGTGAAGAGTACCTCGCTCATTTATCCCATTTTGAAAAAGAAGTCCCTTATCTTTTTGAGAAGCGCTTGCGCATTGAACCAATGACACGGATCAATGCACAAAGAGTTGTTACTAATACCATCAAAAATCCAAGATTCAACATCGAGTTGGAACCAGCATCATTGGCGGCCGATATTGTGGACAATGTAACAGAGGTTAACGGCAGGGTTCAATTGACCTACCTTCAGGTACTCTTGGATAAGTTGTACCAATTGGCAGTCAAGAAAAATCCCGATCGGATCGTCTTCGACCCGCCTCTGCTGGAACAAACCGGAGAGATCAAGGATATTCTATCCGGTTTCCTCGATGAACAATTGATGGTCTTTGCCCGCGAAGTTGACAGCAAAGATGCCGCTCTTCGATTCCTCAAAGCCTTTGTATCCGAAAAAGGAACGAAGATTCCTGTAAGCCTCGATGAGTTGGACGAGTCCTTGCCCAATATGAACCGAGTAAGGGTAAACATCTACCTGGATTTTTTCACGGATCGACGACTGTTGAAGCCGATTGAAAACAACCAGTTTGAACTGGCGCACGACAGTTTAGCGGAGAAGGTCTTTCGTTCCAAAACATTGGGCATTTCAATGCCCGAACCGGTATTGCCGGAAAAAGAACCAGAGAGCATCTTCGCAGGATTTGAACCCTATACCGTTGAGATGTCGCCGTATTTCCACGGGCGTGGAGCGGAAGTCCGGGACCTCTTTAACAAAGTAGTGAATGAAACGAAGATAAGAACCACATTGGTTTTCGGTCCGATGGGGGTTGGTAAGTCTTCCTTGGTATTAGCAGGACTAACTCCAAGACTGGCATCATTGGCAAAAGTCCATTATTTTCGTTGCAGCCGCTCCTTTCTGGAAAGTGCAACGATGACCTATATGCTTAACCACCCGGCCGAAAAAAGATCGGCTGCAGAATCATTGATCCTGAAATTAGCTTTCCAGTGGGAAAAGGAACAGCCGCGAAAGAATGAAAGAAAAGTCTTGATCTTTGACCAGTTTGAAGAATTTTACATCTGGATCACAACTCCCGCCCAGTTGTATAATTTCTACAGTCACATAGAACATTTGCTCAAAACAAAGCAAAATTGTGACTTGATTTTTGTAGTCAGGGATGAGTTCTTTTCTCATCTTCAAGATTTTGAATCACTGGTACCCGGTATCCTGGACGAACAAGTTCGCGTCAAACATATGGATTTTAACACGGCACAAAGGATCGTAGAGAAAATGGCAGAACACGCCGGCTTGGTCATCGAGGACGACGGAATCATTGAAAATATTGTCAACAATATTTGTGAAGAAGACGGTAAGGTTAATCTTACCTACCTTCAGATGTATATGGAAAAGTTATTTCAGGAAGCCAGTTAGCCCATAATTTGCGAATAAGATCAGATGGGGCGTAAAGGCTGAAGAAGCATCATGGATACGGCAGTTAAATATTGTAGTGGCATTCTGTTGAATAAAATCTGTTCGAATCATTCGAACCAAGAACTAAAATATGCCTAAGAAGATCGATAAATCATTGCTGGATAACATTGGCAAGCCGCGCGATATGATCGACAACTTGCTCAATAACCAAATCGACCAGGTCGAATCAGAATTGGGCACTCAATTCCGTGGTATTGGCAATAAGATCTTATCTCTCTTCATTCAAAACGGCAATCGTGTCCAGTTGAGCCCGGCAGATGTTTCCGATAAGATTGGAAACACCATCAACGAAGATGAAATCTGCACGGTCCTGGATAAACTGACCAGTACCGGCTTACTTCGCTTTTCAGGCGACAATACTTACGAAATTGCCAATAATGTTCTAGCCCAAAGAGCCAACCAAAAGCTGGAAGGGGTTAACCTGCTCATGCGGAGGATGGAGTTAATGGTTCGCAATCGCATCGAACGAGACGTCCTGTTGGATGAAGATGATCTTAGTTACCTTGAAACGTACCTCAACCTACTTGACCTTACCAAAGAGGAAAGAGAATTTGTCGATCGCTCCTATGCCTCGGTTCGAAAAAAGAAACGGCGCCTCGCCTTTTTAATCACTTTGGCGTTTTTGCTTTTGACAACACTGGCCGTGTGGGCCCTGTTCAATGAATCTAGAGTAACGAAGCTCAATGCAGATTTGTCTAATTCGCTGGATCGCTTGCGGACCGACTCCATTAAATTGGAAAACACCAATAGTGCATTGAAAAGAGCCCGGGATACGCTGGCTGCCGCCAACATCGAACTGGACACACTGCTCGCAAATGCAGAATACCTCAGAAGAGAGGCCGAAAGCAATCAAAGAAACGAATTCCTTAGCCGACAAAAGGCGGATGCGGCAGCCGAAAGAGCCCGAGCTGCAGAAACCAGAGCCACTCAACTGGCCAAAGAAGCTACCGATGCAGCAGAAAGAGCAGTCAGCAAACAAGCAGAAGCAGAGCAGGCCCGCCGGGAAGCCGATGAGGCCAAAAGCCTGGAGGAAATTGCCCGACGCAGAGCCGAAAACTTCAACCAGGTCGTGATCTCGCGAAATGTAGCAAATAGGGCCCTGCAGGTGGAAGACGAAAGACTCAAAGCCCTACTGGCACTTCAGACTTATCAGATCAATGAAGATTTGCCGGAAGTGGGTGATGTCCAGGACCCCAACATCATGCGAGCACTATACAATGCTGCCATCGCCATGGACAAACGGCTAGAATTAAGCATTGCCAATGTTCACCTAGGTAGCGTTCGGGATATTGTATTCCACCCTGAGAAAGATGTCTTCTATACCGCCGGGAGCGATGGACAGGTTTATGAATGGGCCATTCGGCGCTGGAATCGCATTGGTGCACCCGAGGTTTCCCCAACCGACTTTTCCGGCCTGGACAATGGAGCCATCCAGAATGACCTCGCTATAAACATATCCGGAAGCAGGTTGCTGGTCTCCGGAGAGTTGCCCTTTGTGCAAATGCTCAATACCGATCAGCGGTTTGTATCCGGCTATTTCGTAACGGGCAATACCATGGAGGTCTTTCAAAGCGGTTTCTTAGCCGGGGACGACGCTATAATTGCCTTCGGAAGAGATACTGCTTACATCACTCAGATCGATGAAATTGGTCGGGCGCTACCTAAGAAAGCTTCGAAGGTAAATCGAATCTTTACCATCGCTGGTAATCCCCTGCCCATAAGTTTCTACGGAGAAAAAAGCACCACTGTTGACGATCGGGAAGAGTATACACTAAATTTCGAGCTCTATCAAAATGGGAACTTCATTACCAAGAACCTCGTAATTCCGCAGGCCGATTTTAGTGGCTTAACTGCGGTCGAACACCAGCAAGATCAAGTCCAGGGCTATGTAGCTTTTGGCTTCGAAGATGGAAAGATCCTACTTTTCAAATGGGACATTTCCGACTTTTCGATCCTAAGCGAATATCTCATTTTCAATCAACACCTGGCTCCAATTTCTAATTTTGCCTTTAGCAATAATGGACAATATCTCGGCGTAGCCAGTCTCGACGGCACCGTTTCTGTTTGGGACCTGGAACGTTATCAAGATCCGTCTTATTTACCGATGATCTTTGATATTCACGATGGTTGGGCATTGTCATTAACCTTTTCTAGAGATGATCGGTTTCTTTTGGTTGGAGACCAAGCCGGTAGTCTGACCTTTTGGAACCTCAACCCTTCTGATTATGCAGAGAAGTTATGTCAGGATTTGCGGGCATTATCGAACGACCCTAGAGACCTGCGTATTGATCGGCCCAACTGGCAACGCTTTTTCGGCACGAGCCTGCAGCAAAGGAATATTTGTCGTTAAAATCAAAAAGATGTACAGGATTTGCTTGCTTTTTACGATAGTCATTGGTTGTTTTCCTGTCTTTCTTGTTGCCCAAAGCAATTGTGATAGCCTACTCCAACTGGGCAAACAGTTCTTCCAATTGGAGAAGTACGAAAAAGTCATTGATTTGCTGAAGGACTGCAATGAAAACAAGGATCAGATGTCTACTCAGGAACAGAGGGAAATCAAGAACACAATTTGTCTGTCCTGCCTGGAATTGAGCAAAGGTTACTTTGAAAAAGGACGCCTCAATAAAGTGGTCGATCGCCTCAAAGGCTGTACAGACCTCAGGGATAGTTATCATAGACCTACCCAACGCGAGGTTCTGAGTTTGCTGGCTGAGACCTACCAGTTCTTGGATCTTCATGAAGAAGCAGAGTTGACCTATGCCGACCTGCTATACCTTGACCCATTCTACGTATCCAATTCTCCGGCTCCGGAGATGATTCAATTAAGAAATAAGTTTGAGACGATCCCGTCTACCGCATTCACCGTTTATGGGGGCTTATACCTGCAGACAAGGCCCGTAAATGTTACTGAATTTGCCGTTGATGGCGTCAACATCCTGGATGAGACCTACACCCGGCAAGCCGGAGATATTTATAGTTGGGTCACTGGTTTTTCATTTGACCTTAATTTAGACAATACCAGTGTATTCTTGACTCTTGGCTATTCTCTTTCTTCAACCTATTTCCGATACAACGGCACCTACGACAATGCACTAAACAGTGAAATGCCAGGTATGCGCGGTAGGGCCAATGTAACTTTCCAGGAACGCAATCGGTGGTCTCACTTACCGCTCATGATTAAGTGGCTCCTACCGCCAAAGGCATCCAATATTCGTCGTCGCGTTATTCCCTATATCTATTCCGGTGTTGCCTTCGAATTCATCCACAGTAATACTTCCGCACTGCTGGGGCCGGAGATCACCTTTGAAAACCAACTACCAAACAGCCTTAACGAATTCGGCTTGGGTGCCCGCCGCAATAATTTCAATGTCGCCTTCCTCACTGGCTTTGGGGTGAAATACAAATTACGTCGCTATTTTATAGCAGTGGATCTTCGGTACAATCAGACCTTAAGAAATCACGTGGATGATCAAACTAGATTTTCTAGTTCAGATCTTCAAACGGTTTTCAATTATGCCGACAATGACTTCTCCGTTCGAAAACTAGGTTTTTCGGTCGGCGTCGGGGCTTTTCTTTTCCGATCGATTCGCAAGGATTAATTCCTTTCCCTACCTATTCTTGCACAATTCTTCAGTCGGGTAATCGGAATAAAAAAAGGCTTTTCAGTATGAAAAGCCTGATTTTCGTCGGTGAAGTATTAATTGCTTTCCCAATTGCAATCAAATCCCAACTTTTGAAGTTAGTTGGTTAAAACACGCAACAATTATAAAATCCCATGTACATTTCCAAAAAATCGAGAACTAGAAGTTCTTTTTAGTTCCGGGTTCCAGGTTCCGGGTTTGAGCTGTTCCCAGTTCAAGTTGTTCGTACTGTTTCGAACTATCAAAACAACTCCAACTCCTCAAACAATTCGAACATTTCAAACATTTCAAACATTTCAAACAAAATAAAAAAGCCTCAAATTCAGATTGCCTTATTATAGTTGCAGAGAATTTGAAGCTTTTAAAATCTTAGGTTGATTGGGGTTAAATACAACGCTAATAACAAATCAGTTCTTTTGTGTACTCTTTCGATTATTATCCAGGATCCTTTGTTGAGGATCAAAAAGAAGTTTGAAATTGCCCGAGTGATCCCAAATGGTTTCAGCCCGAACGCTTTCAAACTGTTTAACTCGTAGAATCTTACTGTTGTTTTCTGTTTAGCAAATCGAAGTTTGCTAGTGTGTAGTTTATGCTCGAATAGCAGGTTATCTGCTCTGTGTTTTTCAAAAAACACTGGGCAGTAGTTCTTTAACTACTACCCAGCCCGGAATAATAGCAACTATCTACTTATCTCCAATTGTTTTGTCCTTCTTTAAAGGACGTGCCCTTCAATAATAAAACACCCTAATTCTTTTCCTGAGTAGATATTCCAGGTTATATTTTGAGAATCAGCCCTTTTACGGTGTCATTCCACCAGGTTCTAATTCGAAATTTCAAAATGGTGCCCCACTTAACTAAGTATGCGGGGCATCAGTATTGCCCTATGAACATTGCTTATTTACAATCGTGTACTGTCGTCCTTGCTGCCTAATAGACTACTGGGTTGGGGGGAATGGGGTTTAGCTTTAATCCAAAATGCATTCTTCTATGCGTGTGAGACTAAAATAACGTTGGACAGATAACTGTCCAACGAGAGCTTAGTGAGTCTTTATAAGGACAGACAGTTTTGAAAAAATAAACCAGATTTATCGTTAAAGTCGCTCTCCATCAAAATCTAAAGGGTCATTATCAGAATCCGCCTCGGAACTTTATCGCATCTGCCAGTGTTTCTGATAAACCTTTTGGCTCTGAATTTGCGGGGAGAAACTTAAGTTATTCAAGGAACGTTTGTTTGTTTTCCGATTACGATTACAAATGTATAGTATGTACAAGGGCGGCTCAAACAACATACAGGTCCAAGTTGAGGTTTCTAAGCACTTTTTTTGTATAAGAAAAATGATTATCGGAATTAAAATCGAATTATAAAAAAAGCCATATTTAATTCATAAATAATTGATTTACATTTATTTATAAATTAAAAATTTCCCGAACAAATGAAAACTATGAAGACCTTCCAATTCTTAAAACCTAAGGTTTCTAAAGCCCTAATTTTTTTTGTATTTTTTCGAATATTTCCCGAATTCCAGTAAAATTTGGCTAAAAATTACTGCGACTTAGCACTTAATACCTAAACCCCAGAGGGATCGGCGCCACGAATTTTTGTATTAAAGACCGGTTCCGTACAAATAAATACATCAGATGAGGAGTAAAGAAGATTTATTCAGACTCATCCAGGCCATGTCGAAATCCGAAAAAAGGTATTTCACACTGGATGCACAAAAAACAGGCAAAAAGGGAAGCAAATACCTCGATCTGTTCAAGGCAATCAATGCCATGGAAGAATATGATGAGGCCAAATTAAAAAAGAAATTTCCCAAAAATCTCTCCACAGATAAAGCTTACCTCTATGAATCCATTATGAAGAGCCTGCGGGATTTTAATGGGGCAAAATCCATTTCAGTTAGAGTCAAGGAATTAATTACGGATGCCCGTTTTTTAAGAGAACGGGGGTTATACATACAAAGTGAAGGAAGATTAAAGGAAGCTAAGGACCTTGCTAAGAGCATCGACGATCAGATAGCCCTATTAGAAATCAATAGGGAAGCAAGAGAAATTGCGTGGATTACTAAACGAGATTACGAAAAAAGAATTAAGGAATTAATGGAAGAGAAGGAGATCAGTCTACAGGCTGTTCTCGACTTTTTTGAATATTCTGATATTAGCTCAAAACTTGGCATTGCCCTGAAGAAAAACTTCTTTACGAGCAAACCAGAATTGGTCAAAGAGTTGTCTGAGAGAGTTTCCACTAATTTGGCAACTGAATCACCCCGAGCAAAAAGAAAACACCTCGTCACTCAGGCCATCTCCCACAGAATTATCGGGAATGCTGACGAGTATGTGGAGCACTTCTCCAAAATCGTAGATCTGTGGGACTCACACCCTTCCTTCAAAAATGAGGAGTATTTCAAGTACGTAAATGACGTTTCAAACCTTCTCGCTAGCCAGGGAGAAGTTTTGAACTTTGATTCCTTCCCGGAGTTGATCAACCGAATGGAGCAGACAAATACCTCAAATTTGCATTTACAAGCTTTCATATTCCAAAAAGTCTACCTTTATCGATTGTTATATCTAATCAATACAGGTCAAAAACATGACTTCGAGAAGTTAGAAGAAGGCATTAAGTCTGGTCTCGATATCTACCGAATTAACATTGCAAGTCGAATTGCCCTGATGTTTAATACTGCTATATTACTATTTATGAACGAGCGGTATCAGGAATGTAGTAGATGGTGTAAGGATATAATTAAACAAAGCAAAAATATAAGCCGGAAAGACGCTCAAGATGCGGCTTATCTACTCAATCTCGTAGCGACGTTTGAATTCATGGAAATTGAAGATTTTGAAAAAGAGTTTAGGAACACCGATCGTTATTTCAACACTAAGGACAAGGTTGTTGATTATGAACTGATCAAAACCACATTGGAACTGTTCAAGAAAATTGTTAATGCTCCCCTTCTCGAGGTAAAGCAAAGGTACTCTAACTTAAAAGTTTTCATAAACTCGCATCACGAGAATAATACCAATTTCATTCCGATGGGCATTGATGAGCTAATACTGAGGTGGGTAGAGAGCAAGTTAACGAATAAAACCGTTATTCAACTTTGCTCCGAATTCAAAGACGAAAAGCTAAGTTCCATCAAGTAATTACGTAGCTATACGAATTTTACGTCGAATTAAGACAAGGTTTCAAAACCTTTTGACGCAATGTTCTGCCCCGTAACTACTATCTCATTACCATTATTGAATATCTTAATGGTCTTATTTGTTGGTACAAAACCCAGTTTCTCCTTCACTCCACCAATGTCGGGGTCTTCGGTTTTGAAAAAGACATCGATATCGACCGCACCAATCAATCCAATTGTATTCTCATCGGGAAAATACTGTGGAGACCAATTCGCATTCTCTAATGTCAGAAGCAGTCGATCCTCAGCAGCAGCGGCCAGGCTCTGAGCATCTGATTCTGCCAACAATGGCGGAGGAGCAATGTTACGCTCGGCAGCACTCAGGTTCGAACGTACCTGTGCAGCGAAGGTCAAACGTCCAAATACGCTTCCAATGACCAATCCACTGGGCGTATCCAACGGAAAACTCACCAGCTTTCCGCTGTCGATGAGATGAAAGGTTTTGAGGTCCGTAGAAAAGGTCATGGCATCAATTCGGACCGCAGTATGTATTTTGAAAGGATCTGTCGTTGTGGCTAGATTACGGGAGGATCTCTCGGTTGTTCCATTCGCGCTATTCCCCCGAAAAATAGAAAGAAATCTATCGATAAAAGACATTTTAAAGCTTATTGGTTTTGAACGAAAATACTAAATGTAATTACTTTTTTTCATGAACACCTTAAATTTATTTTCCCCGTATATAATTTTTTGACGAAATTTGAGTTCTGGACAAGAATGAAGAAGTGACGGGCTGATTAATGATACAAACTTCAAAAACAAAATATGAGAAAATTCATCAATTACCTTTTAGACAGCGAAGACAGGCCATTGTACGGTAAGTTGGTTAGGTTAATGTGGCTATTGGTATTCGGCGCTGTCCTAAGTGTTGTTATTTTCTTTATAGCTCTTTCTTTCTCTGATTTACCCTCCGTTGAGCAATTGGAAAATCCACGCAGTGAATTGGCATCGCAAGTCTATGCAGCCGATCAAATCAACGTTTTGGGGCGCTATTATACGGAGAACCGGGTACCGGTTTCCTTCGAACAACTTTCGCCACACCTCGTCAATGCCCTCATCGCAACTGAGGATGAACGGTACTACGAACACTCGGGAATCGACTTCAAATCACTCGGCAGAACAGCCGTCAAAACCGTTCTTCTGCGACAAAAAAGTTCCGGGGGGGCCAGTACCATTACGCAACAGTTAGCCAAACAGTTGTTTACCGAGAATAAAGCTTCCAGCTTTTCGAAGCGGGCCATTCAAAAATTCAAAGAATGGATCATTGCAATCCGTCTGGAAAGGCGATATACCAAGAATGAGATCCTTGCAATGTACATGAATAAGTTCAATTGGATCAATAATGCCTATGGCATCAAAGCAGCTTCTGAAATATACTTCAGTAAGTCACAAGACTCACTGCAATTACACGAAGCAGCCATGTTGGTCGGCATGTTGAAGGCTCCATGGACCTACAATCCGTTGCGACGCCCGGAAGCCACGAAGAATAGAAGAGCAGTCGTATTGAAGCAAATGCAACGCAACAAATTGATCGACCAAGCTACATTCGATTCGCTGAAAACGATGCCTCTTGGCCTGAGAACTTCTCGCCAGACGCACATCGACGGTTTGGCTCCTTATTTCAGGATGGAGCTTGCTAAATATGTTAAAGGCATTCTGAACAAGCAGGAAAACCTCAAGTCGGATGGAACTGCTTACGACATCTACAAAGACGGGCTCAAGATCTATACCACCATTGACCCTCAAATGCAGGAATTAGCCGAAGAGGTGATGACCACGGTACATATGCCAAAAGTACAGGATGCCCTTTGGAAGACCTGGCGCAATATGGATCCCTGGAAATATCGCAGTGACGCCAAAACGGAGATTCCCGTCTCCCGAAGACTGGAAAAGCTGGAACAATTGGTGCGCGCCAGCGACCGCTACCAATATCTTCGTGACAAACATTTGTCGAAGGTACTCAAAGCCATTCAAAGCGAAGTTCCGGATCTTGTTTTTCATGAAGACGATCGTGAAGTAGAGCGTATCGTGAAGGAATCAATCAAAGAAGGAACCATTAAGCGGCTTGTCAGAAACAAGTTGATCTCAAAGGACCTTGCAGCAAAATACCGCCAGGTGCTGCGCAGTCCTCATATGTCAAAACTTAAGGAACAATGGGCCAAACTAGAAGAAGCTGTCGAATCTGACTTCAGTCAGAGAGTCAATATGCGCGTCTTTGCCTATAACGAAGGTTTTGAAAAGGACACCTTAATGAGCCCAATGGACTCGGTAAAATATCACCGGATGTTCCTGCAGGCAGGCATTTTGGCCGTGGACCCCAAAACCGGCCATGTAAAAGTGTGGGTAGGTGGTATCAACCACAAATACTTCCAATTTGATCACGTACGGATCAATCGGCAGGTGGGCTCTACCTTCAAACCTTTTGTCTATGCCACTGCCATCGCTCAGCAGGGATTGTCACCATGTTATCTGGTAGATGATGTGCCGGTCACCATTTCTCCCGGTTACGGCGATTTCTACCTGGCAGAAGAATGGACGCCAAATAATTCGCACGGCACCTATTCTTATCAGACCTATACTCTGAAACAGGCCTTAGCCAAATCGATCAATACGACTTCTGCATTCCTTATGAAACAACTTGCCAGTCCCGAGCCGGTCCGAGACTTGGTGCAACAGATGGGTATTGACAATTCACGGGTACCTTCAGCCCCCTCTATTGCGTTGGGATCGACCGACCTTTCCGTCATCGAAATGACGGGGGCATATACCACTTTTGCCAATAACGGAATCTATAACAAACCTGTTTTCATCACCAAGATTGAGGACAAAAACGGACGGATCATCTACGAAGAGATCCCCGAGGAAAGAGTTGCCTTATCTCCAAATCAGAATTATGCAATGGTCGACATGTTGAAGTTTTCGGGCTCAACGGCCATGGGCAATATCAAGAGTCAGGTGGGAGGAAAAACAGGAACCACCAATGATTATGTGGATGGATGGTACATGGGTATTACGCCAGATCTGGTAGTAGGAACCTGGGTGGGAGGTGAAGACCGGTGGATCCGCTTCCGGGGAATTGG
>JANQRV010000303.1 GCA_028284395.1 Saprospiraceae bacterium
CTTAAATTTGTCGAAGTCAAATTTTTCTTGATGGCTCATAATTATCAAAGTTAAAGGTTTTTTGCCCTTTTACTTTGACACACTTTTTGTAACAGTCTCAAAAGTTTTACTCGGCCCATTTGTCGAGAAACTTCTCAATTAAATCCAATTTTCTTTTCTATTGCATTTACCTTATCCATTATTTCATCCTCATATTTCTTCCTCTTGGCTTCTGCAATTACGCCCGGTTTTTGCGAATTCTGTATTTGGCTGAGTGTAATTTTTCTATTTTTGAGATCCCGCTCCAAAGACTGCTTCCTCTTTTGCAAATTTTGAGCAATTACACTATTAATTTTTCCGATTAAATCAAAATCATAAATTGGAGTTTTTGTTTCCAATCTTGGTATTAATGCTTGCATGTTTAACCGAATGCTTCTAAACCTTACAAGGACTTCTATTATTAAGTCTTCAATTATCTTATCAGAAACCTCCTTATTTTTTCTTTCCATCAAATCATTGACTTCTTCAAAACGCGCTGAGATAGCCCTTTGATTTAGCTGAATACTTTTTTGTAATTCATTTATAGTTACGTCTGCAGGTGGAGGAGAAATACAAATATCAAATGATGTTTTTTCTCCTATTTGGTACTGTTCAACACCAATTAATTTTACATATACAATTGGTTTATTTTTGAATGCGTCGTTTCGCTGTATTTTTTATCAATTTAAACAACAAAATTAGTCCCATGGAAACCCTGGACCCGCCATTTAATCATAACCATGATAAAGATACAAAGCACCATAGGTCCAATTGGGGCCTTTCATATCCGGATAGTTAAATCTATCCATCATTAAAGCTACGTATCTGGACGAATAGCCCTGCGGCAATTGGATGACATTTGGCCAAACTCTTGTTCCCGATGTTTCATCCCACGGCGGCAGATCCATCTTTAAAGTGCCCACTTCTTGAAGGTCGGGATAGGTATAGATGAATATATCCCGTTCCTTACTTCCCGAGAAGCAATAGCGTTGGTTTCCAATCTTCTGAATGGATGTGCCGGTTGAATTATGGGTTACGGGTCCGGCGATCATAGTGTAGTCTTTGTTCCAGTGATTCGATTCCATCATAATGGCTTTATAACCATCTTGATTGACACAGGTTAGAATTCTCCATTTTCCGGCTTCCGAATCAAAAATGATGTGTGGATCTTCGATATCGCCCACTACACCAAAAGGACTGGCTTCCATTACCGAAAAGCCAAAGCGAGGGTCGTTTTGACTTTCAACGGCAAGAAGCTGTTTTTGCTCTTTATCGGGGTTGGCATAGGCACTAAAACCAGTTGTTGTTCCTCGCCATACCTTGCTGGAGCGGTCGTAAAAGATATGGGAAGCAATTTCATTTCTAAGAATGCCATCTTTGCGATCGAATACAATGATTCCTTCAAGTCTGATATCGAACACGGTGGGGTTCATACTAAACACGCCCTGAATATGGTGAGGCAAGGCACGTCCGCGGATCGACATGGTGTACCACAATCGCCCTCCATCCAATAATGGATCGCCGTTTTCGTAAGTAATCGCGCGAATATCCGCCTGTCCGACCCCGGTAGAAAGCGACATGCCCACTTTATTTATCTGCACTTCTCCGCTGTCGAGCTGTACGAAAAGATGCGACTGAAACGAATGGATGTATTGTTTCTTGCGTAAGTCAAGGTAGGTATTGAAATCACTTTGTCCGATTACTTTGGGCAGTCCGTTGTTGTAAGTATAAAGCACCAGTCCGCTGCCGAGCATTTGAAGGATGATTTTGCCCTCGGTCCTCTCTTTACCGGATAGGTTAACGGCCATCGTTTTATTTTGTATTTCGACCGCGTTTTTTACCGCTCTCATTTTCACCCCGGTGAGCATGGTGTCTTTAAATTCGACCGTCACCATGAACTGTTCTTTCCGATCCACATTGGTGAATTGAAAACCAACTTCCCCGCTACCCGAAGACGAAGCTACATCAATGGTGTACGTCGCAAAAGGATTGAAGCCTCCAAACCATATTCCGGTTTGAGTCTCATTTTCCGATTGGACAATTAAGTGGTCGTTTCCAATAGATACCTGAGCGGCACCTTTCCCATAGTGGGCAGCAGGATGCATGACCGCCAAACCGATCGTCTTGCCCGGGTTGAGTCCCGCTAAGGGGATGGATTGCTCTTCATCAAATATCAATCGTTGCACGCCCTGTCTTACAAAATTGATCTCATCCGGCGAAGCTGACTGACATTGCCCGGCATTGTGTAAAAAAGCGATCAGCATCAAGAGGGAGAAGACAAATTTTTGAAATTGCATAGTTGTTTTTTTCGATAAGGGTAGCGAGAAGGAGCTATGGGTATAAAGAATGAGTACAATTTAACCATTGTTTACAACAAAAAATGCCGGTTAGCTTTCAAAAAATCGCCAGGGACTCCAGAGCTTTTGTGTCCATGAAAACCACTACTCTTATAGCAGGGATTGAATGCCTCACTTATTGCCGAAGACTGAATACGGCACTTCTGGAATGTTTAAGAACTCATAATCGAAAGTGGGAGTATATTATTGAACGGGTTCGAAAATCACCCCTCTGACTTCAGCGACTGAACTGGGTTAGTAACCGCTACTTTGAAAACCTGGAAAAACAATGATGAAAGTGTCATCGCGATCAGTATGGTTATCGGCAGCAAAAAGAACCACCCGCCAATTTCAATATGGAAGACGTAGTTTTGACGGAGCCATCTTCTTAATCCAATATAGCAGACAGGGGCGACAATGATGCTGGAAATCACGGCTACCTTTAAATAGTCTTTGGAAAGCAATAAAAAAATATTGCCAACTGATGCCCCAAGGATCTTTCGTATACTGACTTCCTTGGTTTTCCGGGCAATGGTAAAAGAGGCTAAACCAAATAAGCCCGAACTGGCGAGCACTACGGCGAGCACAGTAAATAAGAGAAATATTCGGCTTGTCCGACGTTGGCTGGCATACTGTTCATTAAAAAAGTCATCAAGAAAGAAGTAGTTAAAAGAATTAAGCGGGAAAGATTCGTCGTAGGCAGATTCAATGCTCCCAATCGTCTCATCGAGCATTTCCGGTTTGATTCTGAGACAGAAATACAATGTTTGATAATAGGTGGGAAATTGGAAAAGGATCGGTTGATAGTCTTCTTTTAGAGATCGTTGATGATGGTTTTCTACCACTCCTATGATCTCTGCCACTACCTTATCTCCCATTAGAATTCTTTGATTGATAGCGTCAGATGGTGAAGAGAACCCCAATAGCATGATTGCTCTTTCATTAAGGAGTACCTTATTGTCGCTTTCAGGTGATAGGGGAGATGTATCGCTTGCTCTAAAGTTTCGACCTGCCAGCAGTTTCATTCCATAAGTATCTAAAAAATGTTGATCGGTACTGATCCAATAGCTTTGAACGGGTGAAGAAGAATTTTTGGAACGAAAATTACTAATCGGCATTTTATACCTAAGTTGTTTCCCAGGAATTTCATTCGCCGTAGTTACCTGCTCTACCAAAGGCTGCTTCGCCAGGAAATCCTTAAAAGTTGTAGCTTTTGTTGCAACCACTTCAATGTCTTTGAAAACAGTAGGTGCTTCTATTACCAAGACTTGTTCGGACAGATAGCCCAGATCTTTTTGCTGAATAAAGGATAATTGATGATAAATGCCTAGAGTGACCGAGATCAACGCAAAAGAAACGGCAAATTGCAGACCAATTAACCCTTTGCGAAGGAGGGATGGCCTTTTCAGATTTATCATATTACCTTTTAACACCTGGACGGTTGGCGAACCCGAAAGCATCAAGGCAGGGTAAATACCACCTATCAAACAACTGCCTAGCAATAAAATGCCTGCCCATTTCCAAATGAGAAGATCTCTCCAAAACTCAGGCTTAATTACTGACTGGTCAACTATTGTATTAAAAGGTTCTGCCAAAACCGCGAGGAACAGAACGGCTGTAATGATGGCCAAAGCACTTAAAAAAGCAAATTCAAACATGAATTGACCAAAAATGATCTTCTGGCTGGCACCGACCGCTTTTCTGATACCGACTTCTTTGGCTCTTTCAATTGCTTTTACTGCCGATAGATTGATCCCATTGCTGAGAGAAATGCTCATAATTGCGATGGCTATGAGTAAGAAGAAGGTGACCAACCTTCTGCTGCCATTTGCCTTGATTTCCCCCAACCGATTAGAATCCAGATGGATATCGGAAACCGCCTGCAAAGCTAATTGAATGCCTTTTTGATTTGTATGTTTAGCGATTAGGTTGGGGAACTGCGCTACAATTGTGGATGGGTTCGCCCCTGATTTTAGTTGCAAATAGGTGTAGAAAACAGGCCATTTCCAGGAATTGTATAAATTATTGTTATCCCGGTCGTCCTCGGCTTCCAGTATGGCATAAGGTAACAGTATGTCAAATTGAAAGTGAGTATTGTCAGGTAAGTCTTCAAGCACAGCCGTAACCGTTAAAGTTCGATCGCCATTAAATACAACTTCTTTACCAATTGCGTTTTCTTTTCCAAAGAGAAACCGGGCTATGGATGATGTCAGGACAAGTGCGGTAGGGGCATTCAAGGCATCAATTGGATTCCCACTAATAGCAGCGAAGGAAAACATAGAAAGAAAAGAAGCATCCGCAAAGAATACCTTATTGGGCTTTACTTTCATTTTTTGGCCATCATTCCTGTTAGCAACAAACACTGTTGGCGGCATTACGTCCTCCAGATTGATCATGCGGGAAAATGCAGCTACTTGAGGAAATTGATCCTTGATAGCTCCACCTATCCCCGGATAGCTCGTTGCCAAATGTTGTTGCACTCCATTTGCGCTCTTTTCACTCAGTCCAACTCTGTACAATTGATCGGCATGCTCATGAAATTGATCGTAGCTTTTCTCAAATTCAACGTAATGCATCAGGATATAAAAGGCCGATCCACCCAGGGTAAGGCTGAGAAACTTCAGGATATGCAATGGTTTATTTTTGAAGATTTGTCTTCTTGTAATAGACAAGTAGCTGATTAGCAAGCTTTTCATAAAACGGAGTTTGGCCTTCAAAATGAAAAATTACAAAACTGAATTTTTCGCCTCGTTAAACAACTTCTGCTTATTAGATGATTTTTTCAAGGTTCTGGCGTGCTGGATGTTAAAAAATCTACAGGCTTTCAGCCCGAACCCATCCTCACATGCCAACCCCGGGGCGATGTCCCGGTTAAAGTATTTGGAGACCTTCGGCCTCTGCACTCTAAAGTGACAAAGTACTATTTAGGTGACTTACAGAATTATTCCCGATTTGGTTAACTCCAATTGAAACACGACATTCACCCTACTATTCCCGAAGAGCGTTTAGTGCCTTCGAAATAATAGAGGGAAATTAGGTATTTATTCGGTGTTTTCATTTGGAGTGGCAGATAAGGGTGAAATAAAATTAGTAATTTCAATTTTTCAAATTTAACTAGATGAGTTCCCTTAGCGATCAAGAACTTTTTGCTGCGGTGAGGGCAAATGATGAAGAAGCCCTAGGGATACTCTTTTTGCGTTACCATGATCAATTACTGCGTTATGGTATGAAGTTGACTTCGGATTCGATGTTGGTCGAAGATAGTATTCAGGAATTGTTCATTCAATTGTTGCAGAACAGGGACCGGTACTTCAACATCAAAAACTTTAAAGCTTACCTCTTTACGGCTTTCCGCAGAGATCTACAAAAAAAATTGCAGAAGCTCACGAAAAAAAGAATTAACCAATACCAACAATCCTCACCGGTAGAAATTGAATTTACCGAAGGAGATCTGGCCAGCTATTCAGAAAAGGATAACCTTCGTCAAACTCTGGTCGAAATCCTCAATAGCTTGCCCTGGCGCCAGCGAGAAGCGCTGTTCTTAAGATATTATAACGGTCTCAGTACGAAAGAAATCGCAGAGGTGATGGGCATCAATAATCAAACGGTACTTAATACCTTATACAAAGGATTAAAAAAGGTGAAAGATGCCGCTTCGATCATCAGAATCATCATGATCAGTTTTCTCTTAATTGGCTTGTTTTAATTTTAACAACTTTTCAGTGGTATAAAATCAAGCATTGTTCCTCTTGTTAATAAAACCTAGTGTTTGGGTATTCAATTCTGAATAATTACAGATGGAGTTAAACAAGGAACAAAGAAAACTGCTGGCCAAATGGTTGCAGGACCCAACTTTTATGGAGTGGGCTAACCAATCAAATCTTGCTAGTGTTCATCGTTGGGAGCAATACCTCCAACACAATCCACAAGATCGGGAAGTAGCGGAAATGGGTAAATTGTTGGTTGAAGGAGTTGAATTTACGCCGAGTGAGGTTGATCCGGAAATTGGCAATAAAGCCTTGGCACGGTTAAGATCAACACTTCGGCAAGAAAAAATATTCCCCCGGGAATCATCTACTCCCCGAATCGGTCGTAGAGCTCATTTCAATCGTTGGGCCGTAGCAGCCTCTTTCTTAATCATGGTCTCTTTGTGCACCGTTCTATACTTTCAATTTTTCCGTAATACACTGGTTGTCATCGCTACTGACTTTGGCGAACAACAGACCACTGTTTTACCGGATGGTACCAAGGTCTCCCTAAACGCCAATTCGACACTCAAATTCGATAAGCGAAAGCCGCGCAGCGTTTCCCTAACTGGTGAGGCTTTTTTTGAAGTGCAAAAAATACCTGCAACCAATGCTGTATTCGAGGTCCATACCAGCGATTTATCGGTTCTGGTGTTGGGTACTGCTTTCAATGTGAATACCCGAAATGAACAAACCCAGGTGTTTTTGGAAGAAGGCAAGGTAAAACTGAATGTCGAAGACCTCGAACAACATAGCATCGAAATGGATCCCGGTGATTTGGTGGCTTACTCGAAGAAATTGAATCGTCTCCAGGAAAATAAAAAAGGGATTTCAAGCTTAGAGGTCGCTTCTTGGAAAAGCGGCATATTACAATTTAATGATACCCCTTTGTTGACGGCACTTTTGGAAATTGAACACGTCTACGGTATTCACTTCGAGATAAAAGCGGACAACTTGGAAAAGGAAACGATTTCCGGAGGGGTGCCCAGCAATGACCTCGAGACTACATTGAAGGCCCTTCGTGATATATACGGTTTGCAATTTGAGTTGGAGGGAAAAACCTATTTGATAAGCGGTAAGAACTAGCTTGGTTATCAAGGTATTTAGCAGATTCTAAGGTCTTTTTTTCAAGAAAAAAAAGGTTGAAGCAGTTTGAAGTTTGTCACAACATAACTACTCCAACTGTATTATAAACATTTAAATTTTAAGCTTATGAAACTTAGTTCATGGTTCAGGCAATTCCTAATAACCATGTTGTTACTAATTGTCAACCTCCAGCTTACCGCACACAACAACTTGCTTCAAAACAAACCTCTAAGCGACATTTTAGATCAAATTAGCGAGCACTACGAGATCATTATTGCGTACAACGCTCGGATTCTGTCCAAGGTGGAGGTCCGATTCGAGATCAAACCGGAAGAAACATTTGAGCATGCCGTAAACCGGGCATTAATCAGCACAAGGTTCAAATATAAGCAGTTGACCGAGAAATACTATATCGTTTACGAGGAGAATACAAATTCTGATAGAGAAGTCAAGAAAATCCAGCGAAAATTCAAGCAAATTCAAAAGTTGCAGGATAAAAAGAACATTACGGTTCGTCAGGGCGGAAGCAACAAAAAACTTCGGTTGAAATCAATCGTTGCAGATTTAGAAGAAAAACTCTCCCAAGAAAAAATCATTTCGGGGAGCGTCAAAGACCGTGAAGGAACGCCTTTGATTGGCGCTACGGTTTTAGTGAAGGGTTCTACTGAAGGTACTACCACGGACTTCGATGGCAATTTCCAATTGTCGGTTGCGGATGACGTAAATATCTTGGTTTTTTCCTACACGGGATATGAGTCTCAGGAGGTAACTTTAGATGGTCGTTTGGAGCTTGAAATAACACTGTTCGAATCCATTTCTCAACTGGGGGAAGTGGTGGTAATTGGTTACGGGGTCCAACGAAAAAAGGATCTTACCGGCTCGGTTAGCCGGGTGGGGGGGAGCGATTTAGAAAACATACCGGCTTCCAGGGTAGATAACATATTACAGGGTAGAGCATCCGGGGTGCAAGTCTCGCAGATAAGCGGAGAACCGGGGGCGGCTACCACCATTAGAATTCGGGGGGGTAATTCCATTCAGGGAAATAATGAACCTCTGTGGGTAATTGATGGGGTTATTGTAGGTACTGACTACAACCTGAACAACCTCAATACAAACGACATTGAATCCATTGATATCTTGAAAGATGCCGTGGCGGTCTCCATCTATGGAACTCGGGGGGCCAACGGGGTGATATTGGTTACCACTAAAAGTGGTAGTGGTGCCGAAGGGACGAACGTTTCTTTTAACATTTACCGTGGGCAGCAATCTTTGGTTACCCAAGTCGATTTTCTAAATGGCCAGGAACACGCCATATACGCCAACGAGGACGCAGAATTCAGGAATTCAGCGCTTCCTTTTCCAGACCTCAATCAAGTACCCGATGTAGATTGGATTGATCAGGTGACTGGATCCGCTCCCGTTCTAAATGTAGATGCATCCGTATCCGGTACTTCAAACAATGGAAATGTTAATTTTTATGTATCGGGCAACTATTTCAATCAGGATGGAATAATCCGGGCATCCGGTATTGAAAAATACATCTTCCGGGCCAATATGGATATCAAACTATCTGATCTGTTTAAGGTGGGTTTCCGAGCCAATTTATCCAATATTCGGCAAGAAAATCCCAAAATAAACATCGATGGGCTGTACTTAAGCACCACCCCGACCCGGGCCATCTTTGAAGCGGATGGCAGCTTTACCGCACTCGACCCAATCACGGATGGTATTTCCCGCAACTTCGAAGCGGATATTCAACTTAGGGATAATCACAATCAGATCACCAACTTATTGGGGAATGTATATGTAGAATTTACTCCCATTGAAAATATGGTTTTCCGATCAACCATTAGTCCGGAGATCAATGATTTCAAACAAAATATCTTTAATCCCGGGGCCCTACCCAATAATGCCATTATTCAAAACGGGGGAAACGCGCGGGTTAATAATTCCTTACGCAAAGGTTGGATCAACGAGAACACCCTATCCTATAACGTCAAAGTACGCAACAACGATAACTTGACCTTGTTGGCGGGTTTTACGGTTCAGCAATCCCAATTTGAATCAAGTTTTTCCAGATCTGACGGATTGTCCAATGACGTTACTGGCTACAACAATCTAGCCTTTGGAGCGGATCCTACCCGTAATCAATTGGGTTCTTCTTTCAACTCTTTTCAATTAATATCCTATTTAGGTCGGATCAATTATTCACTTGATGATCGTTTCCTGTTCACCTTGGTGGGACGGGTGGATGGTTCTTCCCGGTTTGCTCCGGATAATAAATATTCTTTCTTCCCTTCGGGTGCTGTGGCCTGGCGTCTGATCGAAGAAGATTTTATTAAAGAAATGGACTTATTCAGCAATTTAAAACTCCGGGCCAGTTTTGGACTTTCCGGTAGTCAGGCCATCGACTCATACCGGACACTCGCCGTTCTGAATACGGCAAATACTACTTTCGGTAATACGATAAGGTCAGGAGTAATTCTTGGTCGTCCGGAAAACCCAGACCTCCAATGGGAAACAACAAGGCAACTTGACATTGGCCTGGAGATGGGGTTCTTTAATAATCGTTTAGCGATCGAACTGGATTATTATCAAAAAACCACCGAAGATTTGCTGCTGAACGCTCAGCTACCCCGACAGACCGGTTTTGTGAGCAAATTGCAAAATCTTGGAAAAGTGGAAAATAAAGGGTTGGAACTGCTGATCAATAGCACTAACATTACCAATAAGGATTTTTCGTGGTCTACCATCATTACCGTCTCAGGCAACCGAAATAAGGTAGTGGACCTGGGGGGAGTGGATTTCATCAATCTGGTTACCCCAGCTCAACAGGGAGGTACGGGGGCAAGGCTCATCGTTGGAGAACCGGTCCCGGTATTTACGGGAGTTAATTACCTCGGCACCTGGAAATCTCAGGAGGAAATCGACGCGGTAGGACTAGGAGGTAATCACGATGTTGGTGGACCCCGTTTCGAAGATACCAATGGTGACGGAGAAGTGAATGAGGAAGACTTCATTGTACTGGGCAATCCACAACCGGATTTCTATTTCGGAATTGGCAACACCATTACCTACAAAAACTTTGAACTCGACTTTTTCTTTCAGGGAACACAAGGTAACGAAGTATTCAATAGCCTTTCCCAGACAGCATTATTTGGCCGTCCGGAAACCACCAAATACAGAGAAACACTGGACCGATGGAGCCCCGATAACCCTGACTCGGATATTCCCAGGGCTGGTGCCGTTGCTTCTTTATCCGAGATATACAACAACTCTTTTATGATCGAAGACGGATCTCATATTCGCTTAAAGAGCCTGCGTCTGGGCTACACCATTCCAGGATCGGCCATTGGACTGAATGGGGTGAGGGGGATCAACGTCTATATATCCGGATCAAATCTTTTTGTGATCTCCGATTTTCGATTAAAAGACCCCGAAACCAGCCAATTTAGTCGCGATAGCGATAACCTGTCTTTCGGGTTTTCTCGGGGACAATACCCTAGTACCCGAATTGTTTCTTTAGGGGCTAGAGTTGACTTTTAAGGTTGAATAATCAAAAATAAAACATTCATGAAATTCAATATAAAATTCACAGCATGGCTATTGGTCTTGGCATTTATCCATCTAAGTTGTGATGATTTTCTCGAAGAAGATCCACGGGACTTAGTATCTCCCGCCAACTTTTTTAACACGCCGGCCGAATTTGATTTGGCTATAGTTGGATTGTATGACATTTACAAACGCAATTCCTTACACGGTAAAATTGGTTTGGACCGCTACTACGAGAATGGTGCCGACATTATCGGTCCCAATCGGGTATTTGGGCAGGTGGAACCCACTCAGTCCTATTCACTAAGCGAAGGGAATATCAGCGCCATCTCCCAGGGAGCTGGTGCTCCCTTGACCTGGCAGCATCTCTACGAAATAATTTTGAATGCCAATACTATTTTAGAGCAGGTTGACTTGACCGATAACCTCAGCCAAGAACAAAAGGAACTCGTTAAAGCGGAAACCCTTTTCCTACGTGCTTATTCCTACTACCATTTAACCAATCTATGGGGCGATGTACCTTATTATCGGGGCAATTTACCGATCTCCGAAATTCAGCAGTTACCCCGGACAAGCCGGTCCATTATCCAAGAGGATATTTTACAGGATCTACAGGAGGCGCAAAATGGATTGCCAGATACGTACAATGCCGATGGTCTTGGCCGGGCCAGCAAATGGGCGGCCGCCACGTTGATGACAAAAATTTATTTGATCCAACAAAGCTGGCAACAAGCAAGGGATAAGGCATTGGAAATCATCAATAATTCCCCGCACGCCCTTTTGGATGATTATGCAGCGGTGTTTGACCCTAATAATGAGTTCAACAGCGAGAATATTTGGGAAATCAATTTTGTCAAAGACATCGACCAAGATGATTGGGTGGACCATTTTACTCCCCGGATTCGGGACGAACCCAAAGATCCAACACAACGTGGTGCTTTGAGTAGTGCTTTGGGCGCGCGCAATGAAGGGTTTACGGGATATGGATTGGCCATTCCAATACCGGATTATGTGAATGAATTCCCAATGGATGATCTCCGAAGATCTTCCAACATCATTACCGAATACCTTGGCTTTGAATTGAATTTCCCCTACATGCCGAAAATGTGGAACCTTGACCAGATCAATTCACCCCGTGGTAATCATGGCGATAATAAAATTATTTTCCGGTTGGCCGATGTATATCTAATGGCCGCTGAAGCAGAAAACGAACTTACGGGCCCGGATAATGCCTATCAATACATTAATGAAGTGCGCACACGAGCTTATGAACCAGATCAGCCATTGGCCGGACTTTCCAAAGAACAATTTCGTCAGGCGATTTACGATGAAAGACGCTGGGAGTTAGGCGGAGAAGGACACCGAAGAATGGACCTCATCCGATGGGGAATTCTATCAGAAGTGGTCAAGGAAACGGAATACCGTATTTGGAATCCGGCTTCAAATATCCAGCCATATCATGTATTGTTGCCCATTCCTCCGGAAGAATTCAACCTGAATCCAGCTCTTTTGGATAGTGACCCCACTAACAATGGATATAGGTAAACCGAGTTAAGGAGGTGATCAAACAAGGAAGCCCTATGTCCATTTGGATGGGCATAGGGCTTCGTTTAGTACCTGGAACTGCTATTGTTTTTCTAACAAGTTAAACCGTTCATGCCCCCCAGCCCTGTTTTGTACCTGGACTCTTCCTCCGGCATCGTTCGGTTTACTTGCTCTTGGGTTGGGGTTGAGCGTCAAAAATCTACCGGGAAATGCCACCGATTCGATCGAGAACGAACCGTCAGCTAACTTTTTGATTTTAAATTTCTCATAGCTAGCTACCTTGTCCTGAAGATTGACCACCCCACCTGGCGCTTTACTGGACGCATTAATGGCACTACCATCCATGCGGAGGAATCTGTTCTTGAAAAAGGTAGATGCGATGGAATAAGTACCGTCGGACAGTTTGGTGATTTTAAACAACTGATGGGTTCCGATTCGGTTCAGCACATTGACTATTCCGCCTCCCTGTGACCCTTCGCCATGCCAGGTACGACTATCCACCGACAAATAATGACCTCGGAAAGCTGTGGATTCGATGGCCCTGACACCTTCGATATTATCCGTTTTTTTGTAATTACTTTGTCCGAAACTCATGCTTGAAACTGAAAGAAGGATCGCTGATAGGAACAAGATTCTCATTTGGAAATTAAGTTTAGGTTACTGAATATTTGATGACTCAAATATGCCATAAATGCCCCCTTCCTGCCAAAGACATTTCCCGGGCGTTACCACAAAAAGGTGTTACTTTTTTTTCCAAAAATTTATTGCGCAAACGATCAAACAAACGATAGACAGCCCCATTCTTCAGATCGCATGTTACCATAAAAACGATGATCACTTTTGGCGCAATTTCTTTTTAAAATCTTCAATACTCAGGTGAATCACCTGCGTTTTCATGCTCTCTAAATGTGAAATCTCCAGTCATAGACTTGTTTAATTTACCACTTCCTTCGGAACGGCCGATTCCGAATTAAGAATATGTTTAAACTTTATCCTTCGGCCTTCAAATGCCCATTTTTGGAACCTCATTTCACCAAATTTTTAGACCATAGCGCTGCTATGCACAAAAAATTTGGCTTTATGAGAACCCCAAACTGAACATTTTCGGCTGCGAAAACAAAATTTAAACATATTCTAAGATCGAAGCATATGATTATTATCCGCAGCAGATTTTTTCTAACTTTATAGAAGTCCTTTCTCACCCCGAAATACTGTACTTATGCAAAAATGTCGCCAGTGCCAGCACGATAATCCGGTTGGAGCAAATTTCTGTAGTAATTGTGGTGCGAAATTGAAAATATCCCAAGCAGAGCGACGTCAACTAACCATTTTATTTTGTGATCTAGTCGACTCCACTCCACTTTCCGAACAATTGGATCCGGAGGAATACCGACAAGTGATCACCGATTATCACCAAGTGGCCGAAAAAGCAATCAAACAATATGGTGGTCATGTCGGCCAATATCTTGGCGATGGTCTGCTTGTCTACTTCGGTTATCCGAAAGGATTGGAGGATGCTCCCAAAGCTGGTGTCAGAGCAGGTCTGGGTATTTTAGCAGCGGTGGATCAAGCAAATCAGGAATGGAATTCGGTCGGTAAAACTCCAATTAAAGTCCGCATCGGTATTCATACCGGCCTCGTTGTTGTGGATGATCACTTGGCACTTGGAGAAACCGTTAATGTTGCAGCGCGACTGGAAGGGTTGGCTCCGCACAACGGTATGGTCATTAGCCCTCAGACCCTGAGTTTGGTGCAGGGCTGGTTTGAAGTGGATAGTATGGGCAAAAAGGCATTAAAGGGTATTTCCGAGCCCATGGAGATCTTTCAGGTCTTTCGCGAAACAGCGGCGAAAACCCCCTTAGAGGTAGCTAAAGGAAGGGGCCTTTCCCCTTTAGTAGGGCGCCAAAAGGAACTCGAAAAGCTGAAGGAACTATGGCAGCAGGCAGCAGGAGGCAATGGGCGAATAGTGTTGTTGAATGGTGAAGCTGGTATTGGCAAATCCCGCCTGATGGATGCGGTGGTCGGGCAGATCACTCGAGATTCGGAATTCCTTCATTGGCAGGCTAGGTGTTCTCCTTACAGCATCAACAGTGCTTTTCATCCCTTGATAGAGATGCTGGAAGAAACAATACTAAAATTTGAATCGGCGGATTCGCCGGAGGATAAGCTGATCAAATTAGAGACATTTGTCCTGGAATCCGGACTGGATTTTCAATCGGCAATGCCATTATTGGCTGAGTTTCTGTCCATTCCTTCAGAGGCCTTTCCTCCGCTGGTTATCAGCCCTGTAGCTAAGCGGCAAAGAACGATGGAAAGCCTGGTCCAAGGCTGTGTCAACAGAGCTTCGTACCAATCCATCTTGTTTACCCTGGAAGACTTACATTGGTCGGATGCATCAACACTGGAATGGA
Organism: Saprospiraceae bacterium; assembly: GCA_028284395.1. GTDB lineage: Bacteria > Bacteroidota > Bacteroidia > Chitinophagales > Saprospiraceae > JANQRV01. The sequence continues at coordinate 14,695 of JANQRV010000303.1, forward strand.
TAGAGCTGTTTTTGGAGCAAGTTCCCGAACACCCGATCCTTATGTTGTGCACCACACGCCCGTTATTCACGCCCGATTGGGTCGGGCATTCTGCTGTAACGCTCCTGAATTTAGAGCGATTGACCGCAGCAAACATGCAGGAGATTTGCCACCATCAGACCCGAGGAAAAGCCTTGCCGAAAGAGATTTTGGAGCAGATCGTCCACAAGACGGAAGGGGTGCCGCTTTTTGTAGAAGAATTGACCAAAATGATTATGGAATCTGGTTTTTTGGTCGAAAAGCCAGATGAATTTGAACTGACAAAATCGATGGCTTCCCTGGAAATCCCTTCTACACTCCAGGATTCTTTATTGGCCCGCCTGGACCGACTCTCCGATGTCAAGGATGTGGCGCAGATGGGAGCCGTTTTGGGGCGGGAATTTTCCTTTCGAATGTTGAATGCTGTGCTACCGCGAAAAGCAGGGCAGTTGGAACAGTCTATTGATCAGTTGGTGGCAGCAGAAATCTTCCAACGACAAAGCGGTAGCCAAGCAACGGAATATCAGTTCAAACACGCCCTGATCCAAGAAACAGCTTACGAATCGTTGTTAAAACGCCGGAGACAACAACTACACCATCGGGTAGCCAATGTATTGGAACATCAATTTGTCCCGATCACTGAAACCCAACCGGAAATATTGGCGCATCATTATACAGAAGCCGCTCAGCCATTGCAGGCCATCCCCATTTGGCTAAAAGCCGGTCAATTGGCTAGCAAGAAAAATGCCTCTGCTGAGACCATTGCTCACCTGGAAAAAGGCATTGACCTACTGCCCCATATAGAAGCCGAGACCGAACGCAATGACTTCGAACTGGAATTTAGGTTGATCCTCGGGGGGACCTTTTTGGCCTCCCATGGATTTACGCACATAAAGGTTAAAGAGACTTTCGATCGGGCCCGGGCTATTGCTGAAAATTCCTCGATCAGTCCAAAATTGGCGCTGATTTTTATGCATTTGATCTCATATTATACCAATTCAGAAGATACCAAAGCAAATGACGAACTACTGGAGTATATTGCGGATTTGACGAAACACCCGGAACTCGGAGTCTTTTTCGAGTTGGCCTACTGCCTGAAGTACTTTTCGATGTACCTTAGAGGAAACTTCATGGAATGTCGTCAGCATTGTCGAAGATTGATAGAGATTTCTGATCCTACACTTCCCTTTCCTTGGGAGTTGACCCCAGGAGGATATTCCGAGATTGCCGGCAAAGCCTGGTTAATGGTTTGCTTGCAGGTAATGGGCCATATGGACCAGGCCAACGATCTCGCTAACCGCCATTTGGCATTTGCCGATGATTATAAGGACTCGCACAGTCTCTATCACACCTACAGCTTTATTGCTTTCCGAGCCTTAGAAGCGAGAGAATGGGAAGCAGCCATGCAGATCTTGGAAAAATACCTTCCCATGGTCCGAGAGTTTGGAGACCCCGCTTTTACACTGACTTCCGAGGTTTATTATAATATTGCACGCGCCTCCTCCGGCGACCGACCCGCTTTAGATGCGGCAGCTCATCTGCTAAATATCTGTTTTGAAATTGGCATCAAAGGTTTTACCGTCACCCTGGCTTCCTTTGTCGCCGAACGTTATTTACTCATCGATGAACACCAGGCAGCACTAGATTGGACTTCCAGGTACCTCGATCATGTTAATGAAACTGGTTCTCATAATAAAACCGCTGAATATCTCCGTTTGAAAGGACTCATCTTACAAGCTCAAGACAAAGATACCGGCACTACAGAACAATTGTTTAAGGAGGCGATTAAAATTGCTCAGAAGCAAGCTGCTAAAACCTACGAATTGCGGGCCACCTGTGCCCTTGCCCGACTTTGGCATCAACAAGGCAAGTCCAAAGCAGCACATCAACTATTGCGCACTAACTATGATTGGTTTACCGAAGGCTACGATTCGGTCGACCTGAAAGAGGCGCGGGCATTGCTGGCAATGCTTAATTAGTGCCATAATCACTATTCTTTCTTATACCCCGCTAGGTATGGTGTAGTTCAATTATCTATGAATAGGAATATTGACATGACTTGCATTGTACCATTTCACTAGTAAAGGCTCCTTTGCATCTTTAATAGTTTCATCACTTACGTCTTTTCCTGTTCCGTAATTAATCTGTTCGTGTGGGTGTTTATTAACATTTAATACAAAAATTAGCCTACTTCCCTTTTGAAGCTTTTTACTGGTCATTCTCACGTTACTAAAGGGAAAAGATTCAATCTTATTGGGTATCAATAGCTGTCTTTTCTCTCTGTTTTTTGCAAGACTAGCTCTACCAATAAATTGTTGAGTCAGTTTAAAATATTGACCTTCTGGTGTTTGCTCGTATAGAACGATTGAGCAGTCAAAGTCTTTTTTGTTGATGGCAACCGTTAATTCCCCGAAATAGGAGCCATTAAATTCGAGATCGGTTTCGAATGGCTCGGTAGTAAATGAAAAACCATTACTTAGAGGTAGCGTGTTGTCGACAATATTTTCATTGTAATAATTGTTTTCACCAACCATCGATCGGTCAGTAAAATCTACTTTTTGAAGAATAAAATCCAAATTATCGGGTTTATCTTCAGTAAGAGAAAAATGCTTTTTATTCCCATTATTGCCGGTTTCATATCTTGAAACAAAATTGGCCAATGATTTCACATTACTAAGATAAAATGTCAAGGTATCATTACTCATATCATTGACGGAGGGAACGTGTTTCCATTTATTGGCTCCCATTACCTGAAAATTTATTTTGTCCTTCAGTAAGGTTGGTTTCGGTGCATTTTTGAAGATATAGTCAAACCATTCAAAACTCAGTTTTGTGATATTTATTTGAGCCACCGGATCAATGTTGTAGTTATTAATTTCTTTGTCCGGTATGTATTGAGAACCCAAGTGTCCAAATGGTCCGATAACTAAATAGTGCTCTGCATTTCTATTGTATTTGTAATGTTCGTTGAGATAGTATAACACCCCTAGTTGTCCACCGTCATAATATCCAGTCGTGCTTAGTATGGGGATATCAATATTTGAAAAGTCACTTTTAAAGGGGATCATGCTTTGCCAGTAAGTATCAAAAGTTGGATGATTTAATTGCTTATTAAATAATGGGTTAGGAGTACCGTCCAAACTATCTAGAGAACGATAGGCTACCCCTGTTTGGTAATAGTCCTGCTTTAGTTTATTCCATCTTTTATGGTCATTATAACTCTCATTATCTAATGATTTGTTATTGCTGACATGTGGAAACCATGGGTACAGGAACGTCATGTACACTCCATTTTCTGCGGGTTCGCCGATTCCGGGTGATGAAGAAGCGGATGGTATGATCGTTTTAAGAGCTGGATGCATTTTTTTTGTAGCCGCCCACTGAGTGAAACCGGTATAACTTCCACCATGCATTCCAACCTCTCCATTACTCCAGGGTTGTTCAGTAATCCAATCGATTACTTCATTAACATCTTCACTTTCAAATTCATAAGGAATAATTTCACCAGAACTCCAAGCTTTGCCACGTGTATAACTTACCACACCGACATAACCATTACCTGCGGCCAACATCGCTCTTGCATAATCATTATCCCGCCGGTAGATGGTATGATGTAGAATAGTTGGTAGTGGTTCTGTGAACTCTTTATTTCTTACGACTAAAACTGCTATTTCAGTTCCATCACGAGTTGGTATCAGAATACTATCCTGCAATAGAAAATCCCTCCCATTCTCATGAATTACTTTTGCTGTTAAATTGGATTTTTTTGTACCACAAGAGACTAAAAAAATACATATTACAGCTAACGTTGATGTACTACAATTGGCTATTTGTTTCATTTACTTGACCTTTTTTAAGAGGAAAGCCTATAGGTTTCATTGGACTTAAACAGATGCAACCGCTTCGCTTTTTAATCGACTCAAAGACGTGGGGCGCACGGAACTTTTTTAATCATTCTGTTTGGTGAACTTTCTTCATTAAAAGTTCATGTTCATTATTACAAACTATTCCAGTTTTTAAATCGTACTGATTGGCGGCTTGATACTTCAAATGTCTCACCAGTCTCAAGTACTAGTTTTAACCTATTATTAAAACTTGGATGTATTTCACTTATGTAATTGGTGTTGACAATGTAGCTTCTGTTGATTCGGAAAAATACCCTTTGGTCTAATTTTTCTTCAATATTATTCAGCGATTTCTTTATCATTGCGTTGTTCCGATTAAAATGGAATCGGGCATAATTTTCCATGGATTCAATGTATCGTACATCCGATAGAGGAATAAAATGGCATTTCTCACCATCTTTGATAAAAATCTTATGATGTACCAAAAACTCAAGAGGAGGGCCGTTTTGTTGAGAAAATTCTCTTCTTACTTTATCTATGCTGATTGAAAATCGTTCCTTCCGAATGGGCTTTACTAAGTAATCCAATGCGTTTATATCAAAGGCTTTTGCAGCATATTCGGCGTATGCAGTTGTGAAAACAACCTTGGGAACCATAGTCAAGTCTTCTAACAGATCAAAGCCGGATTTTTTAGGCATTTGTATATCTAGATAAATCAAATGTGGTTTTTCGGCTTCAATGACTCGAATGCCCTCATCCGCATGACTTGCTTCTCCAATCACGTCGAATTCAGGATATTCAAATAAATGACGTTTAATTTCTGCCCGTGCTAATCGTTCATCGTCTATAATTACAACCTTATATTTGTTTGTTACACTACTCATTCTAATGGTATAATTAAAGTTCCGGTTACCAGACCCTTTGGTTTTTCTATAAGCTCTAGAGCTGCACGTTTTTGGTATTGCAGTAGGAGTCTTTTTTTTAAACTCTCCAATCCAAAACCCCTATGCTGTAACCCTGCTTCAAAGGTCAACTGTCCAGGATTCTGGACTACAATTTCCAATAGATCTATTTTCTTTTTAATTACGAGTAATATAACTCCGCCCTCGATAGAATTCTGAATTCCATGTTTCACTGCATTTTCTATCAATGTTTGGATGCATAGGACAGGAATTTTATATTCCAAAACCTCTTCATCAACACTTGACTCTAATTGTAGGCGTTCTTCAAAGCGAAGTTTTTCAAGTTCTATATAATCATATACCAGTTGTAATTCATCCTGCACAGTAGTTAAGTTACTTCTTATATAAAGTGACGACCGTAATAAATCGGATAACAAATCTATAGATCGCTTCGCTTTGACCGGATTTTCAGAAATTAAAGACTTAACACTGTTTAAAGAGTTAAACAAAAAATGAGGGTTCAGTTTATTCGTCAAATGATCAATTTGAACTTGCTTAGCCAATACAGATAGTTCTGCATTATGTGCTGTTAAAGCCAATTGTTGCTCGTAATAATGATACAAGTGGTAGGCAAGCACCCAAATGGACATCAATCTCAAGCCAGTAATGAAGGGCGGATCCCAAAAAAAAAGAGAGGTGATAAAATCCGGATTATGGCCTTTAATCGAACTCCAGTATACGTACCATTTCAAATTAACCAAAAACATAAAAAATATGGATAAGATGACGATTGCAACTGCCAATTGAGTCACACTCCCGGTATTAAATGATTTTCGGCTTGACTTACCTATAATTAGCCTGTAGGCTTGTGTCAAAGAAATACCAATAAGAACATCAAAAATGAAATTGATAAGGGTGTGGAATACAGAATAATGGTCTTTAATATAAACGATATATGCCCAGTAAAGAGAAACTAAACCCCATCCTAATAATTGGTATTTCCAGTATCTCAAAGTTCTGCTTTCTTCCAATATTTTCGACTTGTGATCTAAAATTTTTGTCAAAGTAAAGCAGTGTTAAACACTTTTTAAAGAATAAGTACACAGACGTCTATTTTTGGTTATAGGCGTGGTACCTAATTCCAAGCTCAATTCAAAATAGGTGTACGAATCGTAACCTCCACTACTATCCGGTTCCCCGGAGCTCCCTTCTCAAGAGCCGATTTGCCTTTTTCGGGAACACCTGAGCAATAAATCAATAAGAAACAGACTTGCGGAACGTTACAAATACCACATGGTATTTGCACGAAAGCTAACGGATCCGGAATGGAACTTCCTAAATGAAGTAACCGTAAAACCAAACATCGGCGCGATCTATTCAGCTCTTTTTGCCACTGAGGGAAATAAGTGGTATCTGCCATCAGTTATTATGGTCAAACTTTTCTTCGTAATCAGATATAACATACGTCTAATCAACCAAACCGTTCCCCTGTTTCATAGCCGAAACCTTGGGCACCATTTGAATAACCGAAAGCAAAACAGATGAGATTTAAATTCGGATACCATTTTCTATTGATCCTTACCATGTGTGTGTCTTGTGCGGATGATGAAGACGTTATCGAACTAAATGAAGAAGTAACTTTCGGCATCAGACACGATAGATCTTTATCTGAATATGAGAATATTGCTGCGAGTTTTGACCGGAACTTACCCGATTTCTCTCCCGTAGTTGCATTCGAATATAGCTTAGATGGAAGTGACAACTACGATTTTGTAGCAACGGGAGTCCTTATTGAACAAGACTGGGTATTGACGGCGGCGCACAACTTTTACGATGCCGAAGAACAGGACAATCCGGCCCCGGCCTCGGGCGTAACCATTCTCGTCGGTAATGATCCCAATAATCCAAGGGCTAGTTATGGCGTTTCAGACATCATTTTCCACCCGACCTGGCTGGAGGGAAATCAAGATTTAAATGATGCCAATGATCTGTGTCTGGTAAAGCTTTCCACTACCGTTCCGGATATCAGCCCTGCCGTTCTATATGCGGACACAAATGAGCCACTAGGCAATCAAGTATGGCACTGTGGTTTTGGTGATTATTCTCAGCTGGCAGGACAAGACCCAGATTTGATCTCTAAAAAACACGCCATGGAAAATCTCCTGGATAGAGTCCAAGGTGGATTTCAAACTTCTACCGGAGGAGTTGACTACCCCGGAGGACTATTGGCCTTTGACTTTGATGATCCGGCCGGCACCCTAAATACCCTAGGAGATGATATTGTAAATGAAGATGAAGGATATTTAGGACTGGGTTCAAGCTCCTCAATGGCGCTCAGTTTTGAAGGAACAACGGTCGAGGGGGATAGTGGCGGACCCTTATTTCTCAAAAATAATGATGGTTGGGAAGTTGCCGGCATCCTCTCGGGAGGGGCTTTCGAACCGGTTCGAAACCACAGTGATGGAAATTACGGCGACATCAGCATATACACAAGGGTCTCGACTTCAATTGATTGGATTCGGTCGATTATCGAGTGATGACGGCTCCTAGTCTAATTTTCATTTAAATATTCAATCGCTCTTTTTAAAACCGGATCATTACCATTTACGAAGTCGTTTAGAGATGACTTGACTAAAATATCGGGTTTAATGCCATATCCTACAAATTCACTCCCGTCCGGATAGGTGTCCTTTTTCGTACAAATCCTTGCTGTTCCTCCACCGGGCAGCTCGAAGAACAGGGGTTGTCCGGTACTGCCATTGGTAGGCTCCCCAATTTTAGTCATGTGCTCTTGATTATGAGCGTATATTAAAAAGTCTTCTGCTGCAGAAGCTGTATTATGACCGATTAGAATGACGGTGGGAATTTCGATTCTTTCGATATCCAGATTGCCGGTATTATATGGCTGATAAGGGAAGTCATGATAAAGCCTATCGTGGTAGGCCAAATAATGTTGTTGTGAAGCGCCTGGTCGCAGTGTATCACTGGCAGTCCTCCATTTTCCCCAGGCTTTGTAGGTAGGAATGTGAAGTCTGCTCTGAGATTTAGCCATATACAGAATTGAATCTGCTGTTAAATACTTAATGAGTTCTCTGCTTACGGCAGAGTTACCACCGGTATTGTATCGCAAATCGATGATCAGCTTTTCAGCTTTATCAAGCTGAGGTTTTATTTCTGCGAACTTGTCCATGATATCCCAACTGGAAAATGAATTGAATCCCAAATAGGCGATCGAGCGGTCTTCCCATCTAAATGTCAGAAGATCCTTTTTCTCGATTGGAGGGTACATCTGCTGATCTTCTGAATGACCGGCAATTAGTTTGACCTTTTTCGATTGACCGTTTGGTTTTCTTATTTCAATATCGAAGTTACTACCTTTGATCCCATTCAGTAGGTACTGAACGCATAGATCTTTGAGTGTGTGCGGGGCTGAAGTAGATATGTAAGGTTTAACGCTTTCCTCGATGTAATCACTAACGGGTAAACCATTGACAGCAACGATTTCGGAGCCTATTGGAATATCATCTTTCTTTTTTTTATTAATCCCAACAATTATCGCCTTACCTTCTATGTTTTCCAATTGAAGCTTAATGTCCAGAAATTCAGTATAGTAGACATTGTGGCTAAAGGAATAATAGAGATTCTGTTTTATCGTGTCCGGCATCCATACACTGGTATGCCCATCCTTAAGAAAAGCACAATATCGCTGAAGAATTCTATAATATTCATAATCATTTTTGGTATCCTGGACTTCTTCAATGTAACTTCTATAAAGTTCGTCCCATCTTTCTCTGTCAATTTTTGATAGATACACAAAGTTGTAGTTAACCTCTTGCCAAAACTTCGAAAGCCCATACACTTTTTCAGCAGGCGTAAGTGTATTGGGTATTTTGGTTTGAGCAAACGACTGGCCAAATGCTAAAGTTCCGATAATGATGAATAGACGCATTTTCATGATTATGTGTTTAATACAACGGTTTCGGTCATAGCTGTTTTCGCTTTTGATTATTCTTGACCATTACCTAAAATGGGTTTCCTATTGTGCTCCAGCATGGGAAAAATAAGTTCCAAAGCATTTTGCCAAAAAGGAACTTCGTGTGCTCCCGGCATTTCAATATAGGCATACTTTTTAACGTGAACACCCATGAAATTTTTATAATTTCTTGCGTCTTTAATAAAATCATCTTCCAATCCACATACAATCATTAAGTAAGGCATTTGCTTGGGTTTTATGGAACCTAAGAGCAGGTATGGGTCATATTCGAGTGCCAGTTTAGTATTTTTAAAGACCAGGCCTTTTGGAGTACGTTCTTTTTGTGTGGAAAAGCCGGATACATCAATGACTTTATCCCCATTGCTCCATAGCATCGGACTGTTCCAATCCAAAGTATCTCTTTCAAACTCGTTCTGAATGTTCTTTGAGAAATCAATGGCACCGGAGACGGAGAATATTGCTCCGAAGAGCGCTGGGTTTCTCAGTCCGACGGCCAGCGCTCCGTAACCCCCCATACTAAGACCGCCGATCGACGTAGTTTCTTTTGTGTTAGTAGTTCGATATTTTTGAGTTACATCGGGAAGTAAGTCCTTGACCAACATATCTTCCCATCTGTGCGGTTTATCATCTGTCTGTCCCGACCAATTGACATACCAACTGTTGCCACCATCAGGCAAAACGACAATTGTTTGGAAATCAGTAGCCCATTCTGGGTCAAATTCGGCATAAGTAAGCCAAGAGGTATAATTACCGGTATGGCCGTGTAGCAAGTACATAATTGGATAGTTCGTAGTAGTATCCTCTTCGTAATTCTCCGGAAGGATGACCGTATATTTTAAGGTGAGTTCTACTGATGGACTGTAAACCGAATCGACACGTATGGTATTGGTTTGAGCAATTGAAGTTGTCGCCAAGAACAAAAACAAGAACGAATAGTAGGCAGCAAGCTTTCTTTTCATTTTTTCATCCAATTTGATCATCTGCTTATTTGTCCAAGAAATATACCTTTCTTTTATCACACTAATGCGATGTATTTTATGAGCAGTAATCGGGAGCCCAATCATAAATGGTAAAAAGCAGTTTTTAACTTTGCGGTCCAATCATTGTTGAATGTATGAAGGCAAAGTGGTTCTTTTTGTTTGCTTATGCAGCTCTGGCAGTAGCCATTGTCCACATTGGCAATGACAACAATTGGAGAGACTTGTTGCGTATGCCGAGCTATTACTCGGACTTAGTGCTTTCACTTGCCTGCACTTTTGTCATTGGCGGATATTTAAATTGGCTGCATAACAGTCCCCGGTCACTCAATCTGCGCTTGCTCGCTTCAGGAATACTGCTACCCGCTTTGGTAGTAATCGGCATTGAAATACTGTACCTGGTATACTACCTGCGAATGCCGCTCGCAGAGAGCTCCGTGTTTTATCTGGAGTTACCATTGGTAATTCTTTTCTGTGCCGTTATCAATCTATGGTATCTCTTGAGGCGTCCACTTCACGAAGCTCCAATACTGGATACCTCCTTTCAGGAAATAAATCCCATTTCCTACAAAGACTATTTCATTGTTCAGTCCGGGAATAAATCGCTGAACATCGCATTAGATCGCGTTGCCTATTTTATGATTCACCAAAAACTCACTTTTCTCGTCACTACCGACCAACGCCGTTACCTCTATGACCGTACGCTGACGGAAACGGCCGGGGAAATATCACCGACCGACTTTTTTCCGCTCAACCGGCAATATTTGGTGCATCGCCGCAGCATCGTTGCTTATACCAGAACCCAAACCCGGAAACTGGATGTTCAGCTCCATCCACATGCTGGTCAGTCGGTTTACGTCTCCAAAATCAAGTCCCCTGCTTTCTTAAAGTGGTTAGAAGAAAAATAACTGTCCGCCTCAGTAGATCATTTGTCCGCTTCGGTATTAAAGTCCACCTACAGCGTTGACTTACCCCGCCATGTCCGCTTAACATTGTGCTAAAAATCCAAAATGAAGCAATTCTTATTTATTTCTGGCCTGGTCTTATCCGGGGCGCTTTTGGGGATACCCCGTTTGTCCGGCCAAGGAGGTATGCCTCTTAGAGTGTCACTCTTTAGCGAGTCAACCAGCATTCCATTTACCCAAGTTCTTCCCCGGCCTCTCCATCCCGGAATACAGGTGGGGACGAAATTTCCCTGGAAAGAAACAAACTGGATCCGCCTTTATCCCACTATCAATGTGGGATATCTTTTTCACCGAAAGCTCTTTCAGGGGATCTACATCAATACCGAACTGGGGGTGGATTTAAAACTTGTTGCGGGACTAAACCTCAAAACGGCTCTCGGAGTAGGATATCTGCACACCTTTACAACACGACGGGAATTCCAGTTTGAAAATGGAGCCTACCGGAGCAACCCCGACCAAGGAAATTCCCGCCTTATGCCTTCCCTTTCGTTGGGGGTTGGATACCGCTTCAATTCTGATGATTCGGCAGCAACGGAAATTTTTTTCCTACATCAGACCTGGCTGGAATACCCTTATTCACCTGGATTTATACCACTTATGAGTCATACCAGCATGCATTTAGGGATCGAGTTTTATCCTTTTAAGTAAGTAGACACTTCAATATTTAAACCAATACAAATGATCAGAATCTATTTATGCGGAGTGATACTATTGTCATTGGCCGCTTGTGAAAAGACACCCTATGTAGAACCAAGCGTTTACAATTGCTTCGATGAATCCCGAAGCAAGGGCGAGCACATCAAGCAGGAACAACTGGAGGACCTAATTCACTCCATCCGTCATTCGGGAGTGCCGGGAATCATGATGACCGTAAGGGACCGGGCAGGAAATTGCTGGTCGGGCACTGCCGGCAAAGCCGATTTAGAATCGGACGTCGATTTACAACCCTGCCACATTACCCGGGTAGGCAGCACGGTAAAGACTTTTACAGCAGTGACCCTTTTGTTGCTAGCTGAAGAAGGGAAACTCAACCTCGATGACCGAGCGAGTCAGTATTTGCCGGCCGAGTACCTGGATGGCCTGGCCAATGCAGAGGTTGCAACGATCCGTCAATTGTTACAACATTCCAGTGGTATTCCCAACTACATCGTCAATCCCAGATTTCAGACTGCGTCCCTAAACAACCTGACGAAGACATGGCAACCTGAGGAATTGTTGTCTTACGCCCGCAACCAATCGGCAGATTTTGCTCCCGGAACGGATGTTCGTTATTCCAACACCAATTACATTCTTTTGGGAGATATCATTTCAGTGATCGAGGGAAAACCTTTCTATAAAACATTCGAAGAAAAACTGTTCATTCCGCTCGGCCTGTCTAAGACGCGTTTTGCCGCTGAAGATCCCATCCCGACAGGTATCATCCGCGGTTATGTCGATTTCTACAGCAATCATCAATTGATCAACGCTACGGATTATAGCGGTTGGGATTATTTTACCGCCGACGGAGGATTGATTTCCAACACCGGTGACATCAGTACATTCCTCAACCAATTATTTGCCGGAGCCATTCTATCAGAAGCTTCCCTTGCGGAAATGATGGACTGGCAGGCACCTGGCACAAGGGAAGAAGAAGGCTTCAAAACTTCTTATGGACTGGGCATCTTCAGAATTGTTACTGATTTTGGTCCAGCTTACCTGCACAGCGGCGATGCCATCGGATATTTTGCCAGCATGGTCCACTTTCCCGACCGGGGTGTCACCATCAGTTGGGCCGTTAACGGCAACTATGGAGCTCTTGACGATGGTGTCCAATCGAAAAAGGCCATGGAGCGAATCTTCCGGACGGTTTTAGAATAGCGAATTTCTTCGCGGTCTATACCGACGAATGAGCACTAGGTATAATCCACCATTAGGTGATCAAATTAGCTTGCAATTCGATCACCTAATTCTTATTTGTCCAAAGGGACATATCTTTCCTTTATTACCTTAAAATGATGGATTTGATGAGCAGTAATCGTGAGCCCAATGGCAAAAAGAGGCATTTCGTACTCAAAAAACCTACAGTTTGTGTCCAGTATTTCCTTACTGAAAGATTCAAACATCATCATGGACGATTGGCGGACAATTCGAAGCTCATTGACCAATTGCTCAATGGACAGTTCGTTTGCATTGGAGTTTTTGCCCATGATTTCCTGATCGTGTGCAACCGGGGTGGTTCCTTCCCCACGAGCAAAAATGATGGCTCTAAAACACCAAATTCTTTCCCAATCGATGAGATGCTGTAATATTTTATGAATGGTCCATTTACCTTCTTCATAAGTTTTTAAACCAATCCTGTTGAATTGTGCGATGTCAATGTCGTTGATTGCTTTCAAGCTAAGCTTCAGCGCTTCTGCAAGTTCATTACCCTCATTTAGCTGATAAACATATGCTAAGAACGCTGGGTTATTTTTAACTTCTTGATTTGGCATAAATAATTATATTTTAGTTCACGGCTAGTCATCCGTCGCTAAAGCAAAGGAGCAACCAGGCTGATAAACCTCAACGGCCGTGATCAGTGCTGATCAAACAACACCCGAATGAATGCATTAAGTGGAAATTGTTGCGGAAGAATATCCCAACAAAGAATAATTAGCCTCTAAGGCCAATCACTAAGCTACTATAAATTTCAGAATCAGTCTCAAAATGTGAATATTTGATGCTTGGCAAATATATGCAATTTTGGGCAACCATGTCGTGAATTCTGCCCTTTCCTCGCTTGTCCACCTAACCAAATTTGATCACCTACTTATCAAAAACATTTTCTTTCTGAGCTCGACTTTAGCATTTTGAAATATTGGAAGTGCAGAGTTTATCTGGGGTTTCTTCCGAATAAAATTAATTTTTCAACATCCCATAAAACAGGCGATG
>JANQRV010000076.1 GCA_028284395.1 Saprospiraceae bacterium
TTCAGTCATGTAGCGCGGCTATAATCCTTCAGTGCGGCATTGGCCAGCAAAAAAATGACCTCAGATCATCTTTACAACTATTTTTGATCACTTACTTACCACTCTTTGCCGAGGTTAGCATGGTTTGAAAATTATAAGTTCATTTGATCACCTGCTTAATATAATTGTAAACGGAAAAGGGCCGGAATGACTCCGGCCCAAAGATGGATACAGATTGACTTCGATTGGAAAACCTGAAGTTTAGTTTTATCGTGATTTTTGAGAATCTCACACTTGTTTCGACTGTGACTTTTGATAGATAAGACGAATAGGTGCAGGGCAAGGTAACCGAAGTGCTGTTGGTTTAACTCGACTTTAGGGCTTGCTAATGAAAGGTTAAGAGTTGCGAAGTTCTTATCTGAGCGCTTTGGATATGGTCCTATTTAAGCCTATTGGCGTTATCTTTGATGAAACTCTCCCACCCGGCATATTTTTTGCTTCCTCCGAGGGTGTTTTTGGATTGGTAGAAATGACAGATTGCGGTAGCGAGCGCATCCGTTGCATCCAACGAATAAGCATCCAGCTTGACATGAAGAATGCTTTCTAACATTGCGGCAACTTGTTCTTTGGTAGCATTGCCATTACCAGTTACGGATTGCTTAATCTTCTTGGGAGAGTACTCGTGAACGGAAAGCCCTCGTGTGATTGCGGCTGCGATGGCCACCCCTTGCGCACGGCCCAATTTGAGCATACTTTGGACATTCTTGCCAAAGAACGGCGCTTCAATGGCAAGGTCGCGCGGGCGGTGAAAATCTATGATACTCTGGACGCGTTCAAAGATTCGCTTGAGTCGATGATGGTGATCCGTATATCCCTTCAATTTAAGGCAACCCATTTCCAATAATTGGAAATGCTTGCCATCGGTTTCTACTACGGCAAAACCTAATATATTTGTGCCAGGGTCAATCCCGAGAAGCTTATATGGTTTTGTTTTACTCAAGACAAAATGTTTTGGGGAAGGTACTTTTTATTTCAACTATAAACAAATTATTTGAAAAAAATCACCCAAAATACTACCCTTGATTTATTGTTAAAAGGGTTGATTATCGGGTTGTTAGCATTTGCCATTTATCGGCAGGTATTTTCGAAGGAAAATGTAATCGAACTATGGCAAGCTTTTCTCAAAAATTTTAGATCGGAGCAATTACCTTTCTTATTGCTGGTACTGATTTTGATGCCATTGAATTGGGGGTTGGAGGCATTAAAATGGCAACAGTTGACTAAGCGGGTGATGCCCGTGACCTATTGGCAACTCTATAAAGCAGTTTTAGCCGGGGTGACTATTTCTCTTTTTACTCCAAACCGGGTTGGTGAATTTGGCGGAAGAGTGTTGCTTGTAGAGTCCAAATACAACTGGCCGGCGGTTGTGGCAGCAGGAGTCGGGAGCATTAGTCAAATGTTGGTTTTAATTTCTGGCGGCATTCTTGGTGTCGTTTATTTTGCCACCCGCTTTTTGGACTGGGAGTGGTACTTGTTGGAGAGTTTTTTCGCGTTGGGAATTGCACTGATCAGCTTGATGACCTTTTGTTATTTTAACATTGATTTGGTCATTATTCTGGCTAAGCGGATTCCCGGAATTGACCGATTACGGCCTTTTGTCCGGCATTTACGGGTATTGAGGAGTTACAGCAATCTGGATTTAGCCAAGGCGTTGTTTTTTGCTTTTCTAAGATACGCGACCTACACCATGCAGTATTACCTTATTTTGCGTTTTTTTAATTTGAACTTTCCCTTTATCCCCGCCGTTTCTGGTATTGTAAGTATCTTTCTATTTCAAACGAGTGTACCCTTACCTCCGGTCATGGGGTTGATGGCCCGCGGAGAACTAGCGCTGCTAATTTGGAACAATTTTGGTGCTAATGAAATTAGTATACTCGCTGCGACATTCACTTTATTCATAATAAACCTGAGTGTGCCGGCGTTAATTGGCTTAGTGTTCATTATTAAAACAAATATCTTAAAATCATTAGGTTATGAGCAAAAGAAACATCAATAAAACCAGCCTAATGTTTGGTTTGGTGCTCCTTCTCATGGCTTTTTCTGCTCCGGAGAGTAGTGTTGTGGAAGAGGCAGCAGAACAAAATTTGGCTGAAATTTCGACCTGTAACATTGAGAATACTTCTTTTCAGGCGGGAGAGGAAATCGTTTATAAGATATATTATAACTGGAATTTCATCTGGTTGTCCGCCGGAGAAGTTGTTTTCCGCGTCAAAGACCTGGGAGATCAATACCATCTTTCAGCCGTGGGACGAACCTACAAGTCCTATGAGTGGTTTTACAAAATTCGCGATTATTACGATACCTATGTAGATAAAGAGACCCTTCTTCCTTCTGTCTCCATTCGGGACATCAACGAAGGTAAATATCGATTATACGATAAGATTACCTTCGATCAGGATGCAAAAAAAGCGATTTCTTTCCGAGGAAAAACCAAGGATAAGGCAGAGGAGACCGCTTACGAAATAGATCCTTGCATGCACGACCTACTTTCTATTTTTTACTACACGCGTAACGTTGACTTCGACAAGATTAATGAGGGCAGTATCATTCCTATCAAAATCTTTATCGATAAAGAAACCTGGCCATTGGAAATGAAATTTAGAGGTAAGGACGGCTATAAAAAAGTGAAGGGCCTGGGTAGATTTAAGACCATCAAGTTTGGTCCGGAAGTGATCGAAGGTTATTACTTCAAGAAAGATACTGAAATGAACATCTGGGTGACGGATGATGAGAATAAAATTCCGGTCTTAATTGAGTCGCCGGTGTCCGTCGGGTCCATCAAAGTCGTCTTGAAGGATTACAAGAATTTGCGGCATGAATTTGAGGCCAAAGTAGAGCGCAAGGACCGACCCCAGAAAAAAGGATAACATGAGAAAGATATTTTATCCCCTATTTTTGCTGTTTTTCTTCGGCCTTGGCATTTGGGTCACCTATCAGTATATGGCCAATCGGGGGCCCAAAGAAACAACTACGGCCAATTCAAATGTATTGCTCGAAAAAGTAAAAACGGTTTGTAAACTAGTAACTGTCGAAAGTACGGTCAGTCAACGTTATGATGAAACTAACATCCGCCAGTTTACCCTTTATCTGCCTTTAGCCAGTACGCTGAAATTCTCCAAGAAAGCCTCCCTTTTAGTTACCGGTAAAGTGCTGGTGGGTTACGATATGGAGCAAATTGAAATTACAGCAGACAGCACCAATCGGGTCATTCGTCTTAGCAACATGCCGGAACCCGAAATCCTGGCCATCGATCACAAAGTCAGTTATGAAGACTTGGATGAAAGTTGGTTCAATACTTTTGAAGCATCGGATTTCACTGCTCTTAATGAAAACGCGCGAAAAGTTTTAGAAAAGGAAACATTGGACAGCGGACTCCTGGAAAGAGCATGGAATGAAGGCAACCAGATGATCGAAGTAATTGAATTTATTGCTGCTTCAGCCGGCTGGAGCGTTGTGGTTGAAGGGCAAACGATGATTTATCCTCCCGAACAGCTCGTCAACTAGACTTTCCCACCATTATTGTTAAATTCTCCCAAAAATTCTTTTACTTTTAGTCTGATCATTAATATTAGACTACTATGAATAAAGGATTTTTTGGCCATCCAGTTGGATTGTCCACTCTGTTTTTCACAGAAATGTGGGAGCGGTTCAGCTATTATGGAATGCGGGCCATTCTGGTTCTGTTTATGACAACAGAGACCGCGAAAGAAGGGCTGGGGCTTGGCAATGAGGAAGCAGGTGCGATTTATGGTCTGTACACCGCCGGTGTGTATCTGTTGACTTTGCCCGGGGGCTGGTTGGCAGACAATGTTTTTGGTCAGCGAAAAGCAATCTGGTACGGTGGAATCCTCATCATGATTGGTCATTTATTACTAGCTATACCTGGTTACAAAGAGATATTCTTTCTCGGTTTGGTCTTTGTCGCAATGGGGACCGGACTACTGAAACCCAATATCAGTACCATCGTTGGCGACCTTTATTCCGACGATAAGGGTGCCAGGAGAGATGCAGGGTTTTCCATTTTTTATATGGGGATTAATCTTGGTTCTTTGCTGGGACAAACTATTGTCGGTTACCTTGGAGAAAAGGTGGATTGGCATTTAGGTTTTGGTTCCGCTGCCATTGGGATGTTGTTGGGACTAATTTATTACAGATTAAGGGCTCAGGCCACCTTGGGGGATACTGGAAAAGAACCTAAGGCAAAACTTGATCGTCTGTCGGCGGCAAACGGCGATGTAAAGAATCCGAGTAAAGGGCTAACGATTGGTTTAGGGGTCTTGTTGCTAGTGGTCTTATTTGCCTTGCAGTGGACGAACGTCATCAATTTTACCACGCCAAAAGGTATTGCGGAAGGTGTCGGCGTTGTCATCGTTACCGTTACCTTATTTTATTTTGCCTTTATTTTAATTGCTGGTGGTTTGACCGTCGATGAGAGAAAGCGGGTTGGTGTTATCTTCTTCCTGTTTATTGGAGGTGCTCTTTTTTGGGCCGGCTTTGAGCAGGCGGGGTCAACCTTGAACCTGTTTGCCCGGGATTACACCAATCGGATGATCGGTACTTATGAACTGCCAGCGTCGTGGTTACAGAATTTCAATCCATTCTTTATCATTATTTTTGCTCCGATCTTGGGCGCGCTATGGATTCGACTTTCTGCTCGCAATCTCAACCCGAACACACCAATTAAGTTTGGAATTGGCTTGATCCTCATGGGTTTGGGTTTTCTCGTGATGTTTTTTGCCGCACACCTAGCGGTTGAAGGGCTGGATGCTGGAATGCAATGGCTGATCTTCACCTATTTATTACATTCTCTTGGAGAATTAACCTTGAGCCCGGTTGGATTGAGTGCAACAACAAAGTTGGCTCCACGAAGATACCTGGGCCAAATGATGGGAATTTGGTTTGTTGGTACCTCGCTTGGCAACCTCATTGCAGGTTTATTTGCCGGTAATTTTGATTCGGAGAATGCGGCTCAGATCCCCAGTCTCTTTTGGTCGGTAGTGATGTTTGGTGTTGGGTCTGGGATCTTATTTTTGATCTTCAACTCTGTTCTGAGAAAATGGATGGGAGATGTAAAATAATTTGTTGTCATGAAAAGAACGACCTTTAGAGAAATCAATGTGACCTATTTGGCCCTTCTAATTGGGCAATTGGGAATTGGTGCTATAGTGGTATTTTTTATTTATAACGGCAATCCGGTCGATGGCGGTACTCCAGCTCCCTACTCTTTTTCAATGGTTATACCAGCTTTATTCGTCGGTGGATTAGGTGTTGCCTATTTTTTGGACAATCAACGCAAAACACAAGCTGCGACCTTGAATTTTGACTTGCCAAGAAAACTCAATCACTATAAAATTAGTGTCTTGTTGCGATCAGCCATTATAGAGGGTGTCAATTTATGTGCAGCGATTGTTGCGTTGGTTGGAGGGAACATCAGTTATATGCTCTACTTTGCTGTAGGCTTGTTGGTGTTTCTTTACTATCGCCCGTCTAAAGATGCTTTTATCAATCGCTATAAGATTTCGGCTAGTGAAACTGCTCAAATCGGCTAGTGTCTACGGAGAAGTCTTCATGATTCGATTCCACCCAAAGCGAATGATGACTAATAAGAGCAAGAAGATAACCAGCACGTATTCAAATCGAAGAAAGCTGACCATCCAGATCCTGGTACGGTCTACAAACCACATAATAGCCAAGGCCGAAGTAATCATCATGATCATACCTCCTAATCGATTAAAGCCAGGAATCCATCCCAGATCTACATTGTTTTTGACGATGAATAAAGTGACAACCATTGATAGAATGGGAAGAACCTGGGTATAGAGATTGGTATCAAGCACGCTTTGGTTCTCAAAAAGAAAAAGGTAAATATTCAGTGTGACGGCAAAAATGCCGGGAATGCTAACGATGTAGATGATGCCTGAATAAATGTATTTCCAAGGAGAAAGGTGGCCTTCGTTTTTTGCAATGAAACCAAGCAGAATGGCAGCAATGGGCATGATGATGAAGATGGAAAGCACCAAGGTGGCATTGGCCGGATCATCCATTAAGTTGAAGAGTTCGCGTAAGGTCATGATGAGTCATCTAGTGAAGGAAAATCTTAAAGATCCAGTAGCATGCTAACCGGATCTTCCAGCAACTCCTTTACTTTCACCAAGAAAGTAACAGAAGTTCTGCCATCAATAATGCGATGATCATACGATAGAGCCAGGTACATCATGGGACGGATTTCTACCTTGCCATCAATGGCCATTGGCCTTTGTTTGATGCCATGCATACCCAGTATAGCAGACTGAGGCTCGTTGAGAATTGGGGTGCTGTTGAGCGACCCGAAGATCCCACCATTGGTGATGGCAAAGGTACCACCAGCCATCTCTTTCAGAGAGAGTTTGCCTTCGCGTGCTTTGGTAGCTAGATCTTTGATCCGATACTCTATTTCTGCGAAATTCATGGACTCTACATTGTGGACCGGAGGAACCACGAGGCCCGTGGGAGTGGAAATCGCAATGGAGATATCTACGTAATCGTGGTATACGATCTCTTGTTCGTCGATCATAGCGTTTACGTCTGGCATTTCCATTAAAGCCTTCGCACAGGCTTTAGCGAAGATCGACATAAATCCGAGTTTGATGCCGTACTTGGCTACAAACTTTTCCTGGTATTTCTTTCTCATTGCCATTACTTCTGTCAGATCGACTTCATTAAAAGTCGTTAACATCGCCGTCTCATTTTTAACGGATACGAGACGTTTGGCAATGGTTCGTCGCATGCGACTCATTTTCTTTCTTCTGGTGCCTCTGCTATAGGGATTCTTAGGGGCAAATGCGATGGCTGAAGGCGTTTCTTCCTCTTTCGTGATCGCCGGGCTGGGAGCACTGGTTTTGTTTTGAACAGCTTTATTGGCATCTTCTTTTGTGATGCGGCCTCCCTTGCCGGTACCTGCGACGTTCCCCGGGGCAATCTCATTTTCCTTTAAGATTTTGGCAGCAGCGGGCGAAGGGTGTTTGTCTGCATAAGATTTCTCGGTTGGAGGGGGAGTGGCTTCAGGAGTAGATTCCGCCTTGTTGGCGGGAGCTTCGGCCGAAGGAGGAGTGTCGCCACCTTCATCCTTTACACTGGTATCAATTTTAGCAACCAGTGCTCCGATCTCTAAGTCATCTCCTTCTTGAGCAACATAGATCAACTTTCCTGAGGCTTCTGCCGGAAATTCCAACGTTGCCTTATCGCTTTCGAATTCGCAAATGGGTTCATCCATATTGATGTAGGCTCCATCCTCTTTGAGCCATTGCGAAAGGGTTACCTCGGTGATGGATTCTCCAATTGTTGGGACTCTCATTTCTACGATACTCATATCAAAGGTTGTTATTCAGTTATTCTTCCGCAATAATACCGAATCCATTTTAAAAATTTAATGGAATGACTATTGTTTTGGTGGGGCATATTCAAATTGGTAAATCATGCCATCTTTCGATTTGCCTTCATTGGCAATATAAAGGGTCCCGTCGCTGTCGAAACAGATGCCTTCCGGTTGGGCATGGACCTTCTTACTCAGTTTTTCAATATGAATTACGACTCCTTCCGGGTTGAGCACAATGATCATTTTTCCGACGGACGAAGAAATGTAAATATTACCGGTTTTAGGATGAACCGCTAATCCCGATGGACTAAAAGCAAAATTGGAATTAAAAAACTCTATTACCTTTTCCAGTTTCCTGATCTGGGGTGCGGTACCGAGGTAATCGTGAATAGCATCGGAAGATAAAAGGAAAACTGGTTTTTCGGACATGGTCTTGGTAGCTAGGTTAAAAGCATATATGCCCTTTTTGTATTTGTATTCGGGACCTTCTCCGGCTTTGGCTTTACATGCCAACAAAAGTCGATGATTGTATTTGTCGTAACCCAACCCTTCGATGTCGTTTTCAGAGCTTAGGAAAAACTTGAACTTTTCTACCGATTGACTGGCTTTCCCAGGATTGCTGACTTGATAGATGGTCCCCGTACTTTTGACAACAAAAATCTCTGATTCAACCATTTCGACCCCCTCGTAATCACCGTCTTTCCAAAAGGATAATTCCCGATCTACTTTGCCCGTATTCTTATTAATGTAGAAAATAACACCATCCTCATCCTGGATCGCCAAAAGACAATTTTCGTTGGTATAGTCAATGCCTAATCCCGAAATTTCCATCAACTTTTTCGGCATCGTTAGTTCGTATCCTGGCTCAGTTAGATCATAGGGGAACTGATAGCGCTGGTCGTGATGGTTGAGATCATCTTGGGTGTTGAGCTGAGCGAATAATCCCAAATAGAGAATAAAGAAAAATTCCATTGTTTTGAATTTAGTTGAACGGGGCTAGTTCTTTCCTGACGAACAAATATTGTAAGCTATACTAAACTCCTTTAGTAATCCTCTAGGTCTTACTTTTATTCGGGTTTGGCCTCAGAACAAAGAAAAGTCCAATAAGTACAAAAGGAATGCTTAACCATTGTCCGGTGCTGAAATGACCAAGGCTCTCCTCAAATCCGCCTTGGCTAGCCTTGAAATATTCAAGGAAGAACCGGGCAGACCAAACCAAAATTAAGAATAAACCAAACATGAATCCGGGCTTCTGCGGAGCGGCAGTCTTCCAGTAGGTCCTGAAAAGGATCAAAAATATGAACAAGTAGCTGATAGATTCATAAAGCTGCACCGGGTGTCGAGGCCCATCATTATTTGGAGGATGAGCATTTACAAAGTGAAACGCCCAGGAAGCGTCAGAAGGCGTACCAACGATTTCGGAATTCATGAGGTTGCCCAGGCGAATAAAACAACCAGCCAAAGCAGTTGGTACCACTACTTTGTCGAGAATCCATAAGATCGATTTCTTACTGACCCGGCTGGAGAAGATCCAAAGAGATAAAATAATGCCGATGGCTCCACCATGACTGGCGAGACCTCCTTTCCAAACTTTGGGTATTTCAGAAAGGTGTTGAGAGTAATATCCCCAGTCATAAAAAAAGACGTGCCCCAACCTGGCTCCGACAACAGCCCCTACAACGATGTAAATAAAAGCTTTATCGAGCCATTCTTCCGGAGCCTTTTCTGCTTCGAACATCTTCCTAACCATAAAGAGCCCCAAGAGAAACCCTAAGGCGAACAACAGCCCATACCACCGAAGTGTGATGGGGCCTATTTTTACAATTTCAGGAGATGCTTCCCAAGTTATTTGCAAAAAAGTGTAGTCCATTAATAGTCATTTTATAACCCAAATCACTTTCTTGCCTAAACTTATAGAATTAAAGTGGGAAGTGGAAGTGGAAGATTAATAATGTTGGAGAGGGAGAATGAATTTCCATAAAATGGAACAAGATTTACCAACCCCTTAGTAAATCTTGTTCTGCGTATAATTACGCTATCTTAGCCGTGATAAATACGAAATAACATTTAGGCCCGATCCCACTTGACTTCTGGTTTGAAGAAAAGTAAGATTTCCTGGTGCGCTTTCAAATTGCTTGATCGCAAATTGTTCCAAGCCAGAATTTCTGTTTCCAGGCAACCGAATCGCTCAGCAATTCCATTGATGTCCTCTCCCACTTTTACGGTGTAAGTTTTTTCAAACGAATGCAATGGCAAATAGAGGGAAGCGGTACTGTTTCCGGATCTGCGTAAGTGACTGGCAATTTTTTTCAGTTCTTCGGAAGGAAGAACCAGATAATTTCCAAATTCAGATGCTGGTATCAGACCTTTCAGATAACTAGGATTCAGTTTTTTGACCAGGTTGATTTCCATGCCGGTAATTTCCGAGATCTGTGAAAATGACAACTGGGCTTCCACCTTCATAGTCCGGATATCATCAAACTCAAAATATCTGTGAGAAGCAGATAATCCATGTTCGCCATAATAATTTGCTACATAGGCAGCTGCAACGAATCTAAGTAGATAATTTTGTGTTTCTTTCGGCAAAAATCGCTTAATTTTCGAGTAATCTGTACTTCCGGCCAGCCTGATGGCTTTGTTGACCCGGATGGTACCACAATTGTAAGCAGCCAACACCAATGACCAATCACAGTATTCGGTATACAATTTCTTCAGCAGTTTTGTAGCTGCTTCGGTAGACCGGTATGGATCGAGTCTTTCATCGACAACACTATTTACCTTGATGCCATACAACCTTGCGGTAGCGGGAACGAACTGCCAAAGACCAGCCGCTCCAACCGGAGATTTTACGGTAGGGCGAAGTTCCGATTCAATGATTGGAAGGTATTTCAACTCCCTCGGTAAATCGTTAATCTTTAAGTTGTGCTCAAAAATTGGAAAGAAAAGATCTGCGCGGCCAAGCATTCTTTGCGTCTGCCTTTTGCCGTTTACTAAGTAAAGTTTAATCTGATTGTAAATCTCTGGTGAGTAAGTCGCTTGGAAAGGTAATTTGATGTGAGCGACTCTTTCTTTAACTAGTGTTTCAGTAGCAGTGTTCCAGTGTGTTTTTGAATTTGCGTTTAAAGCAGCGCTACTTATCAACAAGCTGAAAATAGCTGTGTTGACAGCAACTGTCCATGGGAATTTCATTTTACAAATTTTTGTTCAACTAAAGGGGTTTCATTTAAAAAAGTGGCTAATTATAGCGTTAGGCCATAGGGGGGTTATGTTACTTACGTAACCCCTATACTTGTAATTTTGGTGAGACAAAGCTATAGGTATATTCCAGAAAAGTCAACTAAAACTGACAAATAATTGATTTTAAGCGATTTCCAACTTATTGTTTGGTTAAATAAAGTCTTGATATTACAAATGTTATCGGGATATAATACCATTCCGAAGGCTCGCAGAATAAAAAGTATTGAAAAGAACAGATTGTTCCGAATTTAATTTTACTTCCTTTTTAGTATAAACAGACTGTTAAATTAAAGTTAAGGAGTTGGTCTAAGCGGGGCTATTAGATGATCGTCGGCAAGGACAGGAATAAAATAAATTTCCGATTACCGAGTTATTAATGTTATATGGTCTTTTTCTTTAATGGAATAACTAACACCCAAATTTACCGCTCATGTATACCTCCAATTTACGCTCTATCTTTTTGCTGCTCTCTTCAATTTTTCTTTTCCAAAACTGTTCCGAGGCTCCTAGTAAAGCTGCCGATCATGTAGCCGGTACTGGGGATTTGCCTACCAAGATGACCGAGTTTGCCAAAACCTATCAACAGAAGGTGGCACCGGCGATGGACGATCTTAATGTGCCCTACGAAAAAGCGACGCACCAAAGTGACCAACGACAAACCATTTCTTTTGACAATGGCAGCACGGTAGAAATTCCGGAGCATGCATTTGTTGATGAAAGTGGTCAGATTGTAACCGGTGTAGTTGATATCGAATACCGCGAAATCAAGAGTACGGTCGACATGATTGCCAGCGGAATACCGATGCGTTATTACGATCAGACTCAAGAAGAGCAGTGGATGGAGACTGCTGGTATGTTTGAAATAAAGGGATCCAAGGATGGTAAGCCGGTATTTATTGCCAATGGAAAATCCCTCGTGGTCCGTATGACCAGTGATGAAGGAGGTGCTGGATTTGACAACTGGTATTTTGACGCTGAAATTGGAAATTGGGTTAATCTGGGTTACTCTGAACCCGAAGAAAACAAAACCAAGTTAACGGCAGAACAGGCAGTCCGGACTCTGGAAAGAGATCAGGAGGCTCCGATTCGGCCCATTCGGTTCGATGAGCAAAAGTCTTCTTTGAACTTGAACATAGATTATCAAGATTTTCCCGAACTAGCGGATAAAAGGAAAATAGTCTGGCAATTTAACGGTAAAGATGAAGAACAAAACCCAGACAATAATCCCTGGATCAGCAGTGTAGATTGGGAGGAAGTTCAATTGGCGGAAGGAAAAGTGAAAGGAGAGTACCAGCTAACCTTGCAAGGAGGGACCAAATCCTATAGCATACCCGTTGTTGCCAGTTTGAAAGGACAGGAATATGAAGCAGCAATGGCAGCTTATCAATCGCGAATGAAAGACTATAAAAGATGGCAAGCCAAATTAAACAGCGCGCAAAACCACGCTGTACAGCAAGCCCGTTTTGTGAGAAGTATGCAGGTCCAAAACTTTGGAATTTACAATTGCGACCGACTTTGGAATGCCAAGGATGCCGTGATACTGGCAGCAGATTTTGACTTTGGCGATGAACAGTCGAACAATATGAAGCATAAGATTAAAGTTTTTTTGATCACGAGAGAGGGCCGGTCGGTGATCCAATATCCCAGCTATACTTGGGAGACCTTCAAGTTTGATCCCAAGCAGGAAAATAAGCTAGTTGCCATCTTGCCAGGAAATAGAATGGCAACATTTAGTGCAGAAGACTTCGCTGAGGAAATGGAAAACCTGAATGTAGCGGAAGGGAGTTCTTATACTTTCAAAATGAATGCGCCAAGGCCTCCCGTGTCCTCCCTGGATGAACTGGAAGAGGCGTACAGTTTGTCCTCTGATGACTAAGCACTTTCGATTCTTCATGGTTGGGTTTTTGGCGGTTGTCAACTCCTGGTCCGTCCAGGCCCAGAAGTACCTCTATCCCATCAAGAAAGATCATCGGTGGGGATACATCAATAGTAGAGGTGTGGAGATTATTGAGCCGGTCTATGATTTTATAGCTCATAAGGATCTCGTTTATCACAGAGAAGGAAACAAAACCGAGCGTTCCGGTTTTCGTCTGGTCAAGCTAGATAATCACCTGGGCCTAAAGGACCAGAATAGAATGGATGTATTGCGACCGATGTACAAGCGGATACGGCCATTGACACAACAGTATTTTGCGGTTAAAAAAGAGGGGGAAGCATTTTCGGTAGTCGAAAAGGGAGGGCAGGAAGTCGTTCCGCCAGGCTACGATAACATCTTTTTTCTAGATACGCTGGATGTTAATGGCAAAGCTTACTTCAAAGTTTCGAATAATCGGCGTTGGGGAGTACATCAAGGAAATGGAAGCTTGGTTTTACCGATGTCCTATCATGACGTGCAATTGGTTGCTGGATGTCAGGGGTGCTTTAAGGTCAAGAAAACTGAATCGTCGCAGTGGGGCCTTGTCAAGGATGGGCAAAGCGTTCTCGATTACAAATTTCATCAAATCAGGGGTTTGCATCACGACTTCATAGCACTGAAGACCAGTGCAGAAGCTTATACCTGGTCAGTTGTGACGGCTGAGGGGCAACCGGTGCTGAACGCCGAATGGAGGCGTATTAAGAAGCTGAATGAGGACTGGGCAATACTTACACTCGATCATCCAGTTGATACACTAGGATACTTGTATGCACTTGAGAAAGGGGGATTTTTTGCATTTTGGGATACGACAATTATCTCCGAAAAAAGACTGGAAGTCAATCCATCTGATTACCCGCAGATTACTGAACAGCGTTTGAC
Source organism: Saprospiraceae bacterium (assembly GCA_028284395.1). Classification (GTDB taxonomy): domain Bacteria; phylum Bacteroidota; class Bacteroidia; order Chitinophagales; family Saprospiraceae; genus JANQRV01. The sequence continues at coordinate 13,425 of JANQRV010000076.1, forward strand.
CAGGCAAGAACCATTTGCTGTTGTCAATACTCATCAGCAGGTGAGAAAACGAATAATACAGGATAGCAGTTGGTCTGCTGAGGAAGAGGCGTTGGTACTTCAAACGCTAGAATTAAAGCCCCGCCGATTCGTCTTCGAATCGCTGGATGATCGACACATCAGGTTCAAGGCTAGGGGACTCTACGGTTTGTTGAACGGGGAAGGGCAAGTTGTATTACCCGCCAATTATGAAGAAATAGTTCCTTACGGCGACAGCTCCTATGCGGTTCGACAAAACTTCTTTTGGGGTATTTTTCATCAGCGCAGAAAAATGGTAAAAAAATGCACCTATTTCACATTGCGTCCAGAAGGGACAAAACTAGGTAAGTTTCGGCTGGATCGAGGCGTTGGTGTTATCAACCAGTATTTTGAAGAGATCATAGCTCCGGTTCACGACTCGATTGTCATCGATAGTAATTTAGTAAAAGGGCACTCCGGACGTAACCTAACCGTTTATGAACTGGACATGAACACCGGACAGGTCATTGACTATACCTTATATTCGAATGTCATCCAACTAAATTTTAAGTCAGATGCAGGAGATTTTCGCGAAGCAGAGGTGATTCGAGGGTATCGGTATAGTAACCGAGAGACCGATTTTGTTTCCGAATTCAGATCTCCAGATCGAATCGATGGAAGTGTCTGGCAATGGCGGCAGCATCCTAAGGAAAAAACCTGGAAATTCAGAGATCTACCTCGATTAATAAAAGGACAATTACCAGACTCCAACCAAATATTCAGAAATGTTTATCACATTGGTGAGCCCAGGATGACATTGCTTTACCCACGAGGTCGATCGGTAGCGGTTTCGGTTACTCAGCTGGGGATTTTGCCACGTGAAGTACTGATGCCGTTGGCGATATTTGATCATCGGAAAGGGCAACTGATTACGGACTACGACTTGCTTGGGATCAGAAGACATGACTTCGAACGGCAGTTGCCCTATGCTGCGACAATAGATCACGATGGTTACTTTGGGTTAATAGACCGCAATGGAAAACCGAAATTGGATGGATTGTCGGGCCATCCCATTCGATTTACCTTTATCGGAGAATTTATAGATGGAATGGCCAGGGTGTGCCGCGGCGGAAAGTTGGTACGAAACAAGGCTGTTTCCAAAGAGAAGTTTTCCGTGGGCGGGCTAGCTCTT
>JANQRV010000078.1 GCA_028284395.1 Saprospiraceae bacterium
TTCAGTCATGTAGCGCGGCTATAATCCTTCAGTGCGGCATTGGCCAGCAAAAAAATGACCTCAGATCATCTTTACAACTATTTTTGATCACTTACTTAACGATGCAGACCGTATAAATTTAGTATCTGACCATAATGGAGAAGATAGATTCAAGGTAATTGGGAAGGCGTATGAAGCGATAATTGTGGTAATATATACGATTCGTGAATATGCGGTTAGAATAATTTCGGCAAGAAGAGCCAGAAGGGAAGAAAGAAGAAAGTATTTGTCAAAAAAACTCAGTAAAAACGATGGCAACAAAGACTAAAATATCAGTATCGGATGCATTGAAGAAAGTCGAACTAGGGCAATCGATATCAGAATATACAATTGATTTTGACAGAATCAGGATCGAATCATTGGACGTTATGAAATTGGTCAAAGCAGGAATTGAAGTTCCGGAGCATGCAATTTTTTATGATGATGAAGAGATACTTGATGATGAAGCAGATGTTGGAAATTGGCAGGAAATTGAATATGATCCGATAGCTCAACTTGATTCCGCGACAGAGGTAAAGATCTCTCTAAGCAATGATATTCGAGATTGGATAGAATCTGAAAAAATCAATTTAGACAAACTGCTGGAACATTTATTGGATGGATTTTACAAATCGCAGAAATCGCTGAAAAAAGATTGACAGGTCGATCGACCAAGCCACTTCGCAAATAACTTTAGAAGTCCGAGGAACCAGTCTGGAAATCAAATTTTTCATATGACCTTGGCCATCCTATTTGCTGAAATCAACTGGTTAGAGACAATGCGGTTTCTTGGGGGTTTTCGCAAAAACCAGGGGTTAATTTAATTGGAATATGCGCTTAATATCAAAGAGTAACTACTTGAAAGTCATCACTTCCACGCCATCCCAATCATCAGAAACTCCTTTTAGTAGATATTCACCTGATTTGTTCATAAAAAATCGAGCAGGCCGGTCAATGGTGTTCACCTTCAGGATATTACTAAAAGTAGTTACAGCCTGCGGAAAATCCCGACTTAAAAACTGCTCGAGGCCTTTTTTGAAATCAGGCAATGTGTCGACTTTCAAGGCTATGGTCTGCTGATTATTATCATCAAAACATTCATAAATACCTACCGGCTCCTTTTTACCTTTGACCTGTACTTCTCCCAAATAGCGAAGATGAAAATCAGCCTGGTTTTCTATTTGTTGAAGACTGTCTTCACTTAGCAGGATCGATGTTCCGAAATGTTTGGTTAAGCTTTCAATTCGGGAAGCGGTATTTACAGTATCTGCAATAGTGGCAGCGTCTAGCCGGTTTTGATCGCCAATGATACCCATAATCAGGGGGCCGGTGTGTAGTCCAACTCCCATACGAATTGGCTGGCGGCCCCTTTCGATCCTCTTTTCATTGTACGTACTAAGTGCCTGTTGCATACCAATCGCCGCATTTAGTGCGTCTTCCGGTCTGCAGGGAAAGATAGCCATAATTGCATCGCCTAAGTACTGATTAACAAAGCCGCCCTGTTGTTGAATGACTGGTCCCATCCGTTTGTGAAAGGCATTGACGAATTTGAAATTCTCTTCAGGTGTCATGTTTTCCGAAAATGAGGTATAGTCACGAATATCCGTGAAGAGTACCGTCACCTCTTGTTCGGTTTGATCACCCAGTACCACTTCCGTAATTCTTTCCCGGCCCAGGAATCGCAGGAAATCATTGGGTACAAACTTGCTGGTGATAGCATTAATGCGGTGCAAATCCAATTGTGTCTGTATCCTGGCCAGAAGCTCTTCCTTATGGAATGGTTTAGGTAAATAGTCATTAGCCCCCAAAGTCAATCCATCTACAACATCTTTTAGTTGGCTTTTGGCAGTGATCATAATAACTGGCAGCTCTGAAGGTAGGTAGGTCTCCCTGATTTTTTGACAGACCTCATAGCCCGACATGCGGGGCATCATCACATCCAGTAAAACCAGGTCGAAGGCCACTTCGCTTTGAATCATATTCATCGCCTCCTCCCCGTTCATCGCTTTGGTGAGTTGAAAATCCTTGCCGGAGAGGTGGTTTTGGAGCACCTGTTGATTAATGGGTTCATCGTCTACGACCAGAATTTTAACCGTATTATCTCTTACTAGCGGAAATATAGTTGGACTTTGGGGTTGGACCGGGCGAACGGTGGCTGCGCCTGCCTCAGCCCCGGTAATTGCAGGCGATTTGGACGAATTCCTGCAGTGACTCAAGCAATATAATGGCACTATCCGGCTTTGAATGGTAATAAGCCTCGTATAAATAGTCATACAATGCGTCGGCACGGGAAGAGTCGGGTTTGGTTTTGTCTTCCCAAACGCTCCATAGAGAATCAAGGTTAGTTTGGGCGGGCAATTGGATGAAGAATAGACATAAGAACTTAAATATAAATGTTCTTTTCATTCCTGTTCTGGTTTTCATTAGTTCATTCGGTATGCTGCGTGTTGATATTTGTCGCATGTTTGTGAAAGACCAATTCTTCAAGTCGTAGATTGCCATATTAGCTAAATCCCGTTGGTTTCAAACGGGCAAGGTACTATTGAGAAACCCCAAAATGCTATGTCTGATTAATCCGTCAAACTAAAATACAGTTTTTGAAGAACTTTGAATGGTCGTTTAGATTGCCGGCCATTTTCCCGAACTTCTAAACAGGGATCCCTACTCCCAGTTAATTGGCCATATTCAGGCTGAAATAATGGTTTGAGAAAACAAATTTCGAAAAACCTGCCCCGGTAGGTTTTTTCAAACGCTTTTTCCATACAATGCGTAATCAGCTCAAAACTCCACCCTTTATCATGAAGAATCAAATGTATAATTCCGATTTTACATGGTAAAATGCGCTATAAAAGTTAAATAACCATGAAAAATGCAAAGTGCACTTTTGATTTTTCATGGTTAATAGTATTATGGGTTTATGATTTTCATAGACCGATTCTTAAAAGGAGACATTCTTGAGCTTTTAGAGCACTTTCCTGTTATAGGCATTCTGGGGTCAAGGCAATCTGGCAAAACAACTTTAGCTAAGGATATCATTAAAGGAAACCCAAAGGGCTTTTTATATCTCGACCTTGAATTACCGAGTGATCTAGAAAAACTTGCTAAACCCGAATTTTATCTAAATAGGTATAAGAATATGTTTAAATTTTGTTTTCGCAGCCGAAAATGTTCAGTTTGGGGTTCTCATGAAGCCAAATTTTTGATGCATAGCAGCGCTATGGTCTAAAAATTTGGTGAAATGAGGTTCCAAAAATGGGCATTTGCAGGCCGAAGGATAAAGTTTAAAC
>JANQRV010000344.1 GCA_028284395.1 Saprospiraceae bacterium
TGTCGAATTCCCCGACTTTATGCTGGTAAGCGAAGCACCGGTCAGCAATGAAATATCGCAAAAAGTCATCGAGTTGATCCGAAAACGATTCCCCGATAAAGCCATTCGCTACCTCCTGCAAAGCCACCATCATCAAGACCACATCGGGGGGCTCCGGGAATACATCGCTCATCAGGCAACAATCATTACAACTCCTGGCAACCAACAACTGTTTGAAGCAATATCGCAGGCGGAATTTAATTGGGCTCCCGATCGCCAGTCGGAGCACCCTCAAAAGCCCACCTTCATGATCGTCAAGGACAGTGTTTCTCTGAGTAGGCCAGGCATGGAGGTTCAGATTTTCGATATTGGTCCAATACCCCATGCTAAAGAAATGTTGGTACTATTCATTCCCAGTCTGGGTCTTCTGTGGCAAGCAGATATGATCTCGTACAAGGAATGGGATCTGGAAAGTTTACCTGCAAAACTGTTGATTGCACACATCAAGAAATTGAAATGGCCCGTACGTATCATAGCCGGCGTACATGGCCAGGTTTTGAAGGGCGAAGCATTACAAAATTTATTGAAAGAATGAGCAAGGTCGTTACACTCGAAAAGTGTCGAATGCAATAGAAGTATTGCCTTCAAACTCGGAAAAGGTAATCTGAATTCCCCGCTTCTTCAAATCCAGGGAAAGTTGTGCCTCCATCGCCTCGTTCGTCCATCTAATGATCAAGGTCGAATCCATGGAGTCTACAAGGTGGAAATCGCCCTGAAAAGCAGGGTGATTATTCCTCAGTATCATCAGCTCTTGTAGTTTCTGGATCATTGGCGTGCGCAGTTTTTCCCGGATTTCCTCCCTGGAATAGTAATGCCGGTTGATGTCGCGTCCTACATTGGTCTGTTCCAGCAAATCCATATCGTTGTCATCACCAAATAATCCCACGTAGTATACTTGGGGAATACCGGGTACAAAAAATTGAATGGCACGAGCCATCAAGTAACTCAGCTGGTCGCTACCCAAGGCTTCGAAATAAGTGCAGTTGACTTGATAAAGATCGAGGTTAGATGCGGCAGCCCCCGTTGCTTTGAGACTTCGGCCTTCACTGTTCTCATGAATTTGGTCCACGATCCGTTCCAGGACTTCATCTTCGATCAGGCCCGGTTTGCCGTCTTCTGAGGCCACGTCGATGACGCCGATGCCATCGTGCGTATCGAGTACCGTAAAGGCGTTCCGTGGGCTGATTCGAAGCCACTTCTTAAGGTTTCGGGCATTGCCGTTAAACAGGGTGTCCAATACCAGCACGGGCAACGCAAAATCGTAGACATACCCCACTTTTTGGGCAATTTCGATCTGGGTCTGATAGTAAGAATGAATCTCTACCAGAACTTCCATTCCCTTCCGATTCGCCTTCTCCGCCAAAAGCGCAATGAAATCAAAAGTGTCTTCGATCATGAAACACGACGTACCTCTTTTTTTGATCGCATAACCAACGGCATCGAGGCGGATCATCGTGATTCCGGCCTTGGCAAAAGTATCCAGAATGTGTTCGAGGTAAGCTTTTCCCGGAACACTGGAGACATCGATATCAACTTGATTACTGGTAAAAGTAGTCCAGATCAATTTTTTTGCGGATCCACCAATCGCCATCGGCGTAAAGGAGAAGCCGGGACGGGGCCGATAGATCCGAATCAATTCTTGCTCCGTCGCACCCTGCGGAAATACCTTGTCGTAGGTCAAGAACATGGATGCGAATTCGGATTGCTCGCCCTTTGTTTGGAAATCCGTAAACTGGGCGGATTGGGCGGAAACGTGGTTGACGATCAGGTCCGCCATTATCTCGACAGATTGGCTCAACGATCGAACATCCGACCAGTCTCCCAATCTGGGATCCACAATGGAATGATCAATTGGATCGAAACCTGCATCTTCCCCATCGATGGGGTAATAAAAAGGCAAGATGTGTACTCCGGCAAATAGACCTTTCAGCTCAGTGTCGAGAAGCACCTGTAGATCTTGTACGTTTTTGCAACCAAGGCGATCCACATAAGTGATGAGCTGAATGGCGTTCCTCATGAAGTTTTGTTTATTTGTTTGGGCCCGGGCAAGTACTAAAAAATACTACTATCTGCCCGGTATCATAAGTCAGAGGTGCTGAAAGTGGTCTATTTGCACGAAAAAAAGTAGGGAGAAAGCTCCTTATCTGACTGAGAAGCTCTCCCTCTTCTCGTAGCTCGGCCATTCTGGTTAGTGAAAAGCCTTTTTTGTGCTAGCAAACTATTTTTTAACCCGACTGCTAAGATTTTTTAATTCTGTCAATTTTAGAGGATGACAAATCACCTATTATTGATTCATACCTTTATGTATCATAGTAGTTTTTTTCATCCTAATAGTAATTCTATTATTTTTTTTCGCTAACAAAAAATCCATTTATTCCGCAACCGATTGCGGGAAAGGTTGCTGTTGGTAATTTTTGATTTTTTTTTGATCTTGTAGACCATGAAGAGGATGACAATAAAGGATTTGGCCAAAATACTGAGTCTCTCGAAATCGACGGTTTCAAGAGCGCTTTCCGATCATCCCGACATTAGCGAAGCCACTAAAAGGAGAGTAAGAAATGCGGCGGCGGAGTTCAATTACACCAAGAATATACACGCCGGTTTTTTCCGGAAACAACATTCTGGATTGATTGCCTTGATATTACCAGAAATCAATATGTTTTTTACCCCTCAATTGATCGCTGGCATCAATAAAATAATGTCCGAATCCAATTACTCCTTAATCACCTTTCTTTCTCACGATCATTACCAAATAGAGTGCGATCTGGTGAAACAATGTTTGAGTTGGGCAGTGGAGGGCGTGTTCATTTCTCTATCGAAAGAAACCGCCGATTTAAATCACCTGCGACCGCTACATCAAGCAAAAATCAAGTGTGTTTTACTGGATAAGGCCCGGAAGAGCAATATCTATCCTTCGGTTACCATTGATAGTGTCAAAGCCAGTTATCAGGCTGTAAATCACCTGATCGAAAAAGGGCATCGGAACATACTCGGCATTTTTGGAAATCCAAATTTTTCGATTTCACAAGAAAGGATCAAAGGGTATGAAAGGGCATTGAAAGAAAACAATATCCCCATTGCAAAAGAAAACATCATTTCCGTCAACAAAGATTCCGATTTAAACTACATCCTTCCTCCCATCTTAAACCACAGTAGTATTACCGGCATTTTTACCATGTCAGACGAGTTGCTCATCAGAAGTCTATATCACATTAATCGGCTTCAGTTGTCCATCCCGAAAGACCTATCCATCATTTCCATTAGTGACGGCGTCTATCCCTATCTGTCATACCCGCAAATTACGCACATCCGGGATTCCGGTACTAAAATGGGAGAAAGTGCCTCCAGGTTATTATTAGACGCTATTGCACACCCTGGGCAGCGCCGGGAGGTGGATCTGATTCTTTCCACGGAATTGGTAGAATTGGCATCGGTATCGAGGATCTGAATTATTTACTCCTGCTTGATGCTATCGATCGGATTGGTACGGGCCGTTTTCAGTCCTCGTATACTCACGGTACCAATTGCGATGACCAAAGTAATCAATCCGGCCCCCGCAAAGATCCACCAGGATAGGTTGGTCCGAAAAGCAAAGTCATTCAGCCAGCGATTCATGCCAATCCAGGCCAAAGGTGCTGCGATCAGGATAGCAATGACGACTAAGCGCAGGAAGTCCATTGACAATAAGCCAATGATTTGCAATACCGTTGCCCCTAAAATCTTTCGGATGCTCATTTCCTTCATTCTCCGCTCACTCAGATAGGCCACCAGCGCAAACATACCCAACGCAGCAATGATAAAGGCGAGGATGGCAAAGTAGCTGAAAATTTTGGCCAGTCTACTCTCCTTTAAATAAAACTCTTGAAAAGCCTCGTCCAGGAAAAAGTAGTCAAAAGGTCGTTGTGATATTTCGGATTGCCAGACCTGTGCGATCTGGCCGATGTATTGTTCGAGGTCATCGGTTTGCAGGCGGATCACAAAATTATCCAGAAAGTAGGATACGGGAGCCACCGTAAGCACGACCGGTTCCATTTGGTGGTGAAGAGACTTGAGATGGAAATCCCTGACAATTCCGACTACTTCCCCAACCTTAGGATCCCCCGCTGCTATGCTCTTCATATGGATGCGCAGCCCATCTAGTTCTTGCAGGCCAAATTTTGTGGCTGCTGCCTCATTCAAAATAAAAGCATTAGATCCATCACTTCCAAACGATTTAGAAAATGGCCGCCCCGCTAACATTTCCATTTTCATAGTGTTGATAAAATCCTCTTCTACCAACAAAGTCTGTAAATTGGCATCGATCGATTTCCCCTGCCCGGTAATCGTTGATTTGAAATTGTAATATCCCCGGTTCCACGGAAAATTCGAAATCGCGGAAACCGAAGTAACCCCCGGAATTCGTAGAAATAGCTCTTTTGCCGTATTGAAGTTGTTTTGAATGCTGTCGTCGCGAATGGGTACAACCATCACCTGCTCAGTCTGTAAACCCAGGTTTTTTTGCTGGATAAAGCGAAGTTGTTGCTGGATGGTGAAGGTGGCGATCAAGAGCACGACTGCCGTTACAAACTGAAAAATGACAAATCCATTTTTGATAAGTCCGTTGCCTTCCAGCCCGGCGCCCGAACTATGTCCTCCCTTGAGCACATTATTCAATTTGAATTTCGAAACCGCAAGGAAAGGGAAAAAGGCATTCAGGAGTCCAATCAGTGCCAATACCGCGACGGTTCCCCCAGCCAAATGCCAGTTGCCGTTGGTCCACAAACTAAGTTCCCGATCCATGATGCTATTGAATTGCGGCAAAGTCAAATGCACCAGTACGATGGCCAGTATCAAGGCAATGGTTAAATAAGAAAAGCTTTCGACCGTCAGTTGGGTCAGGATGTGGTTATTGCCCGCTCCGAGTACTTTTCGCATCCCGATCTCGCGAAAACGTTGGAC